>CAZFWM010000096.1:0-21144 GCA_964522545.1 uncultured Thermodesulfobacteriota bacterium
TATCGGGAATCATTGGATAAGACTGTCTTTGAGCGGTGGGAACTCCTGTTTAAAGGGTCCAGAATCACGGCATCCAGTCCGACCGCCATGAGCATGGCGAGAAAGATCTGGTTGATGGCGGCCCGTTGCGGCATGCCGAAGCTCACATTGGAAAGGCCGCAGATCACATGGACGCCGGGAAAGGCGGTTCGAACCCCCTTGACCGCATCCAGGGCGCTCCTCCCGGAGGCCGTGTTCGCCGCGATGGGCTGGATCAGGATGTCCACGAAAATTCTCCCGCGCGTCATGCCTGCGGCCTCGAGGGCCTCCACGAGTCGCCCGGCCCGGTCCACCATATCTCCTGGGCCGCCGGGAAGGCCGTGGTCGCTCATGCAGAGGGCGACCACGCCGCAGTCCCGGCCCTGCAGCATCTCGAGCATGGGGTCGAAGCGGCCCTTCTCAAGGCTGATGGAATTGACGATGGGCGGTCTCGACACCACAGAGAGGCCCGCTTCCATCACGTCAGCGTGGGGGCTATCCAAGCACAAAGGGATATCCACGGCGTCCTGGACGACCGAGGCGAGCCAGACCATGTCCTCGCGCTCGCGGCCCGATCCGGTGCCCGCGTTCACGTCGATGTGAGTGGCACCGGCTTCCTGCTGTCGCCTGGCCTCCATGGCCACGAGGTCCGCGTCACGCTCCTCGATGGCCCGGCGGATGCTCGAGCGGGTTGCATTGATTCGCTCTCCGACGATGGTCTCCATGCGATCCTCCTCAGTGGTCCGGTTTATTAATCGGGCCATTTAGGCGGCGGCCAGGACCGGCGTGCGCCTGCCGTAGTATCCGTACTTCTTCACCGCCTCCACCATGGCCCGCAGGTTCTCGGGGCGGGCGTTCGGAGGTACCTCGCAGCCGGCGGCCAGGATGAAGCCGCCTCCCTTCCCTACCTCCTCGATCAGGCGGTGACAGTACTCGTCCACCTCGGCGGTGCTCCCGGTGACTAGCTTGGCCGCGGGTACGTCGCCGAAGAGGCATACGCGGTCCCCGAGCACCTCTTTCGCCTTGAATATGTCCGTGAGCCCGTCCAGCTGCACCACGACCTTGCCGGCCGGCAGCCGGCGCATGGCCTGCAGGTTGCCCGTCCAGTCCCCGTCGCAATGGAGCAGCGGCGTCATGCCCGCCTTGATGATTCTGTTCACCACGATCTCCAGGCCGGGCAGCGCCAGTTCCTCAAACTGCTTGGGCGAGATGAAGCTGTTCGAGGTCCGGTGGCAGTAGCACTGGACGGTCGGCACGCCCACGAGTCTGGCCATGAGGATCGCCGTGTCGGCGAAGCTGTGGGCCATGTGCCGGGCCGCCCTGCCGATCGTCTCGGGCCGCCTGAACAGGTCCATGGAGAAGTTGACCACGTTCCGGGCCTGGGAAAATGTGTCGAAGGGCATCTCCGCCTGGTACCCGATCTGCACCATGGCGCCCCGGTTGCGCCACCACGAGAAATCCCTTCTCCAGAAAGCGATCTGGCGAAACCCCTCGATGATGATCCTGGCTGTGAGCGGCGCGGCCTTCATCCCCTCCGCCTCATGACAGAACCGGGGGAGCATGGCGGTGCGGAACCCTATGTCGGCCAATCGCTCCGGCATGTCCAGGACGCGGTCGTAATCCTCGGGCTCCATGTAGACGATCTCGTCCACCTTCGCCATCTCGTCTTCCGGAAGCTCCCGGCCCGGCCACAGGATCCGCATCATCGTGGAATAGCAGTAGGTGAGGCGGGAGACGGGATTCAAATTGTAGTACATGTCCCACGGGCCCAGATCCTCCCACGCTTTCTGCATGGCGACCCTGTAGCAGTCCGGCTCGGTCATGTAGCGGCTCATGGAGACGCCCGCGTACAGAGGTGCGAAGTAATAGAGCAGGAGCGACAGGGGAACGCGGTCCGGCTCTTCCAGGCGCACGGCCGCCTCGAATCGTTGGCGGGCTGAGAGGGTGTCGCTCTCGAAAATCTTTTTGGTCTCGCGTCTCATGCTACGGCCTCCTTTCTGCTCGGATCTGATTTATTCCCTGGTAGGCGTCCCGGGTCTGGGCGTCGACCCCGAGCTTTTGGACCAGGCTGGCTTCCGTGGCCCCGCCGCCTATGATGACGAATGTCTGTTGCCTGAGCCCCAGCTTCTCCAGGAGGGCCACCACCTCCTTCATCGAGTCGTAGGTGGTGGTGAGGAGCGATGACATGCCCAGGACCGTTGCCCCGGTCTCGGCGATCTTCTCCACAAAGGCTTCCGGCGGGACGTCCACGCCGAGGTCGTGCACGGCATAACCGCTCGCCTGGGCCAGAACCCCGAAGATGTCCTTGCCCAGATCGTGAATGTCTCCACGCGGCGTGCCGAGCACGATGTCGCCGAGCACGGATGCGGGCTCATCGGCGTTCAACGACGACTTGATCCTGCCGCTCACCGTCTTGAACATCTCTCCCGCCGCTACCAACTGAGGGAGATAATATTCACCCGACTCGAACTTTTGTCCGATCTCCTCCATGCACGGCATACAGGCCTCTAGAAAGTCCTGGACCGATATTCCGGCGGCCAGGAGCTTTGCGGCCTCGTCCTCCATGGCGTCGATCCGGAAGGATAGAAAATTTTCTTTGAAGCTCCCAGTGGCTCTAGTCAATGCTGCATCCATGTCACACCTCCGTCTTTATTATACTGATCGTTCAGTATAATTTGATTGCATAGGAAATCCAAAGCATATAGGGCGGCCCGTGGCCGCCGTTATGATTGCATGTCCTGAGAATCGGCGGGCATGGCCCGCCCTATCTTGATTCCTCCATTATTCTCGCTCTTCCCATGACGCCCATATCTTTTTGAACGAAGCGTACAAGGGGACCATCATTCGTTCAAGAGGCATGCGCTCTCCCAGGATGGATAGGTAGAGGTGGCCTTCGATCAAAGAGAGCAGGCTCATGGCTGTGCTCTCTGTGTCCAGGTCCTTCCGGAGAAAGCCGGATTCCCGGCCCTGGTCGATCACGGCTTCCATGAGCCCGAGCATTTCCCCGTAATGAGCGTTGACCTTTTCCCCGAAATTCTCGCCCGCCTTGTTCGAGTGATGCAGCGAGCAGAAGTGGACCAGCCGGTTGAGCTTGTCGTTTTCCCTGCTGAGGGCCAGATAATCCCACAAGAGCTTTTCGAACTTCTTTTCGAAGGGTTCCTCCGAGTCCAGGGCCTTTTGCAAAAGATCTCTGTAAGGCGCCATGCAGGTTTCGATCAGCTCCGAAAGCAGGGCGGCCTTGCTCTCCCAGTACCAGTACAGAAGGGACTTGCTCACCCCCGCCTCCATGACCAGGTCGTCCAGGGTGGCCGTCTGGTAGCCCTTGGCGGAGAAGACGGTGATGGCCGCCTGCTTGATCTGCTCGCGCCGCTGCTCCTCTTTGAGGTTCCTTCTCATATTCAGAGTTTTTCTAGCCAGTGCCATGTCGTCACTCCTTTTTAAACTGACTGGTCAGTTTTAGCAAATGCCGCGATATTTGTCAAGCCCCCTTCGAAAATTAATTCATTGAAAGCCAATTTTTTCCGTTGAAGAGTTTTAACGCAAAGACGCAGAGGAAAACCCGTGGAGCTTAGGAAAAGGTTTTTCAACCACAGAGGACACAGAGGTCACAGAGAGAGAATGAATGTAATCAAGCTCTTCCTTTCTCTGTGCTCTCTGTGTCCTCTGTGGTGAATTTATATAATGTGACGTTTGAAATGTCAGAGAGAAAACCTCCGCCCAAAGGTCGATGGGTGTTCCCTATCCTTCCACTCCACTCCTCACGTAGACCACCGCCATGTCGTCCTCGTAGGTGCACGTCCACCCATCGACGTGCTCCAGGATCTGGGCGAAGAAATTGTTCTTTTCGTAGAGGATCACGTCGGGTCGGCACTGTTCGAGGTAGCTGTCCCAGGCTGCGTGGCCGTAATAGGCGTCCCGGTAGGCCCCGAGGAGCTCGTCCCCGTAGACCTGGGTGCGTCCGTCCATGGAGACCCGGAAGTCGGGGTAGAGGTGGTATATCAGGTAGCCTCCCCAGTTGAAGGTGTTGTAGAGGCGGCCGCCGAGCCCCGAGTCCTTGAGAAAGCGGACCGCCTCGACCGGGAAGTGATCCTCGACCTTGTCCACGCGGTCAATGTGTGCCTTGACCGGTGCGATCAGGGCCAGGAGGAGGAGGATGACGAGCCCGTGGAGCACGAGCACAGGCGTAGGAGAACCGCTCTCAAGGCCCTGTGTCCCCCCAGCCGCCTCGACATCGACCCGTCGCCCGGCAAAGCTGGATACGAGGGCCGCAAGGCCCCGGGCGTAGAGCGGAGCGGCCGCTATGGCAAAGAACATGACGTCCCGCCTGGAGGTAAAGGCGAAGTAGGAGAAGGGGACGAGCAAGAGAAGACCGGTCCAATCAAAGGTGGTGCGGCGGGCTAGCTCTGAGGCGGCCAGAGCAAAGAGCAGGAGCAGGATGAAGTTGAAGGGGTAGTGAAAACTGGGAGAGAAGAATTCCACCACCATGCCGGGAGGGACCTTGTGCGTGGCATAAGTGAGGACCGGAGCGTAAATACGCCAGGTGTAAGGATTGAGCAGGGTAGCTGCGGCGCAAAGCAGGGCAATCACGGACAGCCGGCGTAGCACTGTCCCGGGAACCGGCGCAACCTCGCCCCGGGGGAGCCTGTGGCCGAGCCACTCGCCCGCGGTAAAAGCGACCAGCAGGATCAGTCCGTAGATGAACTGGATGTGCAGGTTGGCCCAAAGGGCAAAGAGGGGAGGGAGGAGCCACAGCCGGTCTCTACGTTCCCCTGAAGGGCGCTTGAGCCTGAATAGGATGCATACCGTCAAAGCCATAAAGAAGTAGGAAAAGAGGTAGGGGCGCTCGTTCCAGAGCCTGAAGGTGAGCAGGGCGACAAGCCCGGTGAGGCCGACTCCCGCGCTTCGCCCGAGCCCCATGGAGCGAACCATGCGCAGGACCAGGGCAAAGGTGGCTAGGATAAGAACCAGCCGCACTCCGATGAGGGCCTCCCTGCCGAAGGTGCTGGCAGCGGCGTAGAAGAGGACTTCGGAAAGCCAGTAGTAGAGGTGCCAGGGGCGGCCTTCGGTCATGTAGGAGAAGGGGTCGTGCCATGGAACGGCCCTGTGTTCCCAGATCCACTCTCCGGCCTCGAGGTGCCACCACAGGTCCCAGTCGAAGGCAGGCCGGAGGCAGAGTAGCCCGATGGCCCAGAACAGGGAGAAGTAAAGGAGAGCCGGGAGGGAGAGGGCGCGACCGGCCAGCCGAGCAAAAGGTCCGCCGGCCCGAGCCGTCTGTGAGCTCTCTTCGGGCGCCTCCCTCACCCGGTCCGTCATTTATCCGCCGACCATGGTCCCCAGTACCGTGATGAGCTGGAGAAGGACCGGGCCGAGCACGATGATGAAGACCGATGGGAAGATACAGAAGATGAGCGGAAAGAGGAGCTTGATCGGTGCCTTGCCGCTATGCTCCTCGGCCGCTATGAAGCGCTTCGTGCGCAGCAGATCGGAGTGAATGCGCAGGGTGTGGCCCACGCCCGTGCCGAGCCTCTCCGACTGGATGAGCATGGCCACCAGGGTCTGGACCTCGTCTATGTCGACCCTGTTCGCCATGTCGCGCAGGGCCTCGGCCCGGGGCTTGCCGGCGAGCAGCTCGTTGTGAAGCTGCTGAAAGACGATCCCCAGGGGGTCGTTGTGCTGAGAGCGCTCTTCAGAGACCTTGAGGAGCGAGGCGTCCAGGCTCAGCCCGGCCTCGATGCAGACCACGATGAGGTCGAGGATGTCGGGAAAGCCCCTTACGATTTCCTGCCGGCATCGCCGGATCCGGGCGGGTAGTATCAGTACCTTGGGGACGAGGAATCCCAGGGCTCCGAACACGAGGCCCATCCAGAGGGACCACGGGAAGGGGACGAAGAAAGCCCATACCAGAAAGGCGGCGCCCCCAAGGATGGCCGTGAGTATCAGGCGCCGGTGCATAAACGAACGCAAAGGGTCTTCTCCCCTGTAGCCGGCCAGCACCAGATGGTCGTAGAGTTTTTGCTGCGAAAGCGTGCGCTCCTCGGCGGGTGAAGGGGCTTCTCCGTCCCCCTCCTGATCGAGGAATCTCCCTTCTCCTTCCTCTTCTAAGTCCGGTTCGGTACCGATGCTTTTCAGTCGCTGGGATATGCGACGCTCTGGCCGGCCGAGCAGGGTATAGATGGCCATGGCAAGGCAGGACACGGCGAGAAAGGCCAACAGCGCAGCCATTGGAATCATTGTCGCCTGAGGGATCGTCATCGCTCTGCGGCTCCCGGTTCCATGGTTCCGGCACCTAGACTCGCACCATCGTAATGTGGCGGATGAGGAAGAAACCTACTATTTGTAAGAGCACGGCAATCCCAACCAAGCCCTTTCCGATCGGCTGAGCGATGAATTCGAGAATCGCCTCGGGATTGAATAAATAGAACAAAATCCCGAGTATGATCGGAAAAGCCATCAGAACAACCCCGGAAAATCGATGTTGAGCCGTGAGGGCCTTGAGCTTGGCGGAGAGCTTGAACCTCTCCCGTACCGTGTTGGTCAGGGTGTCCAGAATTTGGGACAGATTCCCCCCGATCTCGTTCTGGATCTTTACGGCAATGACGAAGAAGTTGAGGTCCGTGGTATCGATCCGGCCGGCCAGCGATTCGAGAGAGGTGATCGGGTCCACGCCCAGTTTCATCTCCTGCATCATCTGGCCGAACTCGGTCCCGACCGGGTCGGGGAACTCGCCCGCCACATTCTGCAGGGCCATGGGAAAGCTGTGGCCGGCGCGCAGCGAGTTGTTTATCAGGTCGAGGGCGTCGACGAACTGCTCGGTAAAAGCCGCCACGCGCCTCTCTTTCTTGCGGTCGGCGTAGAAGAGCGGACCGAAAGCCCCAAGGAACATGCCGATGGCCGTGTATATCGGATTCCCTGTTGAGAGGTGGACGATAAGGCCGGTGATGATGAACAGAAAGACGACCATGAGCAGAAAGGCTCCCACCCGCATATGGATGTTCGCCAGATAGAGGAGGCTCTCCACTCTCCGGGCGATGCCGATTCTTGCGAGAAGGCGGTTCAGCCCGGGGATCGCGCTCAGCCGCTCGTCCCGAAGGATCGGCTCCTCCGCTCCCGCTTCGAGAGGCATCTCGATGGATCGGAGGCGCTCCCGGATGGCGGCCGCCCGTGAACTGCGGGTCAGCATTCCATAGAGGAGGGCGAGGATGATGAACAGGGCCGTTGCACCGGCGCAGGCGGCTATGAAGAGTATATTCATTTACAGCTGTCGTCCGTCGAAGAGGTCAGGGTCTATCGGGAACTCCGCCTTCTGGAGCCTGTCCAGGAACTGGGGTTTTATCCCGGTGCTCTTGAAGTGGCCCAGCACTTTTCCGCTGGGGCTCACTCCGGTCGTCTCGAAGGCGAAGATGTCCTGCATGACGATTTCGTCCTCGCTCAGGCCGACGATCTCGGAGATACGCACCAGCTTTCGGGATCCATCGTCGAATCGGCCCAGATGCATGACCACATTCAGGGCCGAGCTGATCAGGGTGCGGATCGCGCGGATGGGGAGCTGGATGCCGGCCATGAGGACCATCAGCTCGAGTCGGTAGATGGCGTCCCTGGGGGTGTTGGCGTGGACAGTGCAGATCGAGCCGTCGTGGCCGGTGTTCATGGCCTGGAGCATGTCGAGGACCTCGCTCCCGCGGACCTCGCCGACGATGATCCGGTCGGGCCTCATCCGGAGCGAGTTGCGAACGAGCTCGCGCTGACTGATCTCCCCTTTTCCCTCTATGTTCGGCGGCCGGGTCTCCAGACGCAGCACATGGGGCTGCTGGAGCTGGAGCTCGGCCGTGTCCTCGATGGTCACGATCCGTTCGTTCGCCGGCACGAAGGAGGAGAGGATGTTCAGGAGCGTGGTCTTTCCCGAACCGGTTCCGCCGGAGACGAGCAGATTGCACTTGACCCTGACGATCCCTTCGAGGAAGTTGACCATCTCCGGGACCCAGGACCCCAGCTCGACCAGGTCATCTGAGGTGAGCGGGTCCACCGCAAATCGGCGAATGGAGAGGATCGGGCCGTCGATGGCGAGGGGCGGAATGACCGCGTTCACGCGAGAGCCATCCGGGAGCCGGGCGTCCACCATGGGAGATGCCTCATCGACTCTACGGCCGACCTTGGAGACGATCCGGTCGATGATCTGGAGAAGGTGGCCCTCGTCCCGGAAGACGACATCGGTCTTCTCGATGCGGCCGGCCCGTTCGACATAGACCTGGTGGGGATTGTTGACCATGATGTCGGAGATCTCAGGGTCCTTGAGGAGCGGCTCGATCGGGCCGAGGCCGAGGATCTCGTTCTCGATCTCCTCGAAGATCGTCTCCCTCTCGAGGCGGCTCAGCGGGGTGGGCTCTTCCTGGATCATCCGGGCCACGGCCTTGTGGATCTCCTGGCGGGCCCGGTCCGTGCCGATCTTGAGCAGGCCGGCCAGATTGAGCCTGTCGATCAGCTTGTAGTGGATACGGTGCTTGATCTCCTGGTAGGTCCGCTCCCGCTCGGACAGGGCCCTGCCGCTTCGGAACTCGGTGATCCCGCCTCCCGGGGCCGTCCCTCCGCTAACCGCCTGTTTCTTCAGCCTGTCCTTGAGAGCCATAGTCTAATGTCTCTTTTGACATCCTTTATTCCCACTCCCACCCTGGGAGAGGGTAGAGCCTGCCCCCGCGGAAGCGGGGGGTGAGGGTGTATCGCTTTATTGCGTCTGTGCCGCTTTCCTTTGTCACTTGGAGAAGAGGTTCCTCAGCCTGCCGCGCCTCCTCCCGGCCTTGCCATCGCCTTCGAATTCGAAAAGGGTGGCCGCCAGGTCCAGGTAGCTTCGGGTGATCTGGCTCTTGGCGGAAACCTCTGGTATCGGTTGACCCATATTGATCGCCTTGTTCACGGTTACGTATTCATTGGGGATCTTCCAGTAAATGGGGTAGCTCAGCGATTGGGTCACCTCATCCAGGGAGAAGTCCTTGGACTCCTGGAAGCGATTGACGATCAGCTTCACCTTCTCCTGGGAGTACCCGAGCCTTTCGAAGACGTCGAGGGCCTGCCGGGTGACCCGCAGAGAAGGGATGTTCATCTCGGTGAGCATGCAGATCATATCCGCAAAGTCGAAGACGGAGAGATTCACGTCGCTGAAGGATTTCATCGTGTCGATCACGACGTAGTCATACATAGAGCGCATGGTGAGCAGGATGCTTCTGATCTGATCCGGCTCCATCGAGTCGGATTCCTCCACGTGCCTGGGGGCCGGCAGGATGTGGATGCCGGAGGAATGCCTGGTTATGGTCCCCTGGAGGAAGTCCCTATCGAGGCGCTGGAAATTCTCGATGACATCGAGGATCGTGTAGTTGAAGGTGAGGTCGAAAAAGGTCGAAACCCCGCCGGACTGGTGGCAGAGATCCACAATTGCAGCCGACCGATCCGAGTTGTGCACGATGCCTGCCGCCAGGTTCATGGCCATCGTGGTGACCCCGATGCCACCCTTGATCCCAAAGCAGCAGATCGTCCGGCCCCGCTTGAGGTCCTTCGATTCCCTGGTGCTGCGCTGTTGAAGACGCCAGATCGCCTGCTGGATCTCTTCGTCCTTGATCGGAAGGGTGATGAACTCGTCGGCTCCGGCCCGCATGGCCCGGATCACAAGGTCGGAGTCTCCCGCCTCGCCGACGACGAACAGGGCAAGGTCCGGGATCTCCCGGGTCATGTCCTCGGCCAGAGCCAGTGCCCGGGATACGGTTGGGTGAAGGTTGAGGAACACGATGGCGGGCAGCTTCGTCTCGACCATTTGAAGCCCTTCGTCCAGCTCCACGGTCTCTCCGATGAGGTCCGCCTGGGGGATCTGCTCGAGAGCGGCCATGAGGGGCTGACGGATTTGGGCCCGCGGGTCGATGATCAGGATGGGTATCCTATCTCCCGTCGGGTTTTTCGGTTTGTCTCCGCTTGGGTCTGAAACGTTCTTCATCATGGATGTTTCCGATCAGGGTGCGATACGCTCAGGCGGGTATGTATCCTCGCCCCTACGTTATATGTTGTTCACCATTTACGGCTCCGGCTCGTTCCTGGGGCCGGCCATCTCCCACCGCATGATGGTCTGGGCCCTGCCCCTGCGATCCTCGGCGAGCTCCTCGGCAGGAACTTCCAGCGGGACCTGCGCTGCCGGGCGGACAAGGGCAGGCGTGACGATGATCATCAGCTCCGTCTCGGTGCGCCGCACTTCGGTGGAGCGGAAGAGGTAGCCCAGCAGGGGGATCTCCTTGAGCCCCGGGATCCCGGTCTTCACATTCTCGTCCTTCTGCTCGATCAGGCCTGCGATGATCAGACTCTGGCCGTCCTTGAGCTCCACCATCGTTTCGGCCTTGCGGGTCCGCAGCACAGGGATGCTCGAGCCGAGGAACGTGAGCCCCTGGGTGAAGTCGAGGTCGCTCACCTCGGGAGCCACCTTGAGCTCGATCACCTCCGATTCGAGCACGGTAGGCGTGAATTTGAGCTTTGTGCCGAACTCTTTGTAGTTGATCGTAAAGGTGGCCGTGGCCGCCCCTGTGGTCTGGGGGACGATGTAGGGAAACTCGCCGCCCACGAGGAATGACGCCTCCTCGCCGCTGCGGGCCAGCAGGTTCGGCTCGGCCAGTACCTTGAGCAGGCCCTTGCTCGACATGAACTGGACGGCCGCCTCCACGTGGCTGGGCGAGTGGGAGACATAGGCATTGGTGAGCGGGCCCAAGGTAAGGGGGATGCCCGGGGTGACGACCCGGCCCCAGAAGGCCCCGGCCGTGAGATTCTCTCCGGTGAAGATGCCGTCTATGCCCACCTTGCGCGTTTTGCTGCGGTCGATCAGGCCGATCTTGACCCGCAGCAGTACCTGACTCGGCAGGTGCTCGGAGACGGATACGGTATAGGAATGCGCCCGATCGAGGCGATCCCACAGGACCATGCTCGTCTCTCCGGGGGCTCGGCCGATCACCTGGATCTCTTTCGGGCTCACCACCACGATGTCGGCGATCTTCGGGTTGGCGATGGAGGCGCGCTTTATCGGGCTCGTCAGGTAGATGAGCTGGATGGCGTTCGACCGGAGCTGGAGGAGCTGGGGCGGCCCTGCCATCTCCGCAAAAGAGGCGCCTCCTGTATCGTAGGCAGAGGTGCTCTCCTGGGCCGAGGTGGCGGCAGGGGCCAGGAGCACTGCAAACGCGAAAGGGATAATCAATGTGATCCAGCGGTTCCTTCTATACATCATCAGCTCCGTTCAGGCTCTTCTTTATTCTCATTCCGTCTCTTCTTCGAACTCCTCCACCTCGCGCTCAGAGCCGCGGAAGATCTCGACCTCGGTGACGACCGGCTCACGCACTGTGGGAGCCGGCTTCGGCTTGGTCCTGGGCTTGCGCACTTTCTTCTTCGGCTTCGATTTCTTCGTGGGTGCGGCTTTCTTCACCACTTTAGAGGGCACCAGCTGATCGATGGTCGCTCCCCCGGTAAAGGCGAACAGGTCGTCCTCTATATTGCGCATGGCGAGGTGGATGGAGCCCGCTTTGGCGGCCAGGGTGAGACGCTCCGCCTCCTCGGGCGTGACGAGGAGGGTAGCCGTCTTGGCCAAGCGCGGCTTTTTCCCATCAAAGAGCCGAATCAGCGGGTTGGCCACCTGGTCGACCGCGACTACCCGGATGTCCTGGAGGATCATCTTTGTGGACAGGGTCTTCTTGGCGGACGGGCCGGTTTTGAGGGTGGCGAGAACATCCACGTGGCTGCCGGGCCGTATGAATCCGCCCACGCCGGTCACCGGGTCGACCTCGACCGTGATGGCCCGCCGGCCCGGCTCGATGAGGTTCGTGAGCCCGCCGGCGGCCGCCACCTCCGCCGTGAGCAGGTCCTTGAGGATAGGCTCTCCCTTCACCACATCTCTGCGCAGGAACTTGCCCAGGGCGCCCTCTTTCTTCCGGATGGCCCCCTGCAGGACCGACTTCTTGGGCCAGGAGATTGTGGCCATATCTTCCGCCGTCAGTCGGTGGCCCATGGAGAGGGCCCTGCCGGCCACCACCACCTGCACGGAAGCCACTCGGTCTCTTGCCGCCAGCTTGCTCCATCGGGTCTGCTGCTGCTGCAGGTAGGAATAGACCAGCCACCCAGTGGCCAGCGCGAAGATCAGGGCCAGGACCAGTAAGATCTTTGCTCTTGACGAACCCATAGAATCATCCCTTTTTGAGGAGTTAATTTAAGGTCAAAAGACTATATGGCAAACCACCCCAATATGCAAGATGTAGAGGCACGCTGTGGGCGGGCCTCATCCTACCAGCCGTGAGTGGACCACTTGTCTCAGGTCGTGCATCAGGATCTCTATTTCCGAATCGATCGCCTTGTAGTGGCCCCGGATAAGACCTTGATCCACCATATCATCCAATCCCCCCTCACTTTCCACTAAAATTTCCTCATAGAGGTCGAGAAAATCACCTTGATCGAACCAATCAATGTTATCTCCCCATGTGTAGTCTGTATCGGGGAAGACAAATTGGCTGCAGTTGTTTGGCTGCCCCATCCCGGGTGATATGAGATTGCAGTCTGCCTGGAGTATATTTGGAGGAGAGAAGACAATGTAGTAGTAGATAGGTTTGCCGGACATCATCAACCGGAACTTTTCGATAGCCCAAAAAGCGTTTTCCTGGAACGCTGTCGGAAATAGTCCAATCGTCCCGCCACAAATACAAGAAGTGTTGCAGGTTAATGCCGGCGGTCTATATGGGGAAAGCGTACAATTCCCGTTGTTCGGGGCGCCTGTCTGAAAATTTCTTCCTCCCGAACATAAAAAACCACAGGAATGAGTTGGAGACGGCTGTAAAGGGATGCCGGCAATAAAGAAGACCACGGCCTTCACGGTGGCGTCGGAGCCTGTCAATACCTCTTGATTTGCATTGAAGGTGGCTGCAGCGAGATTCGGAAAATCGAAGCCCCACCCCTTGCAATTCGGACATGCTCCTGGATCAGGGGTCGATCTGTAGTGCATGTTGTTCCAGAAACGCCAATTAGCGATTGCGTCGAATGGGTCCCATACAAACGGCATTTTTTCAGAATCTGAAGCTACGATTGCATTGAAGGAGCCTATCGTAGCAGTAATTGTTTCCAGGGACGAACTGAGCGGTAGCCTTGTGTAGGCAAATGTGTCGTACTGTATCACCCCGATCCGGTTGGCATGGCCTTCTTCAAAAAGGACGGTTGCAGTCTGCTGCCCTTTCTGAGTGAGTATGCCCAGCGGATCGGCGGGCGGGTCAGGCCAGGTCCAAGTCGCCGGGTTCGGCAGTTTTACGAACCCCGATGTATCGAAGACCATCATGAGGTCGAGAGTGCCCCTGGCCGCCTCGGCATAGCTGGCCACCGTGATCGTCCCCCCGGAGATCGACTCCCAAAGTGATGCGAACATGAGTCGTACCGGTGCGCTCACGGTGACTCCGAAGAAGTTCTCATCGTTGACCGTCGTGCATCCGTTGGGGGCCTCGACGTCCAGCCCGGCGACGAACCCGGCATCGTTGATATCGCGCGTGTTGAGCAGGGCTATATCCTCAGCACGTATCTTTGCTTCGCCCGCATCAGGGCACAACCTGACCCCGGCGAGGGCCGCGGCGTCGGCCAGTTGCTGTGTCCGTGCCCTGTAGAGAAAGAGCATTCCGAGATCCACGATCCCCCCGAACATGAAGAGGAGGATCACAATGGCCACGACGAGCATGATGACGATCGAGCCCCGCCGGCGTCTTTCAGTCGGGCCCGTGTGCCGGGCGGGGGCCTTGGCGTTGCTGTCGGATCTATTTCGAGGATTACTTCTGGATGTCATCTGTCACTTCGAGTTATTTCTTTTTGAGTCGAGAGTCATGAAAAGGTTATCTCCTTCCGAGGCTCTGCCTCGGAAGGTCGTTCCCCAGGGGCTCTGCCCCTTCCGTATCAAAATTCTATCAACATCAAAGAGTAATTGTATATGCTGTGGAGCCCCCCTAATAGAGGCGTGTCGAACAACGCCTCCGGCAGAAACAGGGGGTCATATGTGTGAAAGATTTCGACGATCAAGAACTTCTCTCTCGGCATGAGGCTCAGTTCGGCCCCGATGGCCAGCCGGGCGCTGAAGTGCCGCCCCTGCGACTCGATGATGCCGAACAGGCAGGAGGAAAAACCTCCGCCGGATTCGCATGTATCACAATAATTTCCCTCAGCGCCCCGGTCGCAGCAGGGGGGCACGCAATCATCACAAGGAGTCGGGAGCTCGCAGCCCACCTCCTCGCGAGTGAAATAGACCTGCATGTACTCCGGAACGCCCTCACCGGTAACCACAATGTAGTGGAGGAGCACGCCGCCGCCCTCGAGCAGAGGCGCATCGTTCATCATCATGTTGTGGATCTGGTGGGGCTCCAGATCGAGTCGCATACCCCGGCGGGTGGCCTCCTGGCAGGTCGTGGCCACGACATGTCTGACCCGAAGGTAATTTCCGATCTCCAGCATGGCGAGCAGGAAGAAAAGGACGAAGGGGATCATGAACAAGAACTCCAGAGCGCTCTGCCCCCGATGTCCCTTCCCACAGGACATGTTGCCTCCGGACGGCTTCATTCCGCCCTCCTCGCCTGGCGCATGGTGACACTGCCGACGACCTGGATTGACTCCCCCAGGACCTCCCTGAGAAAGGGGAAGATCTGCACTTGATATCTGACCCTCACCGTGACCGGGTCGTAACTATCGAGAGCGGTACAGTCCACGGTCGGGAAACAGGGCACCTGGTCCGGGGAGAGGCAGCATCCGACCTGGACACAGCAGCCCTCCGAGCAGGCCGATCCGAAACCGGAATAGAAGCAATCGGACAGGAAGAAATGATCGTCCACGATCTGTTGGATGGTCGCGGTGTCGAAGGGGACCATGGTCACGCTGGCCCGTGCACCCTCCCGGGCGGCGAACTGGGCATTCAGCCAGGCCAGGCTTATAAGGAAGAGATTGACCGTGGCAATGATGACGATGACGGTCACGATCGCGATGAGGGTGAACTCGACGGCCGCCTGTCCCTGATGAGCTCCCGGGCGCAGAAGACGGGCTCCGACGCTCGCGAATGTGGCCTGCGCCCGGGTGCGTATGCAATGGCGATCTCTGTTCATGGCCCCCACCACATCTCGATCCCGGGCAGGCGTTCCTGGAGGACGAGTGCGAGCAGAGCGCCTCCGGCAAGGGGAAGGGAATAGGGGAGGGTCCCCAGGGATTCCCTCTTCTCATGGGAGTCCATGAGCGCCTTGCTTCTCATCAGCAGGAGAGAGAGAACGGATTCTCTAATGGAGCGGAAGTCGTGGATTCCGAACTTTTTCAGAAGGATGATGCCGGCGGCGATGATGCCGCCCAGGATGGCTCCGAAGACAAATCCATAGGAGACGATCTTGGGACCTGCCAGGGCTCCCAGTGCGCCTAGCATCTTGACATCCCCCGCACCTATCCCGCCCATGAGGTAGGGGATGAGCAGGAATGCCAGACCGAGGGCGAGGCCCGATGCGCTTGCGATGCATCCATCCCAGCCATATTGGTAGGCGTTGATGGAAAAACCAGCGGCGGCGGCCGGGAAGGTGAGCCGGTTGAGGATTTTCCGCGTGCGGATATCAGATGCAATGGCGAGCGCGAGGTAGCAGATGATCAAAAAAAAATCATTATGACATCACGGGGCTATATTTTGGGCATTGATCGCGTCAGCGGTGTTCGTTATCAGGCCGCGGATACTGCCTCTGAGGGCGTAAAACGCGGTGAGCAGGCCGAGCACGACGATTCCGATCACCAGTGCATACTCCACAGCGCTCTGGGCCTCTTCGTCCCTGATAAAGTTCCTGATCTTCTCCAGCATTGTACTTTTCCTCCCATGCTCTATAGTCTGGCGCGTTGGGGTGCGCTCTGACAATCGATTCAACGTGTACCTTCCTTCTAGTTATAATTATTTAGCTTTACAAGTCTTTTGTCAATAGGATGCTTTAAGCACAATACGGTCACCCACTTCTATGCCAGGGTCCGCACGGGCCGGGATCTCGAGTATCCGCCCGGCCTTTTCCCTGGGGCGATGGAGGGGTGAAAACGGTGCGGCCTTGTGCGCCTCGACGACACGGCCTTCGGCGTCCAGCCAGACCACGGCGATCGAGAAGAAGACGAAGAGCATGTGAATGGCATGCCGTCCGTCCCGATCGAAGACGAGGAGAACGGTCCTCCGGCGTGAGAACATCAATCCGCGAAACCGCTTCCAGAAGGTGTCGCAGATCTTCACGTCACGCAGTGTGTGGACTTTCGGCATAGGTTGTTCCGGACCACCAGGTGGAACTTGGTCACGAGAAAACATCTAATAAACTACAATGAGTATAGACTCCGAGCTTCTTGATTCTATTACATTTGTGCACTATCCTGCGTGAATATTCAATGCGCCAATCGGGATGGAAATGAACTGCAACATTCTATGCGTCATTGTCGGCCTGGCCTTGCTCTCCGCCTGCCACGGCGGTGAGGCCGAAGTCGACGACCCGGTTGGTCTGCCGTTCATCACAGAGAGGTCGTTTCCGTCACCACGCACCCGGGCCGTTCGACCCACGTGATCGAAATCGGATCTATGCAATGAGGAGAGGATGACAGTGTCTGCAGAAAAAACGCAAAATTATACGAAGGCCGAGATATTCAGCAGGATCGAGAAGGGGTGCGTCGAGTGCGGGGAGTGCCAGGAGTCCTGCCTCTTTCTGGAGCGCCACGGCACGCCCGGGGAGCTCTTGTCCGACTGGTGCAACGGCGGTGCCCCTGCGCCCGTCCCGGTCGAAAAGGAAGAGGCCGCCAGCGCTCACGGAAAGGGGCCTGTGCCGATCCCCTACCTGTGCAGCCTGTGCGGGCTTTGCGTGAAGCACTGCCCGGATGATCTCCCGATTCCCGAGATGTTCCTCTGGATGCGGCGCGAGCTCGTGCAGAAGGGGCTGGGGCCGCTCCCTAAACATCGCGGCCTGATCAGCTACCAGAACACGGGCGCTTCGTCCCTGTTCACCCTCTACAAGATCCCGCCGGGATGTGAGACCGTGTTCTGGCCCGGCTGCGCCCTTCCCGGAACCCGCCCTGGTCGGGTCCTCGAAGTGTATCGCACCCTGGGAGAGCGGAACCTGGGCCTGGGCCTGGTCCTCGACTGCTGCTTCAAGCCGTCCCACGACCTCGGCCAGGAGGAGGTCTTCGCAAGGGAGTTCGAGCCCCGACTCGAAAAGCTGAAAGGGCTCGGCGTGCGCGAGGTGCTCGTGGGCTGCCCCAGTTGCTTCCGCGTCTTCGCCGACTATGGCGACGGGATCGGGGTTCGCACGATCTACGAGGTCCTGGCCTCATCTCTCCCTGAGGCGGGCGGGGGACGAGGCGAGACGCTCACACTGCACGACCCGTGCCCCATTCGGGACGAGGAGGCCATCCACTTGGCGGCCCGAACCATCCTGGAGAATAAGGGGTACCGAGTGGAGGATTCGGAAATGAGCCGTTACATGACTATATGCTGCGGAGAAGGGGGTGCCGTGACCGCCGTCGATCCCGAGCTGGCAGGGCGCTGGGCCGAGCGGCGCGCGGCCGATGCGGCCGGCAGGCCGGTCGTCGCATACTGCGCCGGCTGCTACGGGATCCTCTCCAGAGAGACGCCGGTCCACAATCTCATCGACCTCGCCTTCCACGACGGCGAGGCGGCGCCGGAGCCGGCCAGGCCGCCGGGCAGCCTGGGGCGCTGGGCGAACCGGCTCGGACTCAAGATCCGGGCAACATTCATGAAGGCCCCCAGGGCGTTATCAACCCCGGCACCTGAGGCGGCCTTCCCGTGCGACGCGGGTCGGGACGGGGCGGCTCAAGGCGGCTCTGCGGGAGAGATGCCCCCGGGGAAGGGCGGCAAGAGGGGAGCGGCCCTGAAGGCGGCCGGCCTGGTTGCCTTCATCGCGGCCGCCTTGGCCGCGGTGCATCTGACCGGACTCATCGAGTACCTGGATCAAGAGAAGCTGCGCGCCTGGATCGAGGCCCGCGGGGCCTGGGGCCCGGCCATCTACATGGGGATCTACATGATCGCGCCGGCCCTCTTCCTGCCCGGCCTGCCGATCACGGTTGTGGGGGGCCTGCTGTTTGGACCTTTCTGGGGCGTGGTCTACACGATCACGAGCGCCACGGCCGGGGCCTGCGTGGCCTTCCTGATCGCGCGGTACCTGGGCCGGGACTGGGTGGCGGGAAAGATGGGCCGGGGCCGCCTCGGCCGGCTCGACGCGGCCGTCGAGCGGCAGGGGTGGAAGATCGTCGCCTTCACCCGGCTCATTCCGATCTTCCCCTTCAACCTGCTGAACTACGCCTTCGGGCTGACCCGGATCAAGTTCGCCCACTATGCCGTCGCCTCGTTCCTCTTCATGCTGCCCGCCTGCGCGGCCTACGTCGTGTTCAGCGCCTCTCTCTTCGACCTCGTCAAGGGACGGATATCGCCGCAGATGATCGTGGGGATCGCCCTGGTCGTGGTCGTCTCCATTGTGCCTATCCTCATCCGGCGTCGGCGCGCACGATGGGGCGCCGCGTCCAGCCTGCTGGACGAAGATAAATAAGTATTTTCACATGTGGAAAACCGTTTGACAAGCTTCGGGAGGGATGATAACCGGGGCGGATATTCTTCATCCCCCTCAAAGCCCAGGCACGGATGGGGGGGGGGCGATTCGGGCAATAAAAGGAAAGGAGGATTTCGAGATGAGACAGGCTCTTGCGATTCTGATGATGGCCCTTCTATGTCTGCCGGCCGGGTTCGCCATGGCCGACGAAGAGGGCGACCAAGAAAAAAAAGAGAAACTTTTCGAGCAGAGTGTATCGCTGGGAATGAGCTTGACGAGCGGAAACAGTGAATCCTTGGTGGTGAATGGGGCCTGGGACGCAGAGGTGACGGATAAGAGAGGTGCTACGCGCTTCCGCCTTCAGGGAAACTACGGGAGAACCGAGGTCGACGATGAAGATGTGATCAGTGCCAAGGACGTGAAGTTTTCAATCAATGGGGATCATACTTTTTCAAAGAGTGAGCGGCTCTATACATCTACCTTGTTTTCAGTCGAATACGACAAGGTCGCCGGTGTGGATTTTCGCCTTATGGTGAGCCAGGGTCTGGGGGTGTACATTATCAAGACCGACAGCACGACCCTCGGCTTCGACGTCGGTCCCACGTATATTCGAGATGACCTGGATGATCATACGGAAGAACACAGAGCATCCCTCCGATCTGGCGTGCGCTTCGAACATAAATTCAGCGAGACGGCCAAGATTTGGCAGTCCGTTGAATATTTGGCCGATTTTGAGGCCCTGGAAAAAGACTATTTATTGAACGCAGAGGTCGGCGCCGAGGCGGCACTCGTTTCCGCTTTGAGCGTACGCGTCGTCTTACAGGACAAGTACAATGACAATCCCCCGGGGCCCCCTGGGGAGCGCAAGCACAACGACATCATCCTGACTACCGCCTTGGTCTGGAAGTTCTGAGGACCCGAATCTAATTGCAATGCCGTTCGATTCGGATCCTGATCCGAGTCGCAGCGGAATAGGAGAATATCGATGCAGAACGTTCTAGACCAGATCATCTCATTTGCAACCACCTACGGCCTGAAGGTCATCGGCGCCATAGTCATCCTCATCGTCGGGCGGCTGGCCGCCGGAGTCGGGCGCCGCACCGTCAGGAAGACTCTGGAGCGGACCAAAACGGACCCGGCCGTTGTCTCCTTTGTCTCGAGCATGACCTACATTCTCATCCTGACCGTGGCCGTGCTGGCGGCCCTCGCCAAGTTCGGGATCCAGACGGCCTCCCTGGTCGCCGTGCTCGGCGCCGCCGGCTTTGCGGTCGGCTTTGCCCTTCAGGGCTCTCTGGCGAACTTTGCCGCCGGGATCCTGATACTTGTCTTCCGTCCGTTTCGAATCGGTGACTTTATCGATGCGGCAGGTGTGGCTGGAACTGTGAAAGAAATATTCCTCTTTACCACCGTTCTCTCGACCCCGGACAATGTTCAGATCCTGGTGCCGAACGGCAAGCTCTACGGGGACATCATCAAGAACTACTCTGCGAATGATAAGCGGAGAGTCGACATGGTGATCGGCATCGGCTACACATCGTCCATACAGAAGGCCTATGATGTCGTCTCGGAGATTCTCAAGGAGGACGAGAGGGTCCTCGATGACCCGGCTCCCCAGATCGCCTTATGCGAGCTGGCGGACTCCAGCGTCAACTTCGTGGTTCGCCCCTGGGTGAAGAAGGAAGATTACTGGGACCTGAAGTTCGACGTCACCCGAAAGATCAAAGAGCGGTTCGATGCAAACGACATCGAGATCCCCTTCCCGCAGCACTCGGTCCACATGGTACCGGCGGGGGATTGACCGGGATTCGGGTGCCGTCTTAGGATTTCGACTTGAAATGGCCCCGCTTGTTGTATTAAATTAAAAAATCAATTCGCCGGTCAAGACTTTTCAGGAGAAGAGAAAAAAAGGAGGGAAGTGCCGATGAAATGGATGCTGAGAGAGAAGGGGATGATGAGAACATGGGTGATCGCGGCCTGCGTGATCGCGGTCGGGGTCCTCACGGGCTCTGATGCGTTCGCCCAGGAAGACGGCGCCGGGGAGGCGAGGGACGCCTTCAGAGTAAGCTATGTGACCCACACCCACCAGGACGGCAACGGCGACGGCATGGTCGACGAAACCGTCATCACTTTCCAGATCAGGAACCTGAGCACGTCCACCTGTTATAAACGCGTCGATCTCGCCGAGTGCGGGGCGATCTCCAGGTACATGGCGGATCTCGGCTGCCCGGACGCGAACCCGAGATGTCCCGATTTCGATGCCTGCGGATTCGATGAATTCATAGGTGCCCACCCCGAGTGCCTCGATGACTTTTTTGCCGAGATCCAGGTTTGGGGGCTTTGCGTGAATCCTGACACCGGAATAGAGCCGGACCAGGATGTGTTGATCTCGGAGGGCCTCCCCGCGCCCCTCGGCGATTTCATTCCGGGCGAGGCCAAGGCGGTCACTTTAACGCTCAAGGGGCCGGACAACCTGGTCCACCGCCTTTTAGCCACCGACGTGATTCGTGACCAGCCGGATTCAGCCTGTGACGGCGAAAGGGCCTTACAT
>CAZFWM010000097.1:0-21118 GCA_964522545.1 uncultured Thermodesulfobacteriota bacterium
ACCCACTACATACAAGATGTTGTACCATGCTGAGTCAACCGGATAGGCAGTAGGGAGATTATAAGAGGGCCGAGCAGATGTATAGTAAGGCCCTGGAGATGGATTCGGGAAGCCATGAAGGATATATTGGTTTGGGCCAGGTGTTAATAAGCAAGGGACAATACGAAAGGGCAGAGGGAATGTTCAGGCGATCCCTGGAGACAGATCCAACAAACCCGATGGCCTATGCTGGATTGGGTGCGTGTTATGAAAAAATGGGAGATTACAAAAGAGCAGAGGAACTTTTCAGGGAGGCATTGGAGATCAATCCGGAAAACGACTGGTTAACTGTTGAGGCAGGCAGCTTTTTTATTGGACAGGAAGAATACGAAAAGGCAGAGGGCAAGTTTCGGAAGGCCCTGGAAACGAATCCAAGAAACGTGCAGGCCTATGTCGGCCTGGGTGAATGTTATAAAAATCAGGGAGACTACGATCGGGCTGAGGAAATGTTCCTTCAAGCGATCGAGTTGGCTCCACAAAACGAAGGCGTGTATGTTAAAGCTTTCAATTTTTTTAAGAGCCATAGAGATTACAACAAAGTCAAGACTTTCCTAGAAACAGTGGATATTAAAGTCGAGCAGTCCACTGAATCGGTCACAAAGTATCATTATAATCTTCTTTACGAAATACTGCATCAAAGGGACATACAATTAATTGCAATGCAATATCCACTGAGAAAGATAGACAGGCTGGAAGAGATGTTCGATGGAGATGAGGATATACTCTTTGTAAGCAATGAGGATAACTTTCAAGAGGCTTTGAATATCGGCGGGTATGAGGATTATTTCACAGACCGGTGTTACGGACGCTTCGGACATACCACGGAAAAAGGAAACAGGTTAATCGCTGAAAATGTTGCAAAGGTCATTCTGGAAGAGTTGAAAATATCATTTTGATTTCAGGCCCACAGGACCTTTTCAGCACTTCCTCCGTGGCGGGAGGCGTCCACACCTTGACCCTCGACTGGGCCAACATGGCAAACTTCGATCTCTGGCTCTACGAGGAAACCGTCACATATAGTCCTATAGTTCTTAGGATTTTTGGTGTATACTTATATGGTTTCGCTTCTCAACAAAAAGGCGCCCGGCGACCAGAGAACTAAAGAAGAGAGAGGTAGACAGATGAAAAATCCACAAAATCGACGAATCACAGTCCTTATCGCCGCAATCGTCATCGCGGGAATGGGGGCATGGCCAGCCCTGTCCCATGCATTCGAGCCCGGCGCTCTGGATCTGAAGGGGTTCGACTTCACCAAGCTGACCCCTGAGCTGAAGGCCGAGATCAAGAACACGTCGGCCGACCAGATGATCACCTGCGTCGTCACCATGAAGGAGGGATACCCCTTCGGGCTCATGCGCGGACGATCCGCCGTGGATAAGATCGCAACCTACCGTGCCATCGCCGAGGAGTCCCAGCAGACGGTCGTCGAGGAGCTGAACAACACCCGGCGCACCGATGCCGAAGTGGTCGAGCAGTACTGGATCGTCAACGGATTCCACCTGACGGCCAGGCCCCGCGTGATCGCGGAGCTTAGCCGGCGGGCCGATATCGCCGCCATCCTCCACAACGGGGAGTACTCGGTCCACGCGGAGCCGGTGGAGGACTGGATGCCCGGACGCGACCGGGGCCCGGAGTGGGGCGTCTGGAAGATCATGGCGCACCTCTGCTGGAGCGAAGGGTACACCGGCGAAGGGATCGTCATCAGCCACACCGACACAGGGGTCGATGTCGACCACCCTGCGCTCGCCGGGAAGTGGAGCGGATACTGGTTCGATGCGATCAATGGGATAGAGACTCCCTACGACGATAACGGACATGGGACCCACACCATGGGGACCATCGTCGGCGGCGACGGCCTCGGCCCCTTCGAAGACGACATCGGAGTCGCGCCTGGCGCCACCTTCATGACGGCAAAGGTCCTGAACAAGTGGGGCTCGGGCACAACGGTCCAGATCCTGACAGGCATGCAGTGGTTGGCCAATCTCAAGGAGACGGTGGACATCAAGGCGATGTCGGCCTCGTGGCGTAACCTCGTCACCACAGACACCAGCTTTTGGCCCGTCATGTTCGTCTTCGATTCGATCGGGATCCTGCCGGTCTTCGGAAACGGGAACGAAGGGCCGAGACCTTCTTCGTCGGGGACACCGAGCAACTACCCCATGGCCCTCGCCGTGGGAGCCACGGACCCCCAGGACAACGTGGCCAGCTTCTCCAGCCGGGGGCCCGCCCCCCAGATGGAACCCTGGACCGACACCTCCTACTGGCTCCGGCCGGACTGGAATTTCATCAAGCCCGATATCTGCGCCCCCGGCGTCTACGTGCGCTCGTCCATGCCCGGAGGGGGCTATCAGTCCATGCAGGGCACGTCCATGGCCACACCCCACGTGGCGGGCGCCGTGGCGCTCCTCTGCCAGAAGAACCCGGTCCTCACCAACGAGGTGCTCTACAACATCCTGGTCGACACCGCCGACCAGCCGGCCCAGGGCGGGGCCTATCCCAATTACGACTACGGGTGGGGCCGGATGAACGTGTGGGAGGCGCTGCTGGCCACCCCGTCGACGGAGCAGCCCTTCCTCGTCGTCACGGAGAGGATCTTCACGGATCCCGCTCCCGGCGGCGACGGCGACGGCCTCCTCGAGCCCGGAGAGACCGCCCAGATGGTGATCACCGTGAAGAACCTCGGCACCGCCGCCTACGACGCCGCCGTGGAGCTCTTCGCCGATGACATCTATTTCACGGTCGAGAGCGGCTCCTTTTTCGCGGGCGACCTCGGGCCGGACGAGACCGCGACGAACGCGGCCGATCCCTTCCTGATCTCCTTCCACGAGCTCACACCCCAGGGACACCAGGGAAGGTTCAGTATGGACCTCGAGGCGGACGGGGACCTGGAAGGCTTCGACCACTCGGTCACCTACAGTGTCCGGATCGGGACTTCCCCTGCGTCGATCCTTGTCTGGGGAGACGATTTCGAATACGAAGGCGGGGCATCCTTCTCCGACTACTGGGATGTTACCGGGGACTGGGGCCCCATCACCGAGGCCTACCACTCGCCGACCACCTGCGCCTACAACGGCGGGACCACCTCGGGGCGATACACCTACCTGACCTCGAAGAACGGCATCGATCTCTCTCACTTCCCCGAGGCCGAGCTGCAGGTCTGGCACAAATACAACTGGGACGACGGCTTCTTCACGAACGCCAAGATCGAGGTCTCTACCAACGGCGGGAGCAATTGGAAGAAGGTCTGGACCTACGATATATTCGCGCCGGGCTCGATCCCCGACTGGAGGCAGATCGAGGCGTCCCTTGCCTCCTATGCCGCGGGCGATGTCCTGTTCCGCTTCGGCGTGAAGGCCGACTCCTTCTTCAGCGACTTCGCCCACTGGCTGGTCGACGATCTCACCATCACCTCCCCCGACGACGTGGAGCCGCCTTATTTCGATGACACCACGGCCTGGGAGGATACCGAGTCGGCCGGCCCCTACACGGTCCAGTCGCACATCACCGACAAGAACGGCGTGATCTCGCCCCTGCTCTTCTACGGCATCAACGGCGGAGAGCCGACGAGTGTGGAGATGACCTCGGCCGAAGGTGACATCTACCAGGCCGAGATCCCGGGGCAGCCGCTGGGCACGGCCATCTACTATTTCCTCTGGGCCACGGACGGCTGGATCACTCCGAACGCCGGCACGGTCCCGGTGGGAGCCCCCGGGGACGGAGTCTTTTCGTTCCAGGTCCGCGATCTGCTCCCGACGGAGATCGACGACGACGGGGACGGATTCAGCGAGGTGGAAGGGGATTGTGACGACGCCGACCCGGCCCGTCACCCCGACGCCGACGAGCTCTGCGACGATGGAGTCGACAACGACTGCGACGGCCTGATCGACGACCTCGACACGCACTGCATACCGGGCTACATCCTCGAGGTGGACGGGTACTTCGAGGCGGGGACCATGAGCCTCGACTTCACCCTGGGCGCCTCCAGCCCGGTCACCTGGTCGACCTCCGTGGTTATCACAACCCCGGAGGTGCAGGTCATCCCCCTCTGGGAGGTCGCTCTGCCGGTCCTCCAGCCACCGCTGGAGCTGCCCCTGTCCTTCCCCTTCCCGAGCATCGGGCTGGTGCAGATCTACACGGTCCTCGTGAAGGAAGCCACGGTGGCGGCCGAGGCCGAGCTCTGGGTGGAGACCGGCTCGGCGGGGTTCTAGGCGGGATCGATCTTAACGTTTCTAACACGGTAGGGGCACGGCATGCCGTGCCCCTACTGGGCCTGTTTGGCCCTGATTATCTCGGCGCGGGCCTCGAGCTCCTGAGCATCTTCGTCTCGTCCGATTTCTTGCAGCAGGGCAGCATAATTTTCGATCACCTCGGCCACATCGGCGTGTTCGCGTCCCAATGTCTTCTCATAGATCGCAATAGAGCGTCGATAGAGTGGCTCGGCTTCGGTATGCCTATCTTGCGCCACATAAAGCAGGCCCAGCTCGTTACAAACGGCAGCGACTGCTTTATGATCCTGCCCTAGTTTCTCTTCACGGATCGCCAGGGCTCGTTTGTAGTAGGACTCTGCCTCGGCGTACATATCCCGGGCCGCATAGAGCTTGCCCAAATTGTACAGATTTGCGGCCACTCTCCAGTGGTCCGGCCCCTTGACCTTCTCGTTGATGGCCCAGGCACGGTGAAGAAGAGGCTCTGCTTCGGTGTATCTTCCTTGGGCCGTGTACAGCCAGCCCATGTTGTTGAGACAAGTAGCCACATAGATGTGGTCAGGCCCCAAGGCCCTCTCCCAGATGGCCAGGGCTCGCTGAAACAGAGGCTCCGCCTCGGTATGATTCCCCAAGTATTTGTAGAGTATGCCCAAGTAGTTGAGGCTCGTGGCCACATCGAGGTGATCGGGCCCCAAGCCCCTCTCCTGGATGGCCAGGGTACGTTGAAAGAGAGGCTCCGCTTCGGTGTTCTTTTCAAGGTTAATGTAAAGCACTGCCAGGTTGGTGAGGCTCGTGGCCACATCGAGGTGGTCGGAGCCCAGGGATTTCTCCCGAATCGTCAGGGCTTGCTGAAAGAGAGACTCTGCTTCGGTATGCCTTTCCAGCTTTTTATATAGCATTGCCAGATTGGTGAAGCTCGTGGCTACATCGGGATGATCGGAGCCCAGGGATTCCTCCCGAATCGCCAGGGCTCGTTGAAAGAGAGGCTCCGCTTCGTCGTACCTCTTCCGGGCCTTGTAGAACAAGCCCAGGCTGTCGAGACTCTCGGCCAGGCGAGGGTCCTGCGATCCAAAGGTCTCCGCTTCCTCTATGGCCGCAAGGTATTCTTCCTCGGCCTCGGAATAGTGACGTTCTTGGCGGGCCTTGTTCGCAGAGTTCATGTGGCGATCCCACTGCGAAGAAGCGCATGCAACAAAGAATGAGAGGCAAAGCATTCCCGCCAGGCAGGCACTTTTATACTTCATGATCACTATTTTCCTTATGGTCTTTTGTCTTTATAGAAGTCGTCTTTATAACCGAACATGCACGGCCCAATGCACTTTGCTGTTCACGAGCCAGGATCCATATATTCATCCCAGTACGAATCTGTCAAATCGTCGAAGATCTGCCAAGTATTGCAACGGATTCTTGCCGATCTCCTTTTGACGCATCGAATGATTGGGTGGTATAAAAAATCGGTTACTAAGACCATATAGGAAGGAACGCTCATGAGAACAAGAATGGAATATGGAAGAGGATTCCCGGCGGTCATTTTCTGCCTCGTCATCGCCTCCTGCAGCCACGGAATGATCGTGAAAAATCTCGACCTCTCGAAGGGACGATTATCCCGAGATGTCAATATCGCAGTCGATGGGCGCATGGATGAAAAAGCATGGGACAGTTCCCCTGTCATCCTCATCGAGGAGACCGGAGAGGCCAGGTTCGTCTGGGACGACAGGGCCGTCTATGGCTTCGTCTCTGTTCAGGAGGGCTGCTTCACCGCACCGGAAGATAGAGTCTCCGTATCGATCGCGACGAGTGAAAAGGGTGTCGTGCTCTCTCTCGAGCAAGGCGAGACCTCCCGAGAGATGGTCCTGAACCAGGCCATTCTCCAGACCGTCGGACCCGCCGGGGAGGTCGTCGAGGAACCGTTGCCGCCCGGGACGATCGAGGTAGTCAGCGATGAGACCGCCGGGAAATCGGACTTCGACCGGTCAGTGGAGATCGCGCTGCCATGGAGCTGTCTGGACCTCTCCTCTCCCGAGGAGGATGGGATCACCGTGCGGGCCTATCGGCATGAACCGGCGCCCGGCGATTCACGCCTCACATTGAACCAGGATGAGAAGTACTATGCCGTGTTCCTTGACGGCCGCAAGGTCGGCTACGGCACAGGAAAAAGGACCGTTGAGCCCGGCAGGATATCGAATAAGGAGACTTTGAATTTAATCCTGAAATATGGTTTTGGAGTAATGAGCCTAGCTGCGTCATCCACCTATATCGAAAAACCCGATGGCAAACCCATCGGATTCGAGGATGTGGAAGAACTTCATGCCAAGGTGCTGAGGATCGTGCCTGTCAAACATACGAGTGAAGTGATCGGTGTCATCAACAGCCGGGGTGAGCTCGAGGTTACGACAACGGACAAAGGCAAGATAAAGCAGCATACGGTAGACTGGCCCGTTGGGGCGCTGATGGAAGAGGGCTTCAGGTTGCTTTTGAAGGAAACCGGACTCAAAGAGGGCGCCTCTTTTACAGCCAGTGCCTTCGATTTAAAAACCTTACAATCATACGATATTGAGTGTCGTGTCGGCCAAACAAAGGAGGTGAATTTGCTGGACCGGACGGAATCCCTCACCGAGGTGGTACTCACCTTGAAGAAGCCTTCCGACACAACCATCATAACCGTCTATAGTGACAGTGACTTAAATGAACTGAAGGAAATCTATCCAATAAAAGTGGGACTAATGGAATCGGTTGCATGCAGCCGAGAGTTCGCACTGAGCGAGGATGAAGTGCTCGATATGACTGCCTGGAACTGCCTGCACAGCCCGGTCTCTCTGAATCCCTACCGGGACAGATCGATCCGCTACCATCTCGTTCCAAAGGATGAGGAGAAGCTGCAAATACACGCCGGCGACAACCAGATCGTCCTCCCGGACGGCAAGGGAGGCCTCTTCGTTACGGTAAGGCCCGTGAAGGCTCCGAGGGAAACCACCTTCCCATACGATGGCAGCGATGAGATCGTACTGGAGGCCCTGAGGCCGACGGAGTACGTGCAGAGCGACGACGAAGAGATCATCGCCTTGGCCAAAGAGGCCGTGGGCGAAACGAAAGACGCCTACGAGGCGGCCATGGGGATTAAAAAATTCGTGGATCGGTATGTACGAAATAGAAAAGGCTTTTTTTGGAAGTACTATACGGCCAAGGATGTAGCCGAAAGGCGCGAGGGGACATGCGTGGAGCACGCCGTTCTCAGCGCAGCGATGTGCCGGGCCGCGGGAATTCCTGCCAGGGTGGTCCTAGGGTATATCTATCGCTCCAAGGATAAGGAGCTCCGGGATGTCTTCGTTAGACACGCCTGGACACAGGTATACATCGGCGGCAAATGGATCGGCCTGGACGCAGCAGGATTCCGTTATACGCCAGGACACCTTGCAGAAGTTGTCGCGAAGAACGCATCCGAGGAGATCCGGTGGTTGCGAGACCGAGCGAAAGGTTGCAAATTCGAAATGAGTGAGATCATTCAAAGTGAAAAGTAGTGAATGATAAGGACGCCGCTTATAATCCGAGCAGATATCATGCCTCTTTTCTGACAGGTCATACCTCTCTGGGAGGTCCCTCTCCCGGTCATCCATCCGCCGATCGAGGTGCCGATCTCCTTCCCGTTCCCCAGCGTCGGGCTGGTGGAGATCTACACGGTCCTGATAAGAGAAGCGGTCGTGGAGGTTGTGGCCGAGCTCTGGGTGGAGACCGGCTCGGTGGAATTCTAGGCGGGCTCGATCTTGATGCTTCTTTAACGTGGCAGGGGCACGGCATGCCGTGCCCCTACTGAGACCGTAAAGAAATCACTCGAATCGGACTATCCACGCCCATAGGGCGTGGCCTTACGCCCGATTCGTGGCTTCGCCACCGCGATTTCCACTGCATTCTTCAGGCAGAGCCAAAAAACTCTGACCACGCCCAAAGGACGTGGATTTCAAATTCGCATTAAAGGGTTTACGTCGATGCGTCTTTTTTCTCAGTCGGAGGTAACAACCGGCCCGTACAAGGTCGCGACTTTGTTCACCAGACGTCTCGCGTTCGCGACCACGGCCGAGGTGTCGAGTGATCCGAGCAGCTCCCCCACACAATCGCCCGGGTCGCACTGAGCCAGAACCTCCTGTTCGATCTCCGGGCTCGTGAACTCGGTCTCTTCGACGTGCAGGCAGAAGCCGTGCCAGAGGGAGGCATCCTCTCCATTGTCACGAACCGTCGAGCCGGTCACGTACATGTCGTTCTGGAGCGCCGCCGTCAAAGGATGGGCCTCGGTCTCCGGCGTGACGATGTATTCCAGATCACACACGTTTACCAGCTTGAAGATCTTCTTGATGTCGTCGAACTCGCTGATCGACGTAAAATCGGTGATGCTGAACATCCAGTATTGGCCGTCGAAGAGATAGATCTTTTCGAGCATATCGATGAGCAATTCGGGATCGGTGATGCCCTGAATATAAGCCTTTAGCTCGATCTCATCGGGTGTTAGAAGACGAAGCTGTGCCTTGACGCTTTCGAAGTCTTGGTCGGTTATGGCCACCGGGAGGTTCTGCAGTATAAAGATGCCCTTTTCATTGTTCGTGAGGATCGTTCCCCCTACAGCCGTCGTGCCACCGTCTCTCAGGCACAGACCGCTCCCGGACGAGTCGACCGCATTGTTCACGATAACCGCCTGCGATTCGTCCGAGATGAGAATGCCATTTTGGGAAACACCTGTGAGTTGATTTTCAATAATAAAGCACTGCCCGGTGTCGTCCACATCGATGCCGTCATCGCAGGAGCTGTCCACGTAGTTGTCGTATATGACCGCCTTTGTATCATCCGAATCAATGCCGTCGTCGCCGACCGTGGTTATTGAATTGGAGGCGATGAGGCCGACGAACGATTTCATCCAAATACCGTCGGCGCATAGCTGGTTTTCGGTCCGACGCCCGTCTTCGGAGCATCGCAGGCTTCCTCCCCGGTACCCGACGATCGTGTTTGAAGTGAAGAGCCCAACGCTGTTGTCTGTGCTGTTGATCGGCTTGTGCATGGTCGGGTCATCGAAAGTGCAGTGGTTGACGACGACGTACGACCGCTTGGAAAGCACGCCGCAGAGGTAGAGCACATTCTCGAATGTGCAGTTGCTCACCCGCAGCGAGGTGTCGTAGGCCTCGATGGAGCCCATCCATTTGTTTTCCCGAGCGAAGACCCGTGAATCGGGCGCAGTATCTCTGACAATGCAGTTCGAAAAGACGTTGCCTTGGTCGATCCCGTAGAAAAACAGGGTCTCGCTGTAGACATCGCCTTCTTGGATCCACGGCCAGAAGTAGTCGATAGGGGGCTGAGAATCGTTCCCCTCGATCTCGATCCCCCGCCAGTAGACCCCCTCGCCCTTTCCTTCGAAGACGATCGGGGTTTCCGCCGTGCCTTCTGCTGCGACCCTCCCTTGGACTTCGATCCGCGCGTAGTCCGCCATCAAGAGCCGGCTTCCCGGGGTGATCACCCAATCGAACCCTTCGGGAAGGGTGAAGCCATTGTCGAAGGTGATCTCACCGTCGACGACAAGGGTCGTCCCCTCCACGTACAGGCTGTCGGAGAACTCGTTTTGCTGGCCCGGTGTCGGCGTATGGGAGTAATCATAGTCGTCGCTTTCCGGGATTCGACCATAGGAGAAGTTGTCGATCTGCGGCGGGAACTCCGGGTCGAAGAGACTCACGATCACGCCCTGGCTGTCGGAGAGGGCCATGTACTCCCCATCCTTGCTCAGGCCAAAGTTGGTGTGGAGCTCGCCGAAAATCCGATCCTTGCCGGAGGCGAAGACCACGAGATAACCTCCCGCCTCGAGGATCACGCTGGGGAACTGCCATTTGTTAGGGACGGCGGGATCATCCGTGAGTGACCAAGCTTCCAGGGAAACAGAGCCGGTCGACCCATTGAACAGCTCGATCCAGTCGGAGTACTCCCCGTCTTCATCCTGTAACCCGGAGTCGTTTGCGGCCACGAATTCATTTATGACAACCCCTGTCGTGACTGTACTACTGGTGTCGATCAAGACGAAGTCGGAAGCTTGCGTGCCCTCGATCGTGTAGAGTACGGTCAAAATACCTATCCACCCAATGCTCGGGAGGGGGAAGGAAAGCGGAATCTCGAGGGAGGGATCGATAACCGGGAGCGAAACGGACCAGAGCGGGATGACCTGAACCGTCGGGTTGGTCAAAATCAGGAAGCTCGCCCAGATTGCCGGCTCCGGCGCACGGATGGTGAAGGCGATATTGAGGGTTCCCCATCCATAGGATGCTTCGAGGTCGAGTAAGAAATCCGCTGGGATGCAATCCGGGTCATCGCCGTCGACAAAGCCGTCGCAGTCGTCGTCGATCCCGCCCACGCAGATCTCGGCCGCGTCCGGATGGACGGCCGGAGCCAAATCGTCACAGTCGCAGACCGCTCCCCACCCATCGCCGTCCAGGTCGACCTGCTCAGGATTGGCCTCCTCGGGGCAGTTGTCGCACGCATCCCCAACGCCGTCCCCGTCCCCGTCGCTCTGGTCGGGATTGATCACATCCGGGCAGTTGTCGGTCGGATCGTTCGGCCCTCCCGGCGTTGTCACATCGAAATACTGCAAGGCTTCGGCGCCGTCCGGATAACGACCATAGCTCACATCGGCATGCTGAACACCAAAGACGACACTGTCGATCAGCTCATTTCCATAGGCATCCGTTGCGTACAATCCCACGTACTCTCCGGATTTGCTCAGCTTGAAATTCGTGTGGAGCAAACCCTGCCCGCCATCCTCATCCGCCCAGAAGAGCAGATACCCCCTGGCGGGGATCACGACAGAGGGAATCTGCCACTTCAGAGGATTTGTCGGGTCATCCGATAGGTACATTCCCCCGAGAAAGACGGCAACATCCCCATTATTGTAGAGTTCGAACCAGTCGTCGTACTCTCCGGCCTCGTCCTGAATCACGCTCTCGTTGTCCGCCATGAGCTCGTTGATGAAGAGCACCCCCTCCCACTGCTTCGCGGACTCGGGAGAGCCCACGGAAGGTTCGCGGGCTTCGATCGTCCCACCGGGGTAAAGTAGCACGGCGGTGATGAGTGTGGTGATGATGGTTGCTTTCATCTCTCCTCCAAATGCGGCAAAGCCGCAACCAACGACTTGTTCCCTCACCCTCACCCTCTCCCAGAGGGAGAGGGAAATGAGGAGGCGGATCTCTTTTTAAAGGCTCGACCGGCGAGTATGGCGACTGCAAAGACAAAGATCATGTAGAAGGCGATGGGGCGCTCTGAATTCGTCAGGCTCAGCAGAGCGCACGGGGGGCATCCTTCTTCGTCGATCTGGCCATCGCAGTCGTTGTCCTTGCCGTCGCACAACTCTGGGGCCTCCGGATAGACGGCCATGTCCGAATCGTCACAGTCGCAGACCTCTCCCCAGCCGTCCTCATCCGAGTCGACCTGCTCGGGATTGGCCTCCACGGGGCAGTTGTCGCATGCATCCCCAGCGCCGTCCCCGTCCCAGTCGCTCTGGTCAGGGTTGATCACATCCGGACAGTTGTCGGTCGGATCGTTCGGCCCTCCCGGCGTGGTCACATCGAAATACTGCAGCCCGCCGGTCCCGTCCGGCCAGCGTCCGTAGCTCACATTCGCGTACTGTTCTCCGAAGGCGACCCTGTCGATCAGCTCATTGCCCAGGGCATCCGTCGCATAGAGCCCGACCGCCTCCCCGGCCTTGTCGAGCCGGAAGTTCGTGTGGAGCTCCCCCTGTTCTGCGTCCTCATCCGCCCAGAAGAGCAGGTGCCCCCCGGCGGGGATCACGACAGTAGGAATCTGCCACTTGAGCGGGTTCTCGGCCGTATCCGACAGGTACATCCCCCCGAGGTCGACGGGATCGTCCTCGTCATTGTAAAGCTCGAACCAGTCCTCGTACTCTCCGACCTCGTCCTGGATCACGCTCTCGTTGTCGGCCATGACCTCGTTCACATAGAGCCTCGGCAGATCCGTGGAGGGCGGATTGTTGGGGGCGCCCGGCGATGGATCGGTCATGAAGAGGAAGCCTCCGGAGCCGTCCGGGTAACGGCCGTAGCTCACATCCGGGTGCTGCCCACCGAAGCTCACTTCATCGATGAGGCCGTGACCCGCCTCGTCCCGGTCGTAGAGACCGACGTACTCCCCGGCGGCACTCAGCTTGAAGCCGGCGTGCAGGGGACCCTGCATCAGGTCCTCGTCCGCCCAGACGAGCAGGAACGCCCCGGCCTCCAGGGTCACCTCCGGGAGAACCCACATGTGGGTGTCCGCCGGATCGTCGGTCATGAACATGCCGTCCAGGTCGACCGCGAAGGGGCCCCCGTTGTAGATCTCGATCCAGTCTTCATACTCTCCGGCCTCGTCCGCTATGGTCGAGACATTGTCCGCCATGAGCTCGTTGATGAAGAGCGAAACCGCCCACTGCTCCGTGGACTCGGGAAAGCCCACGGAAGGTCCTCTGGCTTCGATCGCCCCTCCGGGGTAAAGCAGCCCGGCGGCAATGAGACCGGTGATCATGGTTGCCTTCATTTTCTCTCCCCTTGGTAGCGGGTCAGTCGGTCGCTCCGGTCCGATGCGTCCTTCCTTCGATATCGAGCATGTTCAGGCTGGCGTCGCAGTAACGCCTCAAGAGCCCAAGAATCCGGAGCTCGACCTCTGCCTGGCGGGCCTTTACTCCCAATACCTCCATCGAGTCCGCCTGGCCGACCTCCAGGGCGTTCTCCACCGCCGTGACGGCTCGCTCGGCCCCCTTCGCGGATCCGCTCACGGCATCGTCGAGGGACCTGGCCGACGCTCTCAACCGTTCCCACCGGGATTGAACGTCGGCGACGATTCCACCGGCCACGGCATCCAGATCGAGCTCGGCCTGCCTCTGCGCCGCCTCGGCGCACCGCACCGCTGCCCGGTTCGTCCAGAAGAATACCGGCAGGTCGAGGGCGACCCCGGCGGTCCATATCTCGTCGTACCTGCCTCCCTGATCGACTTCACAGCCCCCCTGGACAAAGGAGAACCATGGCCACTGCTTCGCCTTTTCGAACCAGACGGCAGCGGCCGCCCGGTCGAGACGCGCCGCCGCTTCCTCCAGCTCGGGACTCTGACTGAGCGCAGTCGACACAGCCGTCTCCCTGTCGGGGAGGTCGTCCAGGGCTCTCGCCGGCCCGGGGAGAACCGCCTCCAGGGGGGGGAGGTCGATGGAGGACACTCCTGTTCGAAGAGAGAGGGCCTCCATCACGACCCGCCGGCGGCCCTTCAGCTCGGCGGCCCTCTCCGACGCCTCCTGCCGCTCCAGATCCTGCAAGGCCGCCTCCACATCGGTAGACGCACCCTGGTTCATGCGCCGTTGCAGGACCTCGCAGAGCTGGCTCTGGAGCTGCGCCATCCTCTGCGCCACCCCGACCTCCCGCTCCAGGAGAATGGCGTCGGTGAGAAGGCGGCGCACTTCGATCTCCACCGCCCACCCGGCCGCCCACAGATCGGACTCGCACTCCCGTAGGTCGGCCCGTGCGATCGCCTCCTTTACTCCCGGCTCCCCGAGGCGCGGAAAGCGTGCCCGCAGAGCGAAGTCCATCGGGGCGTGACCGTCACGAAATTCGCGTGCCCGGATCTGGGTGACGCGGAACTCCGGATTCGGCGGGGCCCAGGCCGCCTCCACTCCCGCTTTGGCGGCCGTCACCCTTGCGCGCAGCGCTGCGATCCTCGCGTCCCGGGCAACCGCCCGGCTCACCAAGACCTCCACGGTCGTCGTCTCCACCCCCCGGCCGGATCGATCCTCGATCCAAGGTTCACCAGCCGGCTCCGTGATGCCCGTCAGATCCCGGGGAACCACCGAAGCGGGCGCACCGCGGTAACAGGCTGAGGCTCCCACCAGGACCAGTAGCGCAGCGAGCAGCGGCAACCGAATCAGAGAGGCCACGACATCTCCACCCAGTACGGCACGTTGTCGTCGGCGTCGAAGACCACGACAAGGCGGCCCGGTTTGGGGGAAAGGCTGATCCCCTCCGGCTTGAATCCCGGGAACGTGCGCACCAGCCGGGCCGAAAGGTTCCCGGCCTGCGGGACGGCGACGCTCCAGAGATGCCCTGATACGGTTTCACCCGAGCTCTTGGATGAGACCGATGCGATCACGAGGGATCCATCCGGAAGGAAGAGAAGCTCGGAAATGCCGTCGGGAGCTTTCGTTTGGTCCTGCCGGGGGTCGAGATCGACCCGGGCCCACAGGGAGAGCCCGGCACGGTCCAATCCGCCTGGAGCGAAGAGGGCATCCGGGCTCTCGATGCGCCAGATGAGGGCCGAGCCCCCGGCATCGAGGGGTGCCTTGAGCCCCAGGAAGAGCGCACCCTGGTGGCGGGTCATCCCTTCGATATTGAGACCGCCGGTTCCGTTGAGCAGTCCTAATTGCTCGCAGAACTTCGGCCCTGCGGCCTCGATCAGCGCCTCGAGGTGGGCCTTACCGGTCACTCGATACCCTAAACCATCCGGGACCACCTTGAGAAAAGTGGTGCGTGAGGCCGGGCGCCTTCCCCTCTTGCTTTGGCTCTGAGAGGATAGGAGGTAGATCGAGTCCCCCCCACCGGGCGCAATGGACTCCAGGTCGTTCACTGCGAGGACGCCCGCGATCGGCAGAGGTTGGGGATCCACCTGTCCTTCCACCGTCATGGTGAAGAGCCATGGGGCATGATCCTTGGCCTGGGGGTATCCGGTGTCGTCGCTCACGAGAACGTAGCGAAGGAGCTCCTGCAGCCAGAGGATTCCGGAAGGCTCGAATCGTGACAGCTTCATGAGCCGGTCCGGCACCTCCATCGGGTGGGGATCTTCCGCGCCGGGCTGGGGAATCAGGGCCACGGCCGTTCCCGAACCGGCCCCCTCCTTCCTCTCCTCGAAGAGCACGTGGAAGGATTGACCAGGGATGAGATTCACCGGATCGTCAGGGAGGATGACCGCATTTCTTCCCCACACCGGCCGTGCTGGGGTCTCCCTGCAGCGCAGCGGTAGCTCTTCCACGGAGGGACTGAGGGCGATGACTCTGCCGCTCACCCTCTCACCGCCCCTGGATTGGATGGGCCAGAGCCTGGCCCGGTCCCCTGCGTGCACCGACAGGGCCTCCTCTTCGGGTAGGCACGCTATGATTCGTTCCCCCGTGGTGCTCTCTGCGGTCACCACCGGCTCCCCCTCGGCAACGACCTCTCCGGCACACTTGTGCACGACCGTGACCTTCCCGTCACTGGGGGCACAGAGCGCCAGATCGAGGCGGTCATGACGCAACCGGTCCAGACGTTTCTCGAGCACCTCCAACTGAAGAACCAGGGGCTGGATCGCCACATCCACGATATCGGAATCACCCGCTCCCAGGTCACGGCGCCCTTCGGCGGAGCGAAGCTGTTCACGGAGCAGCCGGATGGTGCGGGGCTTGTCCTGAACCTCTTTTTCGACCGCTGCGTACCTGACGTCCAGCCTTGCCAGATCGTCGGCCGTCGCCAGACGATCGTCCACCAGTCGCCTCAAACGCTTGCGTTCCTCCTCCAGGGCCGTCACCTCCGCCTTTGCCCGGAAGTAGGCCTCCTCCTCCCTGGAGAGGGCGAGCCTGAGCTGCTCCACGTCGTTGTCGAGCCTCCTGGCATCGTTTCGGTGGTCCCGCTCCACGGCCGTCTTATCGGCCGTGATGCGGGCCTCGAGCTCCATGCGCTCCGCCTCGAGGATACGGATCTCGCTGTCGAGGCTCGACGAGTCGAGCACGGCCACGACCTGACCGGCCCGTACCGGCTGCCCCGGCTCGACCCCCACGGAGACGACCCGCCCGAGCTGCAACGGCGCAATGTCGATCGTCTCTCCCTGGACGAACCCCTTGATGTGACTCCGGTGGCTTCCATCGAAGTAGAGCCACGCTGCCACGCCGACGGATGCCGCGAAGATCATCCACGGCCCTGCAGTGGAGGCCGCGTATCGGATTCTCCAGTTCATGTTCATTTTACAAAATTGTCCGCCAGTATTCGCGCAGTCCTATTATTAAAAATGTCCGAAAACCCTTGAAACATGAAAGTATTCATGTGCTAAATAGAGGCGCCGCATATTTTATGCGGCGCCTCTATAGCTCGAGTGTGGGCTCCTGCAACATCAAGGTCACGTCACGCACACCCTGGATCATCCCCAAGGCATTGACCAAACGCTTATGGTGCGATGGGTCGGGCACGCTTATCTGGTATGCATATTCAGTGTAATCTCCCTGTGCCGCCTGCCGCATGGTGACCAGGGTGAAACGCCGGCAGTTCCTTTTCATGATCTTCGCCACTTCCACATCGATTTCAGAGTCGATGGGCGCATTGAAGCGCACCAATCCATCGAACTGCCTTCGGGCACCGTAGGCCGTCCAGTACAGCAACACCGTGGCGGTTACGAACACACCGACGCCCGCGACGGCCGCAATGTAGGCCTGAAGGCCGCAGGCGATCCCGGCGGCGAGGGTCGCGAAAATGAATATGATGTCCCGGGGATCGCGCATCGTGTTTCGAAACCGGATGATCGACAGCCCGCCGGCAATCCCGATTCCGGCGGCAATGCTGTTGCCGATGGCCATCATCAGCATGCATGTCACGATACCCCCCATCACGATCCCCTGCACGAGGCTGCGGGAGTAACTGAGCCCGCGAAAGGTCCAGATGTACACGCCGGCGACGACCTGGGCAAGTACGAAGGCCAAAACAGTGGAAAGCATGGCTGTGTGCCACCCCACCACATCGGAACGCATGAATGGATCCAACCAGTCTAGCATAGCCAACCCCCTATTCAGCTCCGTGATGAAGCCCGGAGCCCGGGCAGAGACAGAAGCTCTCCCAGGCTGTAGCAATACTTAGAGAACTCGAACCGACTGAGCTCAAAGCCTCGCACCAGAGCGCTCATCCAGACCGGCACCGCCTGCCCGAATTTCAGCTCCAGAATCCACACCGACTCGGCGGTGGTCGTACGGACGGGGTGATCGATGAGCCGCCATTGTGCCGGGGATACGGAGAGATCGAGATGCTTCTTCATCTGGCCCTTAATCTTGCGGTCCAAGGTTACGCGGGCGTAGTCGTCGACCGAGCTGACATACGCCTCCCGGTCGTACTCCACCAAGACCTTGGGCTCCAGGTGATAGGTGTGCACCAGTGCGAGGAAGTGCTCGGCCTGTCGGCGCTGGTCGGGATTCAATGCCTCGCGATCCATGCCGTCCGAGGTTTCAATGACATCCTTCCAACGATCGGTTTTCACAGTGGCGCTCGTCTTGATAATGGCGTCGCCGGAGCGTGCCTTCACTTCCAAAAAGACATAGGTGTTCGTTCCCGGGTAGCATCGAATACGCGCCTTGAAGCGGTCCCCTTTTTCGTGCTCATTGGCCCAGTACAGGTCGAGGGCGGCCGTGTCGAGGTAGAGGGAGCGAACAGAATAGAAACCGTCGGAACGGGCGTGTGGGTCCGGCCGGCAGATCCCTTGCAGGGTCCGGCGAATCGGGGGGACGAGATGGTTCGGAATCAGATATTTGTATTCAGTCCGTCTGAGGAACGGCCTTACCTTGGCAGACAACGCTTCACTCCCCCCCCTGGCTGACCGGCTCCCAGCGACTCTACGGCCTTTTGCCGGGACCGGGATTGGCCCCCCCCGGACTGGTTGCGGCCTGAGTCGCCCAGAGATAAGAGCCATCGAAGCGACGACCGAAGGAGACATCGGTCTCCTGTGGCCCAAAGGCGATGAAATCGAGCATCGGGTTGCCTTCTCCGTCCGGCCCGAAGAGCCCGAGAGCCTCCCCCTGCCTGCTGATCTTGAACGAGGCGTGGAGACTTCCCTGGGCCGGTTCGTCGTCGGCCCAGACTAGCAAGTACCCCCCCGGCGGTACGCTCGTGCCCGGGGCAAAGGCCCACTGGGTCGGGTCGGAGAGATCATCGGTCAGGTAGTGGCCGGTGAGGTCGAAGGAGTCCCCGTTGGGATTGTACAGCTCGATCCAGTCCTCGTGCTCGCCCCAGTCGTCCGTAACGTCGTTCACGTTTCTCGCCAGCAATTCATTGATGAAGAGGGTCTGTGGAATACCCGGCTCAAAGGCATCGAGTCGAGAGATGAGAAAGTCCCATCGACGGCTCACGAACGACTGAAGGACTTCAATGGACTGATCGAAAACCTCGTTCGACTGACGGCCCATTTTGAAGACATCGGCGTGGGCGTCGTGGGCGATCCTCTCCATATACTCCTCCATGAGGGGGATGACCGCGAGGGGGGAAAAATCGGTGGAGAGAAGCTCTCTCATCTTGTCGACATAGCGCTGCCGGAATCGGGGAACATCGAGAACGCGGGTGGTCAACACGTTATGGATGGGCTCGGGAGGATCTACCAACAAGATCCCGGGCGAAGCCTCGGTGCCGAAGTCGATGGGAATCTCAGTCAAATAGAAAGCCGCATCGTTATCCTCCGGTATCAGCTCCCAGATGTTGCTCGAGGGATTTCGGTAGACGAAGTAGTTGTGATAAACATGGTCGTGGTTTCCCGTGAAGATGATCGTGGCGTAATAGTCGAGGTAGGCATCGACATTGAAGACCGACGCCAGGGCCCTTTCGAACTCCTCGCTCGGCGTCAAATTGATCCGTTCGATGAACTCGATCAGATCCCCATGGCCCAATCCGCCTGTCTTCTTCTCCCAGTACATCTGATAGGCCTCCACGGTCGGGTGGAGGATGAATTGGGCGCCGCCCAGGCCTGCGGCCTCGTAAAGGCTACTTGAGGCGTCGAGGCCCCGCGCCTCGAGGAAGTCTTCATCGATATCCTCGACGTGGGAAAAGACGCCTCGGAACTCGCCGTTGACCTGCAGGTGGGAGTGCCCACACTCGGGAGAGTGGGTCGAAACCCCCTCGAATAATTCGAAGGCGATACAGTCTCTCACCATGGCGGGATCGAGGTCCTGAGCGTCGAGCTCCAGCTTGTCCCGGTTCTGGAAGGGTTGCTCTTTTCGAAAATTGATCTTCCACGACTTCTTGTTCGCCAGCCGGGAGAACCACCCCCGGTAACGAACTCCTACGCCGGGATAGAGCACGCCTCCGTGCTCGAAGTCACCCACTAGGTACTCATCGGACATGGGGTCCGCTTGAAGCCGAGCCAGTTCTCCGGGATCGAGGGTGATCTTGTAGACAGGAAGGGTCGAAGCCGCTTCCGTCTCCGCAATGGCGTAGACCGGTGTCGAGACGGAGCCGAAGTTGCCGAATACGTCCATCGCCAGAAGCCGGTAGATGTAGACCTCACCGGGCAGCACGTCGTCGTCGAAGAAGCGGGTCAAGGGGGTCGCCTCTGCGAACTGGAAGGGTCCGCCCCCCGGACGGGCGCGAAAGACGAGGTAGGCGGCCACATCCTCGGCTTGCGAGGGAGACCACTGGAGAATGTTTCGGTAGTACCCCCCCCGGGCTCCAATGGAGAGCGGGGACGGAGGGGGTATGGAATCCACGGCCAGAGGGACTACTTCGATGGATGAAATCACCGCTTGATCGATGGTCGGTACGAAGGTCACGTTGAGCTGACCATCCGTGACTTGGAGGGCAAATCGGACGGTGATCGCATAATTTTTCTCGACACGACGGAAGATGTCGAAGTCCACGAGGAGGGGCCGTCCTTCGGCCAGAACCGAGAATTCCCTCAGAGCGGGGCCGTGGACGTTCATTTCGGTGAATCCCAGCGTCAACATATAGGTCCCGTTCGGTACATCAAAGCGATATTCACTCGGGTTGAGTCGAAAAAAGGAGAAGAGCTTTGAGTACTTGGTCCCTTCGACGGGTCCTCCTCCGTACACTCCGGGAAAGTACGCAAAGCCTCCGACGTAACCGGATCCGGCTCCCGCCGTATAGGGACGATCCGCCTCGAAGAGCACGTCACCGGCCAAAAAGGCTCCGCCTCCACAGTTGAGACGGGCCGGGCCTGCATAGGCTAGAGAGGAAGAGAGCGCAAGAAAGACCAGCGAGATCGCCAGGGCGTACCTTATTAGCGAGACCGGAGCGAAGACAGATGATGTCCTTAGCCAATACCTCAAATTACCCTCCTGGAATTCCTTAAAATAACCCTGCCGTATTCCTTAAATTTTCGCATTTAGTATACTCTTTATTTGAGCAATTTGTCAAATTTTTTATAGATTACATAAAGGTATAGTCATGGGTATCTCCTCCGTCTAGGAATTTTGCGATTTGAGGATGATACCCATAAATCACCCGAGTGGCCAATGGCTGCTTAATCCTGTATGGTTCCGGCTTGTCCGGGTTGGGGTTCATGCAAGGCAGTTCTTGCAAATCCACATCGTGAAGAAACGATCACATATCACAACGAATTTCTCATGATGTCATCCAAATACTATCTCTAGACCTGCTGATGAACCTTCCTTTGTCCGACTCATGTTTCCCGACATATTTCCTAGAGCGGCGAAGCCGCAACCAAATTAGCCTGACATGGCAAAGCAAATCCGAAATTGAGTCCTAAGTCGACAGTCAACAGTTCAGAGTCGAGAGTTACCGGATTCTCACTCTCGACTGTCGACTGTTAACTGTAAACTCACTTGGCCCATTGACATTGAGCCCACATCTACGCAAGCCGCGAAGATGTACGGATAAAAGGCTCTAATTGGCGTTTCCTGATATGCGTAACGCATTATGGGAAACCCCTCTCTCCGCGTCAACCTTTATCGCCGCTCAACCGGCCGGGGGGGGTCGAGGTGAGCCCCAAGGCCATGAGGACCACGAGGCTTCCGGCCGACACAGAGGTCGGCCCTCCGGATCGTCATTCTCTCGAAAAATTAAATTTCCTATGCTTACTCGACAGTCAGAAGTTCTCCTGCCTGAATTTCCCTAACGGAATTCCTCTCC
>CAZFWM010000098.1:0-21114 GCA_964522545.1 uncultured Thermodesulfobacteriota bacterium
GGCACGCCTCCTTGAACAGGCCGATCCCGCCCCAGGCGTGCTTGCAGGCGATGTGTCCGGCGAAGATGCAGCAGTCGGCGTTCCACGCCTCGTAGAGGTGCATGAAGTCTTGAATGTACATGTCGATGTCGCCGCGGAACTGGCGGGCCATGGGGTGGCAGGCCACGAGCTTCCGGGCCAGCCCGTAGAGCATGGTCTCGGGCGTGCTCGTCTCTATCAGGCCCTCGTTGGCGTAATACCCGAATATATCGACCGGGACCGTGAGCCCCAGCTCGCGCTCGAACCAGTCGTACATCTGCATGTCGGTCCAGACCGCGTCCTGGTACCAGATGGCACGCACCCGCTCCTCGAAGAACCGCTCCCCCCGCTCGGTGCGCTCCCGGGCCTCCCGGAGCAGGGCCCGGGCGATGTCGACCCCCTCGGGGGTGCCGGTGAAGAGGATCTGAAGGACGAGCGTGAGGGCCACAAGCTTGCTCGACTGGGCCAGGGGCACGTGCTTCCGCCACTCCAGCCACTCCCAGATCGCCTCGGTCGTTTGGTTCGAGTACTCGCACACTTCCCGGAGCCGGTCGTAGTCGAGCCTGCGGCCGGTGTGCTCCTCCAGGAAGGGGATGAGCTCTTTGAGCTGGGCCGCCACGTGCCGGATCGTCTCGTCGCTGTGGTAATAGGGCACGTCCACGGCGAAAAAGGGCGCCCCCGAGAGCTCCTGCATGACCTGGGTGCTCAGGACCTGCGCGTCGCACGGGGTGTTTATGCCGATGGTGCACGCCGGGGGCGGGTAGAGCCCTTTATGGATGGCCCCGATGGCGATCTTGTCGGCCGAGCAGCAGTCGGCCGGGATGCCCACGGCCTGGGCGCCGTCGATGAAGTCGAGGGAGACCTGGACGTCCCCGAAGAGGTTGTGCATGGCGCCCAGCATCTCGATGGTGACCGGGTGGGTGTCCTCCAGGGCGTAGACCAGCTCGGAGTTGAAGCCGAGGTTGTACCAGACGAAGGGATGGCCCCGGTCGAGGTGGTGTAACATCTTCTCCACGAAGATGTTCACGTTGTGGAGCAGCACATTGATGCCGTGCGCGTCCGGGTCGCCGGCGAAGAACGCCTGGAGGGGCGGCAGGTTCTCCAGGATCAGCCTCCACTCATACGTGTTGATGACATCGTCGCGGTTCATGACTCACCTCTCGTTGCCGCCCGCTGGGCCCGGGCGATCTCGATCTTCTCGACGAAGGCCTGCACCCGGGTCCGGACCTGGCCCGTGGCCACGATGTTGTATTCCCGGGTGAGCGAAAGCACCGGGAAGGCCTCCTCCTTCTGCGCCCTGTGGAGGATATTGTGCAGCTCGCCCCCCCAGGGGTCGCAGAAGATGACGCGCTCGAAGACGGCCCCGTCGGCCCGGGCGCCCTCCATGAGCTTCTTTAGCTCGTCCCAGCGCCTCGGGAAATCCCCGATCATGCGGGCGCACGATGAGCTGAAGAAGTAGGCCCGGCCGATGGCGTCCAGAGGATCCGGGGCGTCCTCGTCGATCGGGTCGAGCACCGAGCGCGACCCGAAGCAGAGCCGATCGGCCACCACGAGCGCCCCCTGGCTCTCGACCGCCTCGACATAGGCCGGCTCGTCCAGCTCGGCCCCGATCAGCACGAGCCGCCCCCGGGGCGATTCGAGGCCGGGCCGCTCCTTGAGCGCCTCGATCAGCCGGTCGGCCAGACCGCCGAAGACGTCGGGGGGCAGGACGTGGGAGGCGATGTGGACCGACAGGGCCTCGGCGCCGGAGAGCCTGGGGCGGTCGGCGAGCCGCATCCGGTCGATCTCTCGCAGCCGGCGGCGGTTCTCGTTGATGACGCGCACGGCTTCCCTCAGCTCCTCCGTGCCGATCCGGACGCCGAAGTGGGACTCCATGCCGGCCAGGAGCTTTCGCAGCTCGGCGAGATAATAGCCGTACAGGCTCTCCCGGGGACTCCGAGGCACCGACAGAAAGCCGTGAAAGGCGATGCCGGTCTTCTTCAGGAACAGGTCGGCGGCCCGGCGCACGTGATCGCAGGTGTTGGTGGAGATCTCTCCGTCCAGGAAATCATAGTGCCCTTCCACGGCCAGGCTCATCACGTGGCGTACATAGGTGCAGACCCGCCCGCTCATGTAGGCATCGCCCGTGGAGCAGTCCTCGGAGCCGGCGCCGCGCAGCCGCAGCGGAAGGGCCCCGGCGGCCAGAATGAGCTCGCGCGGCATGTAGTGACAGAAATAGCCGATCACCGGCCGGCCGGCCGCCTTCCACTCCTCCACGTGCCGGTTGGTGTGACCTCGGATGAGGCCGCTTATCTCACGGAACAGTTCATCCGCCATTCATCTCTCCCCGGTGCAGGGTACGATTTACTGAATCGAATTACGGTTCCGGGCTTCGCAGCCCTTTCCATAGGGTCCGGATCGCCTTCTTCACGAGGGACTCGAGGGTCTTTTTGGTGAAGACGGTCTGGCTGCCGCCCATGGAGAGCAGGATGATTCCGGCGGCGGCGCCGAGGAAGATGCCGGCCACCTCCCAGGGGTCGGTCGGAGGGATGACCTCTTCCCGGACCGCACGCTCCACAAACTCGACCATGACCTTCAGGCAGGCGCGCTCCAGATCCGCCACGCGCTCTCTCAGCCCGGGCGTGCAATTGGCGATGATCTCCGGGCTTGCCTCGCTGAAGATCATGCGGAAGTATTCACTGTGGTCCCGCGAGAACTCGACGTAGACCTCCAGGAGGCGATCGATGCCCTCCTCGACGGAGAGCCCGTCGTCCTGGATCTGTCCGAGATTCGCGAGCAGGAGCTCACCGCCTTCAGCGCAGACCGTGATGAAGAGCTCGTCCTTGTTCAGATAGTCGAGATAGACGGTCCGCTTACTGTAGCCGGCGTGCCGGGCGATCTGCTCCACCGTGGTGCCGCGGTAGCCGTTGATGATGAAGAGCTCCCGGGCCGCGTCGAGGACCTCGTCGCGCCGGTTCCTGAGTCGTCTCTTTCTGGTTGTCGCTTGAGTTGGCATGATTGGTAACCGTCGGTTAGTAACCCATGGTTACTTTATACTACAGTCCATACCCGGTGTCAAGCATAGGGATGTTATCGTAGGGATATTATCACGAAGAAAAGTGGCAGGGGCACCGCTTGGCGCGCCCGTAGGGGCGTCATTTATGGCGCCCTAGGGTTTGATGAATCAAACCCCTACGGCACGTAACGCGCTGCTTCGTCGTAGAAGGGGCGACCGGCGGTCGCCCTGCCGGCCCGTCAGCCGGTGTCGACCCAGGCGAAGCCCATGGCCTGTGAGCCCTCTGCCGTGTACAGGGTGGTCAGGAACCCGATCCACCCCATGCCCGGCAGGGAGAAGGCGATGGGCAGCTGGATGGGCGGATCGATGACCGACAGGGGAACGCTCCACAGGGGGATCACCTGGATTCCGGCGTGCGTCGAGATCAGGAAGTTCGCCCAGATGGCCGGCTCCGGCGTGCCGATGGTGAAGTTCAGGCTGAGTATGCCAGCACCGTAGGACGCGTCCAGCGCAAGCGTGAATTCCGGGGCGCAGTCCGGGTCGTCGCCGTCGACGAGCCCGTCACAGTCCTCGTCGATCCCGCCCTCGCAGATCTCTTCGGCGCCCGGATTAAGGGCCGGGTCCGAATCGTCGCAGTCGCCTTCGCAGATCATCCAGCCGTCCAGGTCCGAATCCAGCTCGTCGAAGGGGATGGCCTGGTCGCAGTCGGTGTCCTTGCCGTCGCAGAGCTCCTCGGCCCCGGGATGGACGCTCGGGTCCTCATCGTCGCAGTCCTCCCAGGAGGCATACCCATCGGCGTCCAGGTCCGCGTACTCGTCCGACCCCATGTCGAACCCGGCGCCCTGGGGCCTCTCGTCGCCTTCCATGTCAATGCCGATGCCGGCATCGGTGCCGGAGTCTATGCAGGGCGAGCCGTCCGTGAGGTGATAATCCCCCGACGAGCCGACGAGTAGGGGGTCGACCGAGATGTTGCTGGGGTCCGGGGTCCCGCACCCGTCGCCGTAGTCGTCCCAGTCGTTGTTCCAGACGTCATTGTAGGTGATGGTGGGGCTGCCGCTGCAATCGATTCCTCCTATCGCATACCAGGGAGCATATCCATTATTGATGACGATGTTGTTGGTAAATGTTTCATTGGAGTCCAGGTAGGCTCCGCCCCCGTAATTGCCCGAAGCCCCGGCCCTGGCCACGTTGGAGACGATCGTATTGTGGAGGATGAGGCTCGATCCGTTGCTGTAGATGGCCCCGCCGTATCCGGAGCCGCCGATGAAATGGATGATGTCATAGGCGCCGATCGCCGAGTTGTCGTAGAAGGTGTTGTTCGCGATGACCGGTTCCCCCCCGTCCACGGCTATCCCCCCGCCGTGTCCGGATCCGCAGCACATGAAGGAAGAGCAGTTCGGGTCGGCTTTGGCGGAATTGCCCGAGATCACGTTGCCCTCCACGAGGGGAGCGCCGCCGTTGATGTAGATGCCGCCCCCTTTGGCCGCGCCCGGGGCCATGACGCATCCCGCCTGGATGGTGTTGGCGGTGATGTGATTGTACAGGATCGACGGGGAGGTGCCCGAGCAGTAGATGCCGGCCCCGTAATAGCTGATCTCCGGCAGGCCGAATCCCTTGCCGCTCCCGTTGCGGATGGTGAATCCCTCCAGCACCGCATCCCGGCCCTCGCCGTTGTTGAAGGTCACAACCGACCCGGCCCGGTTCCCGTCGATAACGGTCACCTCGGGTCCCTGCTCGCTCCGGAGGATCACCTCTTTGCCGGAGAAGTCGATGGTCTCCACGTACGTGCCCGGGGCGACCAGGATGTGCACCCCGTCGTCGGCGGCGTCGATCCCGGCCTGGATGGTCGGATAGTCGGCCGGGATGTGGATCCCCACGCAATGGGAGTCCTCGAAGTCGACGAAGCCGTCGCAGTCGTCGTCGATCTCGTTGTCGCAAATCTCCTCGGCCCCCGGGTGGGCGCCGGCGTCCGCATCGTCGCAGTCGTACCCGCCGCAGGCCTCGGACCCGTAGCCGTCCCCGTCCGAATCGGCGCAGTCCGGGTACTCGTAGGCCCCCATGTCGAACCCTGCGCGCAGGGGCCTCGCCCGTCCGTCCATGTCCGCGACCACGCCCGCATCGGTCCCGGCATCGATGCACGGAGAGCCGAGAAAGACGTGGTAATCCCCTTCCCCGACGAATTCCCCGACGAAGAGCGGATCCGCGTCGATGTTCCCCTCCCCCGCGGCCCCCCCCTGCACGTCGGAATAGGTGACCAGCAGCTCACTGTCGTAGGACTCCAGCTGAGAAGAGTGGTTGTTCCGGACGATGCAGTTCGTGACGAGGAGCGAGGAGGAGTACCAGATGCTGATGCCCGCCCCGCTGCCCGCCGTGTTGTCCACGACCGTGCAGTGGGCGACCACCCCGCTGGAGGTCTCGCAGTGGATTCCGCCGCCCGGGAAGCCGGCGCTGTTGTTGACGATCACGCAGTTCGTGATGGTCGGAGAAGAGGAGACGCGCATCGAGATCCCCCCGCCCGCGAAGGCGTCGTGGTTTTCCGTGATCAGGCAGTTCGTGATCGTCGGCGAGGAGGACTCGCAGTAGATCCCGCAGCCGTAGGGATCACATCCGTTGCGGATCGTGAATCCGTCGATCACGGAAAGGTCGGTCTCCGAGCTGACGAAGCGGACCACCGGATCGAGCCGGCTCCCGTCGATCACGGTCTCCTCGTATCCGGTCTCGCTCCGGACCTCCACCGCTTTCCCGAGGAAGTTGATGTTCTCCACATAGGTGCCGGGGTCCACCAGCACCACGTCCCCGCCGGCGGCCGCATCGATCCCGGCCTGGATGGTGGGATGATCGGCCGGGACGTGGATCGTGGCGGCGGCGACGGGCTGGGAAAGCAGGACGGTGATCAACAGAAAAAATGCGGAAGCAGTCAGATTGGCCGGCTTCATTTCTTCCCCTATTTTTTTTTAGCGAATTCAGACCATTTACCTATTTCTTCTTTTCCTTTTTCATTTTACGTTTTTCCTTTGAACTACGCTGAGCCTTTTTCTGTTGTTCCCTCTTGTCTTTGTCCTTCTTTCCCTTGTCACCCATGTCTGTTTCTCCTTGTTTGGAAATGACTTGCGCCGGACGGCAGGGCCGAACACCCGTTTTCGGTTCGAGAGGTTAGCAGATAAGATCGGTCGGCGTCACGCTCGCCGATTTCTCGTGCTCCACTAACGTTGACCTCACACGTTTAAAAAAAGAAGATATCATAAACTCATGGTTTCATAAAGTAATCTTCAATTGCAATATAGAGGCACCGCATATATTTATGCAGCGCCTCTATACATCAACGATCTTCCCCGGATTCAGGATGCCTTTGGGGTCCAGGGCCGTTTTGATTTTTTTCATCAGATCGACATTGACCTCGCCCAGGGTCTCACAGAGGTAGCTGCGCTTTGCCAGGCCGATCCCGTGCTCCCCGGAGATGACCCCGCCACGGCGGGATGCGTCTCGAAAAAGCTCTGTGCGGGCCTGGTCGAGCTTTGCCTCCCACCCGGGAATCTCGCTCCCCACGGCCCCGTCCTCCAGGGCACAGCGCAGCAGGTGGGTGTGGACATTTCCGTCCGCCGCGTGGCCGAAGGTGGGCAAGGGGATGTTGAGGCGCTCTTCCAGCTCGTGAATGAAGTGGACGTGTCCCGCGATCTCCGAGCGCGGGACGCAAATGTCGAGGACATCGACGGTGGCGGGCTTCAGGACCTCGTACAGTATGCTGCGCATCTCGAGGATCTCCGCCTGCCGGTCCCTCCTCTCGGCCACGAGGACATCAAGCCCTCCTCCCACTTCCACGATCTCCGCGATCTTTTCCGCCTGGTCCATTCCTTCCTCTTTGGTCCGGCCGTCCAGTATGATCATGAGCGAGGCCTCGCCGGCCTGGGCAGGCCAGCTGCGGCCCAGAAGGCGTTCGGCGCAACGCAGAACAGAGTGCTCGACGAACTCCACGGCCGACGGGATGATGCCTCTCTTCAGGATCAGGGGCACTGCGTCCACGGCGTCGCCAACCGAAGAGAACGGAACGACAAGGGTCAGATTGAATCCCGGGGCGGGAAGAAGGGCCAGCGTGACCCGCGTGATGATACCCAGTGTACCCTCAGAGCCGATCATGAGATTGAGCAGGTTGTATCCTGAGCTCGACTTGATGAACTTGCCTCCCAGCTCAACGGTGCGGCCGTCGGCCAGCACGACCTGGAGGCCGAGGACGAACCGCCGGACCGTGCCGTATTTTACGGCGCGCGTACCGCCCGCATTGGCCGCAACCGCACCGCCGATGAAGGCCCCTTCGTCCCCGGGGTGGGGAGGAAAAAAGAGGTTCATCCCTTCCACGTGCTCGTACAAGTCGTGCAAAGGCATGCCGGCCTGTACGGTGATGGTGTGATTCATTTCGTCCGCATCGATGGCCCGGTTCAACCGCTCCAGAGAGAGGACGATCCCGCCCGGGGGCGGCACGCAGCCCGCGGCCAGTCCAGTCCCCCCACCGCGAGCGGCGAGCGGTATGTCCATCTCCGAACAGAGGCCGACCATGGAGGCCACCTCATCCTCGCTCCCCGGCCTCGCCACCGCTTCCGGCATGGTTGTGAACGTGTCCAAGGCCAGCTCGTCATGAGCGTACTTCTCCATGTCCGCAACCTCGGTGTAGAGGTACGGCTCTCCGACGATCTTACGTGCTTTCTTTATCCATTCCGCTGGGATCGGCATTTTTTGTTTTCCTTATTACTCATTTCATACCGAGTCGGACATGTCATTTCGACCGCAGGGAGAAATCTGATCTTTCCGGATTGCGCCCGGAAAGATTTCTCGCTTCGCTCGAAATGACAAAAAATATTGTTCGCTTTAGATTTCCTTCCTCTGCGCCTTTGCGTCTTTGCGTTAAAACTCTTCGCCGGAAAAAATCGGATTCCCTATGCAATCAAATTCGGAATCGTATACGGCCCTTCCGGGATGACCGCCACTCGTGCCTCCTCCCCTGCCCTCTCCAGCTCCAGCCTCACCCTCTCCGATATATCCGATATCGGCTCCATGTGGGCCCGGCGTACGCCCTCCGGGTCCAGGCCGGAGTAAAGGGCGACTCTTGCAAAGCAGGATATCATGGCCAACAGCTGGGCCTCCCACTGATCGAGTACGCTGAAACCCGGGGACAGTATGGTCCTCAAGAGGGCGTCCGCTGATTTATGTTCGAACAGAAGCTTTCGGAAGTTGCCGTGATCCGGGAAACCCTCGCGGCACTCGGCCGCGCACACGATGAGCCCACCCTCCGCCACGATCTTCCGGGCCGCCGACATGCCCTTGACGGCCTGGTACAGATTCTGGTCGAGGGGGTAGCCTCCTCCCGTGGTCACGACGATATCGAAGGAGTGGGAGACAGGTCGAAACGTGTTTTCACGGGAAAACTCACAGGCCTGAGAATAGGCTGACTCCAGGTCTCCGGCGAATACCCTCGTTATCTGTTGGTCCCGGTTCACCGTGATGTTCACGCAGAAGTCGATCGGAAGAAGCCGGCCGCATTCGCTCAGGAGCGCCTGGGTCGGATTCCCCTCGACCACGCCCCAGGTCGAGCGGGGATGGCCGATCAGCTCCGCCCGGTGCAGGAAGAGAATGTCGTCGATGCCCACGATGCCGGGACAGACCGCCTTGAATCCGCCTGAAAAGCCGGCCATGAAATGGGGCTCCACGATGCCGACCGCGATACGCTTGTCCGCTTCCACGTAATCTCGGTTCATATAGATTGGCCGGCCGGCTGATACCGTTCCCGCCTCGGCGAGCGTTGACGGGTCGAACGCGTTGTGGCTGATCACGCGATAGGATGAGGCGACCGATTCGCCCACCAGGCTTGCCATCTCCTCCTGCGTACTGGTCCGATGCGATCCTGTGCCTATGACAATGGTGACCTGTTCATTCGGAACATGGCCGATCTCTTCCACGATCAGAGGAAGAATCCGCTCCCCCGGGAAGGGGCGCGTGATGTCTGGAATGACAATGGCGACCTTGTGGCGGGAGCTTATCAGGTCTCGAAGAGGAGGTGAGTCGACGGGGTTCTGCATGGCCGCCTTGACTCCACCGGCCTCATCGGGCAGTCCCGGAACATAGAGAGGCTCTATGACCTCTATGTTGGAAGCCGGAATATCGACTTCCAGCGTGCTCCCTCCGTAGCATAGGGATATTCTGTTTTCTCCCATTTCCTGCTTATCCTCTAATCGTTGTTTTAACTATTCTCAAACACTATACAATACAGCCCTCATTCTGTCATTTCGACACCTCTCGTTTGTCATTTCGACCGAAGGGAGAAATCCAGTATTTTCGCAAGTTCCCGATCTTCACCCGGGAACTTGCGAAAATACCTTGCGCGTCGATTCTCATCTCTGTTATTCTTCGTCAACTCAACCTCTCATCCATAAAGTGGATACCATGCAAAGAACGGAAGTTCACAAATTCGGCGGCACGAGCCTGGCCTCGGCCGAGCGGTTCGCCTCCGCCGCCTCCCTGGTGTCCGAGGCTCGCTCGAAAACAGATGTGATCGTGGTGGCCTCGGCCATGGCAGGCGTCACGGACGAGCTGGTCTCGGCGGCCTCGGCTGCGGCCCGGGGCGACAAAGACCGGGGAGAGGAGCTGATCCGCGGCATCCACGCCCGCCATCTGAAGACACTCTCCCTCCTGGCCGGGGACGGCGAGGAGGCGACCCGGGCCGATCTCGACAGGATCTCCCGGGAGCTTTCGGACCTGATCAGCGGTGTTGTGCTGCTCGGACAGCTCACCCCCAGGACGCTCGACCGTATCATCGCTGCGGGCGAAAAGCTCTCTGTAAGGCTCTTCGCGGTGGCCCTGCGCGGCCTGGGTGTTTCCGCCTCGGCCCTGGACGCCGACACCTTCCTGGAGACGGACGACAACTTCGGCCGGGCCAATCCGCTCGGGGGTGTGGCGGACCGCACCATTGCCGCGGCCGTCCGCCCGCTCCTCGAGGTCGGCGAGGTTCCCGTGGTCACCGGCTTCTGCGGCCACGCGCCCGACGGCGCCACCACGACCCTGGGCCGCGGCGGCTCGGACCTCACTGCCACCTACATCGCCTCGGCCATCGGAGCCGACGAGGTGACCATCTGGACCGACGTGGACGGCGTCTACAGCGCCGATCCCAGGGTGATCCCGGAGGCCAGAGTAATCCCGCAGCTCAACTACCGGGAGGCGGCCGAGATCTCCTTCTACGGGGCCAAGATGCTCCACCAGCGCAGCATGATTCCGGTCACGTCGCGAGGCATCCCGGTCCAAGTGCGCAACTCCCTGTCTCCCAAATCCCCCGGCACCGTTGTGGACGGCCGCTTCACGCCCGGGTCCCACCCGGTCAAGGCGATCAGCGCCGTGAGGGACCACTGCCTGCTCTCCGTCGAGGGCAAGGGGATGGCGGGCGTACCCGGCGTTGCGGCCCGGGTATTCCGGTCCCTGGCCGACCGGAACATCAGCGTGACCATGATCAGCCAGTCCAGCTCCGAGTCGACCATCTGCCTGGCCGTCCCGGGCGAACACGCCGTGAATACGGAGGCCCTTCTCAAGAGCGAATTCCAGCCCGACATGTGCAGGGGCGACGTGGAGGAGATCGTGGTTCGCCAGAATGTGGCCCTCGTGGCCGTGGTCGGGCTGGGCATGGCCAACACGCCGGGGGTGGCCTCCCGGGTCTTCTCCTCCCTGAGCAAGCAGAGGATCAACGTGCTGGCCATCGCCCAGGGCTCCTCGGAGCTCAACATCTCCCTGGCCGTGGACCGGCATGATGTCGATGACGCGCTACGCGCCGTTCACACCGAGTTCGGCCTCCACCGCCTGGACACGGGCCGGGACATGGGCCGGGGCCTGGACCTGATATTGCTGGGCTGCGGAAAGATCGGACGGGCCCTGGCCGAGCTCATACTCGACCGCCGGGCTCATCTGTTCGATCGCTTCGGTCTGACGCCCCGCATCGTGGCCGTTGCGGACCGAAGCGGCTACCTCTTCGAGCCGGGCGGAATTCCGAAGGAGAAGCTGGCCTCGATTCTGAAGACCAAGGAAGCTTTACAGCCGCTCACTTCGCTTGAAGGTGCCGTGAAGGCCAACCCGGTCACCATGGTGGAAAGCGCTCTTAGCTACCGGCTGGTGCGGCCGGTGCTGGTCGACGTCTCGGCCGCCGACGACTCCCATGAGATCTTCGTGCAGGCGCTACGACTCGGGTGCGACGTGGTCACCGCCAACAAGAAGCCGCTGGCCGGCCCACTCGAACAGTTCCGCTCCCTCATGGACGAGGCGGGCTCCCAGGGCCGAATCCTCAAGGCCGAGGCCACCGTCGGGGCGGGCCTGCCGGTGGTGGATACCCTCGAGATGCTCCTGGCCACGGGGGACCGGCTCAACCGGTTCGAGGGGAGCCTGTCCGGCACGCTCAGCTACCTGATGGGACAGCTCGAGGAGGGCACTCCCTTTTCCGAGGCCGTGGCACAGGCCGTGAGCCTCGGCTACACCGAGCCGGACCCGGTGGACGACCTCACAGGGGCCGATGTGGCTCGAAAAGCCATGATCCTCGGCCGCCTCTCCGGCCTGGTGCTCTCCGACGATCCGGTCAAGCTCACCGGCCTTATAGAGCCCTCGCTGGAGGGCAGGGACCTATCGGCCCTGATGAAGGAGCTGAAACAGTATGATGAGCCCTTTGCGGCCCGCATCTCCGAAGTGGGGAAAAAAGGAATGGTGCTGCGCTACATCGCCAAGGTCCGGCCCGGAGCCATTGAAGTGGGACCCGTGGCCGTGCCAGCAGACTCGCCCTTCCACCGACTCCAGGGGACCGACAACATGATCGTCTTCGAGTCGGATCGATACAGCCTCCGCCCCCTGGTCGTGGCCGGTCCGGGGGCCGGCGTGGAAGTGACCGCCATGGGGGTCCTGGGAGACATCCTTCGCATCGCAGCGGAGCGGAGATAGCCGAGCCGAATTCCTTGCCGAATGCAGAGACATTGAGAGAGAAATCAGAGGAGCTTATGATACAAAATGTTTTTCAACCACAGAGATCACAGAGGTCACAGAGGGAGAATGAATGCCATCAATCTTTTTTCTCTGTGCTCTCTGTGTCCTCTGTGGTGAATTTATACAACGTACCGTTTGAAATAGCAGAGAGTAAACGTCCAGCCGAAGGACGATCAATTCAATGAGACATTCTGAGCAGGTCACCGCCTTCGCGCCAGCCACCGTGGCCAACCTGGGCCTCGGCTTCGACATCCTCGGGCTGGCGCTCAGCGAGCCGGGTGACACCGTGACGGCCCGTTTTGCCTCGGGGCGGTACGTTGTGATCACCGGCATCAGCGGGGACAACGGGGCCCTGCCCACGGACGCCGGCGCAAACACCGCGGGTATCGCGGCCGAGGCCACTCTCCGCAAGGCCGGCGTGGAGGTCGGGATCGAGCTGGAGATCGCCAAGGGCCTGCCCATCGGCTCCGGCCTGGGCAGCTCGGCGGCGAGCGCGGCCGCGGCGGCCTTCGCCGTGAACCTTCTGCTGGGCTCGCCCCTGCGCAAGCCCGAGCTCGTGGGGCCCTGCATCGAGGCCGAAGCCGTGGTCTCAGGAAGGCACGCGGACAACGTGGCCCCGGCACTCCTGGGCGGGCTGATCCTCATTCGTACTCTGGACCCGCTCGACCTGGTGCGACTGCCGGTGCCGGAGGGCCTGACCGTGGTGGTGGTCACTCCGGAATTCGAGCTCTCCACCCGTGAGGCCCGGTCCGTCCTGCCCGAATCGGTGCCGCTCTCTTCCCTGGTGCGCAACACCTCCAACATCGCCGCACTGGTCAGCTCCTGCTACTCTGGGGATCTGGCCCTCATGTCGCGCTGCGTGCCCGACCAGGTCGTCACCCCGGTCCGGGCCGCCCTCATCCCGGGCTGCATGGACGTGATCAACGCGGCCCTGGACGCCGGCGCCCTTGGGAGCTCCATCAGCGGATCCGGTCCGTCGGTGTTCGCCTTCTGCCGTTCGCCCCACAGCGCACGCCAGGCGGCCGGGGCCATGTCGGCCGCCTTCGACGAGGCGGGTCTCCCCTCCCGGGTGGTCGTATCGCCGGCCAACTGCCCCGGCGCGAGGAGACTGTGAGGCCTCGATCAAGATAGGGCGGGCCATGCCCGCCGATTCTCATGACATGCGATCATAACGGCGGCCACGGGCCGCCCTATGAACTATGTGATCAGGTAGCGAAGGGCCTACCCTTCCAGGCGCAATCCGCCGGGCGCGGGCTCTCCGTCGATGTAGAGCTCGCCGGATGGGCCGAAGCCGCAACGCCCCTCGGCCATCATCTCCAGGGTTCTCGGGAAGACCACCCAGTCGCCGATCTCTTTGAGCCGGTCCTGATGCGGGGCGGCGATCTCCAGGAGCCGGTCTCTGCTTGCATCATCCCGCAAGGCCTCAGATGTGACTCCCTCGGGCAGCACCACCGGCACCGGGGCCGAGACCATCAGGATCTCGCCGTAGTCGACCTCGGCACGAACGATATGGGTCGTGGAGCGGATCTCCGGCTCCCCGGCGCGAATCGCGTCGGCCACGGCACGATCGCCTGTGTAGGCACGGCTTCCGGCCCGCCTGACCGTGAGATCGGCGGGATGGACATTGATGATCCGGCCGTCAAAGGCCTCGAGGAGCGGCCCGGTGACGATGCTCATGTAGCCGGCCAGGGCCACGGCGTCCGAACGATAGGGGACCAGGGCCTCTATCACGGTACGGTCGAAGTCCGGCCGCAGAGAAAGGTCGCGCTTGGTGTCGTGACCGCGGGCCCGGTAGAAATCCATGATGTCCTTTACTACCAGGGGCAGCCCGAACCGGTCGGCGATGTCGGCCCCATTGCTCTTGCGATTGTCCGTGAAGACGACCACCACTTCATACGGGGAGCGCCCCCTCTCGCCGGCCAGCGAGATCTGGTGCTCGATGATCTTGATGAGGTTGGTCCCTGATCCGGACATGAATCCGGCCACCCGCATCGGGCCCTCCGGGCGGGGAGTGTAGAGCTTCTTCATAGGGTCCATGGTTTTCAATTCCTCCTTGATGTGTTATAGATTCTTGGTTAGTATAATGCAAGATCGGCGGGGCCGACAGAGGCCCTCGCAATCGCCTCTCATTCGAGACCGGATATGCCATTTTTCAAGACCTATGTGGAAGGATTGAGCGTCGAGAAAGTCTCGCGCTTCAATCTCTACATTCAGCAGGCAGGCAAGACACGCCTGTTCCGGGGCCGCAACTTCCCCATCACCCAGGAAGACATCGACAGCCTGGTGCAGCGGGGTCTGAAGTATGTGCTCCTCGAACTCGAATCGAAAAAGAACTTCCTGACATATATCGAGAACAACCTGGACCGGATCGTGTCCAGCGATGCCATCCCCGACAAGGAGAAGTCGGCTATCGTAAAGGAGGTTACGGAGAATTTCGTGACCGAGTTCTTCGACGACCCCTCCTCGGAGAAAGCCCCCGAGCGCGTAAAATTCCTGTGCGACTGCGTGATCAAGCTGATCTTCGACTCGGGCGACACGCTTCAATACCTAGTCGAGGATATGAGCATCAAGTATAACTTCTCCCTCCACGCGAGCCGGGTCTGCTACTTCACGGTGAGCCTGGCCAAGGCGGTCAACATCAACCAGAACGACGTGCAGGCCCTCTCCCAGGCCAGTATCCTGCACGACCTGGGCAAGATGAAGATCCCGAGCGAGGTGCGGGAGAAAATGGGGACCTTTGGAGATACCGACTGGTCCGTTATGAAGCTCCATCCCAAATACTCGATCGAGATCCTCAACCAGAGCTTGATGCGAGACAGGCGCCTCCTCATAGACAACGCCATCCTCCTCCACCACGAAAGGATGGATGGGAGCGGCTACCCCAAGCATCTCAAGGCCAAAAAAATTGGAAAGTGCGAACGAATCCTGGCTCTCACCAACTCCTTTGATTCTCTGACAACGGAAAAGGTATACAGGCCGGCCATGACCGCCTTCAACGCCCTCCAGTACATGCTGCAGAGCCAACAATACGACAACGATCTTCTGCGGGTGTTCATCCCCCTCCTCAGTCAGATGTGGAAGATCCGGTAGGGGGAAAACGAATTGACTTTCGACCTGCTTGCGAATAAATAGACGTGTAGAAAAAGAGTAGATCCCAACGTTGCATAAAGTCGCAGGCGGAAATCGCTTACACTCGCGCCAGAGCATGCTGTCTTCCCGGGAAGGATAATCAGGATGGAGAGAGCGGGTTGGTGCGCGGCCGCTGTGGCTCTTGCCATGGTCTTTCCGGCCCCGTGCTTTGCCATATCCATAGAGGTAGAAACGACTACGGCCTACCTGGACGAATGCGCCTGCCGTGTCCGTTTCGCCGGGGAGGGACTCCGGGCCGGCTCCACGGCACTGGTACGGAGCTGGGACAGCAAGAGACACGAAAAAGGGCTGGCCCTCGAAAAAATCGGGAGCAGGATGAACGCCTCTGCCGAGAGACTGAACGATCTCAGTGAGCGCCTGCACCGCGAGGGTTTCCGGGGAGCAGAGACCCCGGAGACGGTCCTGCGCGGGACGGGCGACCGGATTCGCGAATTCGGCCGCGAGGTTGTGATCCGCCCCGAGGCGCAGTGCAAGATGGCGGGCCGCGAGCTCCTGGAGCTCGGGAGCTGGATTGTCAAGAGAAGCGGCCTCATCCGGGACGAGATCACATCATTCAAGGCGGCCGAGGCGGAGCGGGAGCGAATCGCCAAACTCGAGCTGGAGCGCATCAAGGCCTCATGTAAGCCCGAGGAAAAACAAGTTGTCCTTCACAAAGTCCAGTCAGGAGACACCCTCTCGAAGATCGCCCGCAAATACTATCGGGACTTCACCCTCTGGAAGCAGATCTACCAGGCGAACCGGGACCAGCTGGCCAACCCGAGCAGCCTGGAAGTGGGTCAGGAGCTTGTCATACCATAATGCGGCAAAGCCGCAAGCTATCAGCTGTCAGCCTTTAGCAGTCAGCTCGCCCAGCCTTCGCCCTCTAACTGAAACACGCCCCCCCTTGAAGCGGTCTAAATTTTTCCTCCCATTGGTTTTTCTCCTCCTCTCGGCGCCCACGCCGTCCGGGGCCGTCAATATTCAGGTCAATGTGGACGGATTCGGCGACCGGTACAACGAGTACGTCTGGGCCATGCTCGCCGCGGGCGACTACCTCTACGTGGCGACCCAGAACTACAACACGGGCGGCGAGATCTGGCGCTACAGCGAGGCCGGGGGATGGTGGCCGTGGTCGGTGGACGGCTTCGGCGACCCGGGAAACGTGGGCGTGCGCAACTTCTATGTCTGGCGGGACCACCTCTACGCCGTGACGAAGAACGAGTACACCGGGGGCGAGATCTGGCGACTTCCTCTGGACGCCCCTCCCTGGCAGTGGGAGCAGGTCAACGAGGACGGCTTCGGCGACTACGTCAACCGGTCCATGCGGGGGATCGTCGAGTACCGGGGGGATCTCTACGTCACCACGTACCACTTCAAGGGAGGAGGCCAGGTCTGGCGCTCACCGGACGGGACGAGCTGGGAGCGGGTCCCCTCGCCCGGGCTCACGCGGCCGGAGAACTACGCCGTGGCCGTGGCCGACGTGCTCGGCGACCATCTCTACGTGGGGACCTGGAACATGGTCGAAGGTCTGGAGGTCTGGCGCTACGCGCCCGAGGTCGGCTGGGATGCGGTGGTCACGGGAGGCTTTTGCACAAAGTACAACCTCGCCGCGGTCCAGATGAAGACCTTCCAAGGGGCCATCTACGTGGGCACGGGCAACTTCCTCGACGGCGGGGTCCAGATCTGGCGCAGCCACGACGGAACGACCTGGAAGCAGATCGGTGCCGACGGCCTCTGGGACCCCACGAATGCCTACACCTGGGCCATGGAAGAGTTCGAGGGCCAACTCTACATCGGCCTGGTCACGTGGAGGTGGGCCGGCAACGACGGGCACGAGATCTGGCGATACTCCGACGCGTCCGGCCTGGAGATGATCTCGTCCAACGGGTTCGGCGAGCGAAACAACTACGGGTGCCGCGCCATCGCGGCCTACAAGGGCGACCTCTACTTCGGCACGGCCAACACCCTCTGGTCCCCCATCCTCCCGCCCGAGGGCTGCGAAGTTTGGCGCTGGGACCCGGACCTGCTGTTCGCCAGCGTCTACATCTACCCCCGCAACCCCGATGCCTGGGGGACAGCCTCTCTGCTCTTTCCCTGGCTCTTCGCCGAGGTCCTGCTCCCCTGCGGGTACGACTTCGACCGGATCGATATAGAATCGGTGCGCATCACCCAGATCAACGGTCATGAGCACTCGATCGACTCCCTGGGCAAGGTGGAGATCTTCCGGTTCGACATGATCGTCTTCCCGATGTTCCAGATTCGGCCCTGGCTCCACCCCGGGATCAACCACGTATCGATCGAAGGACTTCTGGACGACGGCACCCCTTTCGGGGGCACCGGAGAGATTGTAAAATGACTCTGCGCAGAAAATGATTCTTTCTGGTTCCATTGCCCCCGCGCAAGATTTATCGACTTCGCACAGTCCTATAAGAGAAACCCTGAACACCCAAGGAGGTCTTCATGTCACCTTCCGAAGGATGCCGGACACGGATCGCCACCGCTTTCTGTGCAGCTCTTCTCACGGTCCTCACTGCTTTCCCGCCGCCCGCCCGGGCGGTCAACACCCAGATCAACATCGACGGCTTCGGAGACCGCTTCAACGAGTACGTGTGGTCCATGACCGCGGCGGGCGACTACCTCTACGTGGGCACGCAGAACAATGAAACCGGATCCGAGGTGTGGCGCTACAGCGAGTCGTCGGGCTGGTGGCCGTGGTCCGTGGACGGCTTCGGAGACCCGGGCAATGTGGGGGTGCGCAACTTCTGCGTCTGGCGGGGTCACATCTACGCCATAACGAAGAACGAACCCGCGGGCGGAGAGATCTGGCGACTCCCCGTCGACGGCGCCCCCTGGCTCTGGAAGCAGGTCTGCGAGGACGGCTTCGGCAATCCCCTCAACCGCTCCATGCGCGGAATCACAGTCTACCGGGACGAGCTCATCGTCACCACCTACAACTTCATCGAGGGCGGCGAGGTCTGGCGCTCCCCGGACGGGACTTGCTGGGAGCGCATCCCTTCGCCCTGCCTCTCGCGGCCGGCCAACTACGCCGTCGCCGTGGCCGACGTCCTCGGCGAACATCTCTACGTGGGGACCTGGAACGTGCGCGACGGCTGCGAGATCTGGCGGTACGCGCCCGAGTCCGGGTGGGAGGACGTCGCGACCGAGGGGTTCGGCGACCGGACCAACATGGCGGCGGTCTCGTTGAAAACATTCCAGGGCGCGGTCTACGTGGGCACCGGGAACATGCTCGGCGGAGGCGTGCAGATCTGGCGTAGCTTCGACGGCACAACCTGGGAGCAGATCGGCCCCACCGGCCTCGGGAGCCGGAAGAACAATTTCATCTGGTCCATGGCCGAGTTCGAGGGGCACCTCTACATCGGTCTGGCGTCCATGGGCTTCTTCAGCAATGCCGGCCACGACATCTGGCGATACTCCGACGCGACCGGCCTCGAGCAGATCACGTCCCACGGCTTCGGCGACCGGAACAACTACGGGTGCCGGGCCATCGCGCCCTACAAGGGAGACCTCTACTTCGGAACGGCCAACACCCTATGGACCTTCTTCCTCCCGGCCGAGGGGTGCGAGGTCTGGCGCTGGGACCCAGACCTGGTGTTCGCCGGCATCTACTTCATCCCGTCCAAGCTGGACTCCTGGGCCGCCTCGCCCATCTCGATGCCGCTGCTCTTTGCCGAGATCAATCTGCCCTGCGGCCACGACTTCGGCCGAATCGATTTCGACACGGTTCGCATCACCCGAATCAACGATCGAGAGCGCTCCATACCGCTCCTTCTCCCGTGGGACCTCGATTGGGTCCATCTCCTCGCTTTCCCCATGTTCCCGGTGAAGCCCTGGCTCCGGGAAGGGGTGAACTTCATCTCCATCGAGGGCCTCATGGACGACGGCACCCCCTTTGGGGGCACGGGGGAGATACAGAAGTAGTCTGTTAAGCCCTCTCGTGCGAAATGAGAATTTCGAACAGCAGAACAAGGAACCGCAGAATTTCGAAGGAGAGAAGAAGCCCTTTTCCTGTTTCCAACCTTCTGCGGTTCAATATTCCTTGTTCGATATTCGACATTCTTTTTTTCTGTTCTATCGCGTAAGGAGATTGTCGTGTGGTTTCACCCGGGCATCGCCGCCGGTCTCATGCTGGCCCTCGCGACCGCCGCCTGCCATAGCGGCACACCGCAGCCATCGGACTCCCAGGCGCCGAGGGCTTGCGACCGGTACGCCTGGAGCGCCCTCATTCCCGGGCCCTGTGAGCAGGGACACGACGCGCCCCTGGAGAGCCTCGCGGACCTGTACGACCGCCAGTTCCACCAGCTCAACGCCTTCGGCATGGGCCTGAACTCCGAAGTCGGCGTGCCCCTGGACCGGGTCGAAGAGAGAGAGCTCATCCGGTCGTTTCTGCAGGAGACCGACGGCTGGGACTTCGAGGCCTTCTCCGGGCGGCACCCCTTCGACGTGGTCCCGTCATGGCAGCCCGTGGCCGGCCTTTACGCCGGGGTGGGGATCGCGGCCGACGCCTTCCGATACGGGGTGCTGCGGGACCAGGGGTATGCTCCGGCCGACGTGGCGCTGGCCCGGGACCACCTGCTCGAGGCCCTCGAGGGGCTGCACATCGCCACGGCCATCACCGGCGTGCCGGGCCTCCTGGCGCGGGGTTTTTTCCGGACCGACCTCCCGGGGGGCGGCGCCCAGATCGAGACCACCCCGCTCTTCGACGCCCAGGGCAATCCCCTGCCCGAAGAGAAGAACAACGGGGAGTCGCGGGCCGACAACTCGGGGGGGCTCTATCCGAACTATGTCTGGACCGACTCGTGCAGCCGGGACATGTTCATCGGCTGGACCGCCGCTTTTGCCGCGGCCTGGGAGGTGATCCGGGACGACCCCGCCTTTCCGGCGAGCCTGAAGGCGCGGATGCGCGCCGACGCCCGGGAGATCGGCCTCCAGCTCAAGGTGGTGCGCTCGAGCGGCTTCGACCTGGAGATCTTCGACGCCGACGGCCGGACCACCTATCACGGATACCTCAACGAGCACAACTTCGACCGGCTCTATCTGCCCTGGCTCCCGGTGCGCAACGGCATGTACTCCCTCATGGCCCTGGGGATCGTGGCCGCCCTCGAATACGTGGCCCAGGATTCCGAGCTCGAGAGCTACCTCTACGACACCCTCATCGGGGAGCGGGGGCTGCACCACATATCGAGGGAAAACCAGCTCGGCGTGGACCTCGGCGTCATATCGAACTACAGCGCCTACAACATGGCCTTCATGGGTGCGTGGCTCGCCATGCGCTACATCGAGGACGAGGCGGTCCGGGAGGTCATACGGCCGGCCCTGCACGACAAGCTCTACGACAGGCCGGACCGGGGCAGGCAGCCCGTGGAGATCGGCCAGAGTCTATTCGACTTTGTTTACGCCGCGGGCCTGGCCGGCGCCTCGGCCTGGACGCCCGTGGCAAGCGCGCCCGACCCCGATGCACTGGCCCGGGGCCTCCGGACGCTCAAGGAGTTCCCTGTGCCGCCCTACTGGGAGCTCGAGAGGATGAACTGTGACGAGGAGGAGATCAGGCGATTTCGGTGCGAGGCGGAGGACGGAACAGAGCTCGACCTCCTGGGGTACGTGGGCAGGGGTAACAAACTGGTGGCCGCCCAGCCCGTGCCGATGCGCATCCGCCCGGCGAGCAACTACCACTGGCGCTCGAACCCGTACGAGGTGAACGGGGGAGGAGACGGCACGCGCCTGCTCCCTGGGGTCGACTTCCGCTTCGCCTACTGGCTGGGCAGATGGGTGCGGGTCTCAGATTTTTAACGCAGAGGCGCAGAGACGCAGAGGACTGTTTATAAATCGATTCAAAATGGATTCAATTAAGGGACGTTGCGAGGGGCAAAGCCCCGAAGCAATCCCCCGAGCCCATTTGCCCACGGAGCCCGGGGGATTGCTGTCATAAGCTTGTCAAGCCCCCTTCTTTTACTTGG
>CAZFWM010000099.1:0-21049 GCA_964522545.1 uncultured Thermodesulfobacteriota bacterium
GCGCGCAAAGACCGTGCCTACGATATCCTCGCCGGAGACCCCGCGGTGCCACTGGCGGCAGAAGTCGAGGAGGGTCACCTCCCCGAGAGAGTTGTATGAGTCCCCCTGGATTCCGTAGTCGATGAATCCGGCACCCATGATCGAGAAGGTGTTGGCCCAGTCGATGGATGAGCCCCCCAGGATGATCTGGGCCTTTTGGCGGGCCTTCACGAGCTTCCCCATGACGAGGGCGATCCCCATGGTGGAGGGATTCTCGGCGTCGCACAGGGAGAAGCCGATGAGCTCGAATCCCTCCGTGCTGGTCAGTGCGAGCATCCGGGAGGCCTCGCCCTCCAGCTCCTCGTCTTGACCGGTACGGATGAAGTGGTCGATCCGCTCTTCATCGTTGAATGCCTCGACCCGGATCGGCGCCTCCGGGTATCGGCGGTTGTAGTCGACCACCTTGATGTTGAGATCGTCCTGCTCCACCTGAATCCCATGGCTTCGGAGGTGGGAGGTGAGGACGGCGATGCCCAGGGGAGGGAAGTAGGTCTGGAGGGTCCGTTCATTTAGGTTTACGTCGATTTCGTCCTTGGGTATGTAGATTAGCTTGATTTTCATGGGGGAAGAGTATGGGCCCGTGTGCGAGGCAATGTTTTTTTCATTAAATTGAATAATAAAGCTCATTTAGCAATATCACGATCCTTCCCGTCGAGTCAAGGTTAGGTTGACAAAGGACGCTCCATGGGTGCAACATATTTGGGAAAAACAGTATCGGGAAACAGCGAATAGTCGGTGTGGGAAGTCAATAAGCGACCCCTGTGTGCACGAGAGAGTAAAGGCTCGAAGGCCCCTTCCAGGGGCCTTCCTCCTACCACCGGTTCATCCGGCGGTCGCTGATCAGGCCACCAGAAATAATCCAATGGGAACCCGAGTCACCTTTGCCTCCATCGGTGCAGAGAACTACGCCATGGAGATTTTGGCGGCCGCGGTCCGCCGGGCCGGCCACAGCCCGGCCCTCGTCTTCGATCCCGGACTGTTCCAGGACCTCGATTACTTTGATGTCCCTCGGCTCGGCCGGCTCTTCGATGATCGGGAGCGCCTGGCCGATCGCATCGCCCTCACCCGGCCCGACCTCGTCGCCTTCTCCGTGATGACCCCGTCTCTCTCCTGGTCGATCGACTTGGCTCGCCGGGTCAAAGCCCGCACCCCTGCTCCCGTCCTGTTCGGGGGGGCCCATCCCACGGTCCTTCCCAGCCAGGTCCTCTCTATAGGCCCCGTCGACATGGTGTGCGTAGGCGAGGGGGAAGAAGCTCTTCCGGAGCTCTGCGACCGCCTCGATCAGGGCCAGGGGGCCGCATCGATCCGGAACATCTGGACCCGGGAGAACGGAAAGGTCCTTTCCCAGCCACTCCGGCCTCTCGTTCAGGACCTCGACTCGATCCCCTTCCCCGACAAGGAGCTCTTCGCCGGCTCCATCTTCCTCGGCCGGGGCCGTTACATGACGATGACGGGTCGGGGCTGTCCCTACGACTGCAGCTTTTGCGGGAACCGGATCCGACGCAGACTCAACAGGGGAGGGGGGGAGTGGATGCGACGCCGGAGTCCGGAGAATGTCCTCGAAGAGCTTCGCATGGCCCGGGCCGTCTACGGAGTCCGGTCCGTCGCGTTCGTGGACGACATGTTCATTTTCGATCTGAGCTGGTTCGAGACTTTCCTCCCTCGTTACGAAGAGGATATCGGTCTCCGCTTCGACTGCACGGCCCATGTCGCCTTCATGACCCGGGAGGCCGCACGCCTGATGAAGCGCGCCAGGTGCGGGCTCATCAACTTCGGCGTGCAGACCTTCGACGAGGAGCTGCGCGGCCGGGTGCTGCTGCGCAGGGAGACCAACGCCCAGATCACCGAGGCCCTGAGGATCTGCGAGGCGGAGGGGCTCGCCTACTGCGTCGACATTCTTTTTGGGATTCCGGGCGAAGCCCCGGGGCATCAGGAAGCGAACGCCCTGGCCCTGTGCGATTTCCGCCCCGTCCGGATCAACGCTCATGCCCTCTGCCATTTTCCGGGGCTCGAGATCACGAAGCACGTAGTCGGGAAGGATGAAGTTTGGAGCGAGGAGTGGGAGAGCAAAGAGAAGATAAGTCCCTATCAGAGAGGTGGTTCGCTCAACGCCGAACAGTACCTTAAATTCCGGACGTACCAGAAGATCTACGCCGCACTTCCCGTCATCCCATCCGGGCTCATGCGCTGGATTCTCCGCTCCGGCTGGTACAGAGTGTTTCGATATATCCCTCACTCGGTCGTCTACATCCTCGACGTCATAGGCGCCATAAAGTGCGGCCACACCAAGGGGCTGGACCAAATCCGATATTATGCCCGCCACCTCCTCCACCTGAACGCGGCCCGCTCCTGAGACGGAACATGAAGGTCCTTCTCGTCGTCCCAACCCGACCGCCCGGGCTTCAGTCCTGGGTTCTCCCGCCTCTGAGCCTGGGATACCTGGCCGCCGCCCTGGCCGCCGACCATGAGGTGGAGCTCCTCGATTGCGTGCGGGAGGGGATGGACGCGGGCGCCTTTGCCCGATGGATTCGAAAGAACCGATACGATGCGATCGGCTTGACGTCGTACTCCCAGGATCTGATCGCGGTGAGGCGGATGCTGGAGGCGATCAAGAGGAGCTCCCCCGAGACGATCACCCTGGTGGGCGGTCCTCACCCGGCGGGGGATCCGATTGGAATCATGGAGTACCTCGAGCACGCGGACTACGGCTTTTCAGGCGAGGGGGAGGTGGGAGTGCCCAGGCTCCTGGATCGGATCTCGGGGTCCCGCGGGGCCGGGCCGGACATTCCCAACCTCATCTACCGACAAGATGGTGTGATTCGATGTGCTCGCCGGGCCGTGGTGAGGGATCTCGACCGCCACGGAATCCCTGCATGGGACCTCCTCTTGTCCCGCCCGTATCCCTCGACCCCGCCCACGATCGTGTACAAGGACCGGCGCTTTGCCCCTCTCATCGCCACCCGCGGATGCCCCTGGGCCTGTCGATTCTGCATGGCCGGCACTCTCCACGGGAAGCGTGTGCGCGCCCGGAGCGTTGAAAGCCTGGTCGAGGAGGTCGATCTCCTCGGCCGGCGATACGGGGTGAGGGAATTCCACTTCATGGACGACAATTTCACCTCCCGGCGTGACTTGATGATCGAGTTCTGCGAGGCGATGATCGAGAGAAACGACCCGGTCCACTTCGCCAGCCCCAACGGTGTGCGCCTCGATGAATTGGATGAGGAGCTTCTGCACACCATGAAGCGGGCCGGCTGGTATCTGCTCTGTGCAGGAATCGAATCCGGCTCGGACAGGATCCTCAAAGCGATGAGAAAGGGCCTCACCGTGGAGGCCATCCGAAGCCGGTGCAAGATGGTTCGGCGCTCAGGCATCGATCTCCACGGCTTCTTCATCATGGGGTATCCCACGGAGACCGTGCGCGATGTGCGCCGAACGATCGCGCTCTCCCTCGATCTGGACCTCGTGGGCGCGACCTTTACGAACTTTCATCCCTACCCCGGAACGCCGATCTTCTCGGAGCTGAAGACCCATGGGCGCATCTCCTCCGACGAGCCGGAAAAATGGCTGGCCATGCGGGGGAAAGTGATCTACGCCCCGGAGGCGATCGGGCCGCGGCGGCTGAAGGCTCTTCAGCGCGAGGGCATCATCCGATTCTATTCGCGTCCGGCCGTGTGGCTCCGGATCGCCCGTCGTTTCCGATCCCCCGGGCACTGGATCGAGCTGGGGCGGCGCCTCAGGCACTACTTTTTCTAACAGGAATGCGGAGCTTTTCATGACCATCGGGATACTCGGCGGCGGCCTCACCGGCCTGAGCATCGCCGCCCACCTGGAGCAGGACTTCGAGGTGCTGGAGAAGAACGACCGGTGCGGGGGGCTGTGTCGCAGTGAGGAGCTCGGTGGGTTCACCTTCGACCGGGGCGGGCATATCCTGTTCTCCAGGGACGAAGGCCTCCTCCGGGAGATGGTCTCCCTCCTGGGGAAGAACGTCCTCCGCAGGTACAGGACCGACCGGATCTTTTACAAGGGGAGGACCCTTCGCTATCCCTTCGAGAGCGATCTGGCCGCCCTCCCGGCAAGGGACACCCTCGCCTGTCTCTACCACTTTATCCGAAGAGGGGGGTGCCCCACCGAGGGCGCGAATCTGCGCGAATGGCTCTATGCAAACTATGGGCAGGGGATAGCGGATCGATACCTCATACCCTATAATGAAAAGATCTGGAAGGTGGACCCGGCCGACCTCGAGACGAGATGGGCCGAGGAGAGGCTCCCCGGGCTGAGCCTGGGGGGGGTGATTCGATCGTCCCTCGGGATCCGGAAGGGGAGGGCTCCCGGGCTGCCCTATCACTACCCCGAGACCGGGGGAATCGAGGCCCTGATCCGCGCACTGGAAGAGGGGCTGGACACGGTCCGCCGGGGCACGCCGGCGAAGCGGGTACTGCGCGAGGGGAGTTCGTGGATCGTCTCGGATGGAAAGGGCCAGAGGCGCTACGACCGGATCGTCTCGACCCTCCCCGTCCCGGAGCTGCTGGGCCTTCTGGAGGGCATCCCCGGGGAGGTCGCCGAGGCGTCTCGGCGACTGCGGTACAATTCCCTGATCACCGTGATGGTCGGATTTCGGGGGGACTGCCCGCTGGATGCGCAGGCCCTCTACTTTTCCCGGGGCGATTTTCTCTTTCACCGGGTCTGCTTCCCGAATCGCTTCAGCGTGCGAAACACGCCGGCCGGAGCCGAGTCGATCCTGGCCGAGATCACCGCCCGCCGGGTCGATGAGAGCTGGCGTCTCCCCGACGATCGCCTCATCCGGCACGTGATCGATTCGCTGGAGGGAGAGGGAATCGTCAAGGTGAGGGAGCGGATCCAGGCAGCCGTGGTGCGCGATCCGTACGCCTACATCGTCCAGGATCATCATTGCCGGGGCAGCAGGAGCCTAATAAACGAGTACATGAAGAAGATCGGAATCATCCCGTGCGGCCGGTTCGCCGAGTGGGAGTACCTCAATATGGATGCATGCTTTGCCAGGGGGAGGGAGATAGCCTCCGAGCTGAACCGGGGAGAGCCTCTCCCATGATGAGGGAAGGCGGCGGAGAGCGGGTCACCGTGGTCCTGCTCGCCTTCAATGAGGCGCCGGTGATCGCGGAGGTGGTTCGGGGATTTCATGAAAAGGTCGTTTCCAGACTTCCCGGCTCCGAGCTCCTCATCGTGGAGGACGGAAGCACCGACGGCACCCGGGAGATCTTGAAGGAGCTGGCCGGGGAGTTCGAGTTGACCCTGGTGACGGGAGCCGAGAGGAGAGGGTACAAGGGGGCCTTCATGGAAGGGATGAATCGCGCGGCCCACGATTTAATCCTCTTCAGCGACTCGGACGGGCAGCACGATCCCGACGATTTTTGGGCCATGCTCCCCTTTCTGGAACGCTTCGATCTGGTCAGCGGGCGCAAGACGCCTCGCCTCGACTCGGGGTTCCGTCTCTTCTTGTCGGGGGCGATGAATCGGATCGTGCGCATGGCGTTCGGGGCCGAGCTCAAGGATATCAACAGCGGGTTCAAGCTCATGCACCGGAGGCTGGTCGACGACGTGCTGGGCCGGGGGCTCGTCACCAATTTCGTCTCCCTGGAGCTGGTGCTCCGGGCCGGGCACCTGGGCTACAGGGTCGCGGAGGTCCCGGTGCGCCATTTCCCGCGACCCTTCGGGCCTTCGCGCGGGCTTCCGACCCGGATGCTCCCCGGTGCCGTGCTCGGGCTCCTCTCCGACCTGGCCCGCCTGAAACGGGAGTTCCTGGCGGATCCCGACCCGGGCTCACGAGGCTCCGAGCCTCCGGACCCTGAGGGGGATCGGTGAGATGCCCGTGAAGGTCGCATTCGTCAATCCCCGGCAGGTGGTCCCGGAAAAACAATACACGAAGCGTGTCCAGAGGGCCTATTCCGAGGTAGGGCAGGTCCTCCCCAACCTCAGCACCGCCTATCTGGCGGGCTATCTTGAAGAGGAAGGATTCGATGTCCGGATCATCGATGCCAATGTCCTGAGGCTCACCCCTCATGATACGGCAAGGGAGCTGCGGGAGTTCGGGGCCGGCCTGATAGGGTACAATCTGATCACCCCGACCTTTCTGGACAGCCTGCACTGGATCTCGACGATCAAAAGCTTCTATGGCGCCCCCACGGTGATCGGGGGCGTTCACATGAACAACTATCCCGAAGAGACCCTGTCCCACGGCTGCATTGATTTCGGTGTGAAGGGAGAGGGATGGGTGACCCTGACGGAGCTGTGCAGGGCCCTGGAGGAGGGCGGGGACGGACTCTCCAAGAATGGACGCTCCAAGAATGGACTCTCAAAGATCCGGGGGCTCTATTACAGGGAGGATGGGCGACCGGTGATGACCGGCCCGAGAGAGGAGCACATCCACCTGGATGAGGTTCCCTTCCCGGCGCGACACCTGCTCCCGAACGAAAAGTACACGACCGTCCTGTCCAAGCGGTGGCCCATCACCGTCATGCTCTCCGGCAGCGGATGCCCCTATAAGTGCATCTACTGCGACATTGCCCTCCTGGAGGAAGAGCGGCGGGCCCCGGACCGCGTGGTCGAGGAGATGGTCCTCTGCCGCGGTCGGCTGGGGATCCGGGAATTCTGGTTCCAGGACGAGAACTTCACGACCGAGGAGGAGCGGGTCTACCGGTTCTGTGAAGAGATCCACAGAAGGGGGTTGAAGAGCAGCTGGTCGATCCGGACACGGCCGGACGATGTCACGGAGCCGATGCTTCGAACCATGCGTTCCGCGGGATGTTTCAAGATTCACTACGGCATCGAGTCCGGAGACGAGGGGGTGCTGGAGGGGATCGGCCGAAACATACCGCTCGAGAAGATCCGGCGGGCCCTGGCGGCGACGAAACGGCAGGATATCGATACGCTTGGCTTTTTTATCGTGGGATCCCCGGGAGAGACGGGCGACACCATCAAAAAGAGCATCGCCTTCGCCCTGGAGGTCGGTCCTGACTTTATCCAGGTCAACAAGATGCTTCCCCAGCTCCCTTCCGACTTCTACGCCCGGATCGTCGAGGAGAGCGGGATCGACTATTGGAGAGAATATACGAGGGGGAAGGCAGAGATCTTGAACGGCCTTCACCCATACGGCTGCGCCCTCTCGAACGAGGCGCTCGATCGCTGGCAGAGCCGGTTCTACCGCACCTTTTACTTCAGGCCGGGCTACGTATGGAGGCGGCTCTGGAAGATCCGATCCGTCCGGGAGCTCGTCACCCTCGTCCGGGCGGCCTTGTCCCTGGTGGGGATCCGGGCATAACGTGGCCGAGCCGCGAAGGGTTCTAATGGGACGAAGCGCAATCCTCTTGGAGGTAGATTTCCTGTGAAGGTATTCGTCTCCGGCGGGGCCGGCTTTATCGGGAGCCACCTCACCGACGCCCTGCGGCACAGAGGCGACTCGGTCACCGTGTACGACAACCTGAGCACGGGGCGGATCGACCTCATCCGCCATCACCTCGGAGACCCCGCCTTCCGGTTTGTCGAGGACGATCTTCTCAACGCCGATCGCCTCGCCGCCGAGGTGAAGGGCCACGCCTTGGTGGTCCACCTCGCGTCCAACGCCGACATTGCGGCAAGCGTGGACCGGCCGGAGATCGAAATGGACGGGATCCGGGGGACCTTCAATCTTCTGGATGCGATGCGCACGGGCGGGGTGAAGCGCATCGTCTATCTTTCGGGGAGCGGGGTCTACGGGGAGTCGGGCCCCGGGCCTTTCTCGGAGGCCTTCGGCCCGCTCCTTCCCATCTCCCTTTACGGCGCGTCCAAGCTTGCCGGCGAGGGGCTGATCTCCGCCTTCAGCCATTTCTACGATTTTCAGGCGTGGATCATGAGGCCGGCCAACATCGTGGGACCCCGCCAGACCCACGGCGTGATCCTCGACTTTGTCCGCAATCTGCGCAGGGATCCCGACCGGCTGGACATCCTCGGCGACGGGAGGCAGAGCAAGTCGTACCTCCATGTGGAAGACCTGCTGGAGGCCCTCTTTCTCGTCCTGGAGCGGGCGAGAGAGAGGGTGAATCTGTTCAACGTGGCAAGCGACGACACCATCACGGTCTCCGAGATCGCCTCCATCGTCACGCGGACCATGGGGCTCGAATGCGTGGAGCTGAGGTTTGCCGGGGGGGCGAGGGGCTGGAAGGGGGACGTCCCGCGCCTCCGGTTCGACCTCGACCGGATTCGGGGCCTCGGCTGGAGGGCGAGGCACCGGTCCGCCCGGGCCGTGGAGCGGGCCGCCCGGGAGTTGTTGGAAGAGGGCTGATATGCAGATCGTCATCCTGGCCGGGGGGGAGGGAAGCCGTGTGGAGCCCCTCTACCCGGGCCTCGCGAAGTCGATGATCCCCTTCGAGGGAAGACCCTTCCTCGAGCACCAGCTTGCCTTATTGCGGGGACACGGGATTACCGATATCATCCTGTGCGTGGGGCACCGGGCCGACCAGATCGAATCGCATTTCGGGGACGGCCGCCGCTTCGGAGTCGAGATACAGTACAGCCCGGACGGCGGGGCCCCCCTCGGCACGGGGGGGGCGCTGAAGAAGGCTGCCACTTTGCTCGATCCGGTCTTCCTCCTCATGTACGGAGATTCCTACCTGGTGATAGACTATGAGAACGTGATCGAGACCTTTCTCCGGGCCCGGTCCCTCTCCATGATGGTGGTCCTGGAGAACCGGAATCGCTGGGTCCCGAGCAACGTGGCCGTCCGGGACGGCTATATCCATGGTTATGCAAAGGGCGCCCGGCCGGACGAATCGGGCAACGAGATGATCTATGTGGACTACGGCCTGTCGATCTTCAGGCAGGAAGCGCTCGCCTGGATTCCCGAGGGCCGCCGCGTCTCCCTCGATCCTCTCTTCGAGCGCCTGATCGAGGCGGGCGAGATGAAGGCCTATCTCCATCCGGACCGATTCTACGAGATCGGATCGCCCCGGGGGATCGAGGACTTCTCGGCCTGGCTGGCCGGTCGGAAGGGGGGTCTCGGCCGATGATCATCTCCCGGGCTCCGCTGCGCCTCTCCCTGGGGGGCGGGGGAACCGATCTGGCCTCCTATTACTCCCGGTTCGGCGGTTTTTTCATATCCGGGGCCATCGATAAGTACATCTTCCTCTCCGTGAAGGAGTGCTTCGAGAAGGGCATACGGCTCAGTTATTCAGAGATCGAGATCGTCGATCACACCGATCAGATCCGGCACCAGATCTTCCGGGAGGTCCTGAAGCTCTTCGGAATCGAGGACCACTTCGAGGCGGTCTCCATCGGCGACATCGCGGCCCGCAACGGCCTCGGTTCCTCGGGGAGCTTCACCGTCTCGCTGCTCAATGCCCTCCACGCGTTCAAGGGGGAGTCCGCGACCCGGGATCAGATTGCGGAAGAGGCCTGCAGGATCGAGATCGAGGTGCTGGGCAGGCCCGTGGGGAAGCAGGATCAGTACATCGCCGCCTTCGGGGGGCTGCGCTGTTTCACCATCGATCCGGCCGGAAAGGTCCGGGTGGAGCCGCTGCGGATCAGCGAAGCGAGCCTTCGGGAACTGGAGCGAAATTGCCTCCTCTTCCACACGGGGATCGAAAGGGAGGCCCACCGGATCCTGCGCGACCAGGACGGCGGCGTGGAAAAGGGGGACCAGGAGATCATCGAAGCGCTGCACAAGATCAAGGCGATCGGGCTGGAGAGCCGCCGGGCCCTGGAGGATGGGGATGTCAGGAGATTCGGAGAGCTGCTGGACCTTCACTGGTCGACGAAGAAGGGCCTCTCGGGAAGGATATCCAATCCTGTCCTCGATCGCTGTTACGAGATTGCCAGGGGCGCCGGCGCCCTCGGGGGGAAGGTGATCGGGGCCGGAGGAGGCGGCTTCTTTCTCTTCTACTGCGAGGAGGAGTGCGGGCGCCTAATCGAGGCCCTCGAGGACGAAGGATTGCGCCTGATGCGGTTCCACTTCGATTTCGAAGGGGTACGGACGATCATCGACGCTACGGCGAGGACGAGCCCTAAACACAAGGGAGCGGCACCATGACGGAAGAGTGGATCGAGAAATACCTGGGCGCCATGATCGAGGGCATGGACCGACTCGATCGGCCTTCGGTCGGTCGGGTGATCGAGGCCCTCTACAAGGGCTGGAAGGAGGGCCGGACGATCTTCATCATGGGGAACGGAGGATCGGCCTCCACGGCCACGCACATGGCCGCCGATCTCAACCACTCGGTCACTGCGCCGGGCAGGAAGCGATACCGGGCGATCGCCCTCACCGACAACATCCCATGGCAGAGCGCCCTGATCAACGATGAAGGATTCGACCTCGTCTTCAGTGAGCAGCTGAGGAACCTGATGTCCGAGGGGGACATCCTCATCGCCTTCAGCGTGCACGGAGGAGCCGGCCGGGACAAGGCCGGGCCGTGGTCTCAGAACCTCCTGCGGGCCATGAGCGTGGCCAGGGAGGAATTCAAGGCAACGACCATCGGGATCAGCGGGTTCGACGGGGGGCCCATGGCCGCCCTGGCCGATTTCTCGATCGTCGTCCCCTGTACATCCACCCCCCATGTCGAGAGCCTTCATGCGTCTCTGGCCCACCTGATCGCCGCCTGCCTCAAGGAGAGGATCGAGGGGACGTGAGCCCTGGCCCTGATGGCTATTCCAATTTTATTTGCTTCCCCTCTGCTTCATAAAGTTTCTCGACGATCTCCATCGCCCTCAAGCCGTCACCCGGAGCCGCGAGGCAAGAATTTTCCTTTCCTTCGATCTTTTCCAAGAATGCCTTCAATTCTTCGTAGAATGATGTATCTTCTACGGAAAAATCCCATTTTTGTTCCTCGGTAGAATCCAACCAGAACCATCTTTTTCCGAATCGAACCGTTTGCGGCCCATAGCTTCTACTTCTCCCTTCCAGGATCATATATCCGTCGGTCCCGAAGACCTCCAAGCGGAACAAACTCTTCCATTCGGTAATACTGAAGTGAGCGGAGATGGTTTGATCCGAAGCGGTGCGCAAGAGAGCGAAGGCATTATCTTCCACCTCCAGGTCCCAAAATGAATTTTTGGTCCAGAGTATTCCTTCCGTAATTTCCCCGAATAAAAATCGAAAAAGATCGATGCCATGGATTCCGGGATCCAACAGGGCTCCTCCTCCACAGAATTCTATGCTGGTTTTCCACTCCTTCTCCATGCCGGGTCTGCCCCCATGCCCCAGGACGCATCGAACATCGGCCACGTCGCCTACAGCCCTATGTTGAATAAGTTCATGCACTTTTTGAATGCCCGGATAAAACCGGTAATTGAATCCGGGCTCAAAAACGACTTCATGGATTGAATCCATGATGGAGCGGGCTTCAGTTAAATTTTTTCCCATGGGCTTTTCACATAATACATGCTTACCGACCTTCATGGCCGAAATCGCCTTTTCCGGAATAAGATGGTGGGGAACAGAGATGATGATTGCCTCGATGTCCTTTCTTGCAAACAGGTCTTCACTACTCTCTTCGATCTCAAAGTGAAACTCGCTTTGAAATTTCCTGAGTTTTTGCAGATCGATATCATGGACGGCAATGAGCTTGTGCACCCCCATGGACTTTATATCCTTGGCCCGCTGTTGCCCCATCAATCCAAAGCCGATGATTCCAATATTCATTTTACTGGACTCTCCTCAATTTATATAATTCTTCACCCATGTCCTTCGGGAAATTCCAGTAATCATCTTTCGAATGAATAAATCTCCCTGTAATATGATTGGAATGAGGAGAAGCCAAGAAGAGTACCAGGCTTACCGGCTTGTCCATTTCCACCGTTGTCCTGACTTCTCCCCCGCTTCGTCTCACCTCTTTTAGCATATCTGTTTCTACCGCACCCGGAGCAATTACATTGACCTGGATATTGTACGGGGTGAACTCCTCCGCGATGGTTTCGGTGAGCCTGACCACGGCTGCCTTGGACGTGCCGTATGCACTGAAATTCGGATAGGCGTACGCGGCACCGCCGCCGGCAAAATTGATGATTTTCCCTCTTTGGTTCTTTTTCATGGCGGGCAATATTTCATGCATTGTGTAATATACACCCAGGAGATTCACTTCGATGGTTCTTTTCCATTCGAGAGGATCGTTATCGATCAATATCCCGGTAGGTCCAAGTATTGCGGCGGCATTGACAAGAATATCGATGGCCCCCCATGTCTCCACCGTTGTTTTGACGGCCTTTTTTATGAATACATAGTCCGATACGTCTCCTTTATATGGAACCGCATATTCGGCGTTTCTCTTGTTGTTTAATTCGTTCGCTGTTTTCTGGACGTTCTCCGTCTTCGATACAAGGACCAACTTAGCACCCCTGGCGGCAAAGGCCTCTGCAATGGCCTTTCCAATTCCCCTGCTCGCACCTGTGATAAAAACGACTTTTTCGGAAAAAATGAAATCAGCGTGGGCGTTTGTTTCCATTATTCACAGATCTCCGGAAGATAATTACTCGTCAAAGAATTCTTTCAATATGACATCGGCGATATTCTTGGCTAGCAAACGATTCCCCTTTTCCGTGCCATGGCCAAAGTCTCCTCCACACCGATCAATAAAATAATCGTCATACTTTCCTTGACTGATGGCTTTTATGAACAAATTTTCATTGTCCACAAACGTAATTCCATTTGGATTTCTGTTTCATAAAAAGAGCTCAACAGGAAATTCGTGGGTAACTGGCTTGCCCAGCGAGCCCGGCCACATTCCTTCGCGACCACCCGACCGGAATTGCATAACGAACTCTCATTACCGGCCGAGGATGTCTTCAGTATAGCAGAGAGACCGCCAGGATTTCTACCATTTTGAAAATGACTTGATTCAAGGGTCCAGCCCTTGTATGATGCATTTTTTTCAGCGCCGGGAAAGGGGAGCCGAGATGACGATGTGGGGGGGCATGTACGGAGTGTTCGCCCTGGTCTATGTATTCTACCTTCCGGGGTACCTCATCAGCCGGATCGTCATTCGTGAACGCGACTACTTGAGGACCTTCACTCTGAGCCTGACCTTGAGCATCACACTCGTCCCCGTGACCTGCTTCGCCTGCGCCATGTTGTTTCGGACCTTCATCAGCGAGACCCTCGTCCTGAGCGTCGCCACCGCCATCAACCTGTGCTGCCTGGGCTATGGGCGATTGATAAAGGTACGCTCGGATTGACCATTCTCGGACTCTGCGACGGCCACGACTCGGGCGCCGCCCTTCTGGTCGACGGGGAGGTCGTCTCCGCCGTCTCTGAGGAGCGCCTGTCCAGAAAGAAACGCTCGCCCGGCTTTCCCTATCGGGCGATCGAATCATGCCTCGAGGCGGCCGGCGTCGGTCCCGCCGATGTGGACCTCGTGGCCCTGGCGGACCGCTGGGGAAGGGCCCCGACCCGCCTTCTCGATTTTCTCTACCGCCGAACAGACCCCGACCAGGGCCCGCTCAAGCCCGTTTCGCGCGCCTGGGCGTTCTATGTCAACTCCATGGCCCGAATCCCCGGGGCGCGTCGGGCCGAGTCGGCGGTGGGGCGGCGGGAGGTGGCCCGCAGGCTCGGGAGGATGGGCCTGGGGCGGGCTGCGCTGCTCCCGGTGTCCCATCACATGGCCCACGCCCACTGCGCCCTGGACATGGCGGGCGGCGCCGAGGCCCTCGTCGTGACGATGGACGGCTTCGGAGACGGCCTGGCCGGCCTGGCGGGCACGGCCGACGGCGGAATGCTTCGCGTTGTCCGTGAGATTTCGTTCCGGCACAGCCCCGGAGTCCTCTATGGTGCTGTGACCCAGATCCTCGGCTTTGCCGAGGGGGACGAAGGGAAAACCCTCGGCCTGGCGGCCTACGGTGATCCCGCCTCCCTCTCCTCCGAGTTCGGCCGGATGCTGGCCTCTGTCGAGGGCGGGATCGAGGTGCGGCACCGCCTGACCCGGGCCGGGGAGCGCAGGCGGCTCCTGATGCACTCCAGGGAGGACATCGCCGCGGCGCTCCAGCAGCGGACCGAGGAGGTGATCGCACGCTACGTGGCGGGCATGGCCCGGGAAACCGGCCGGCAAGAGGTGTGCCTTGCAGGGGGGCTCTTCGCCAACGTTCGTCTGAACCGGGCGATCCTCGCATCGGAGGTCGTCCGCAGGGTCTCTGTCTTCCCCCACATGGGGGACGGGGGTCTCTGCTACGGGGCCGCCCGCTACGCTTCGAGGATGAGGAAGGAGAGCCCTCCGGCCCGATTCGACCGGGTCTTTCTGGGCCCCGGGTACGAGCCCGACCGGATCGAGGAGGTTCTGCAGGCCCGCGCCCTCCCGTACACCCGACCCTCCGACATCGAGTCGAGGATCGCCCGAATTCTCACCCGGGGAGGGATCGTGGCCCGGTTCTCGGGGAGGATGGAGTTCGGCCCCCGGGCCCTGGGCAACCGGTCGCTCCTGTTCGACCCCAGAGACCCACGGCAGGCCGAGAAGCTGGGGCGGCTCCTCGACCGGCCCGTCCACATGCCCTTTGCCCCGGCCACGCTTCACGAACATGCGGGGTCGTGTTATAAAGGGCTGGATGGCGGCGAGTCGATGACCCGCTTCATGACGGGCGCCTTCGATTGTACGGAACGTATGCGGCGGGCCTGCCCCGCGGTGGTTCACGTGGACGGCACCTCCAGGCCCCAGGTGATCCGGAAGGGAGACGATCCGTCCCTGTACCGGATCATCGATGCCTTTCGGGAGATGACGGGAGTGCCGACCGTGGGCAACACCAGCCTGAACCGCCATACAGAGCCGATCGTCTGCTCACCCGAGGATGCCGCGGACTTCTTCGCTCATGTGCCGGTCGACGCCCTCGCCATAGGGCCCTTCTTGGTGGAGCGATGAATCCGAGCCGATCCACCGGCATCAAGCCGGCGGTTCAGCTCGGATTCATAATGTCCACAGGAATCTCCGGAGGAAATAATTAATTATATAGGAAATCCCGAGGACCCCGAAGGGGTCAGGTCATGTAGCCTGGGGTGTCAACCCCAGGAATCATAAGAGGTCCCATGTACCTTCTCGCCCTCCACGAGGACAGCAACGCGAATCTGACCCTGTTCCACGACGACCAGGTCCTCTTCTCGGTAGCCGAAGAGCGTCTGAGCCGGGTGAAGTTCCAGGCCGGCTTTCCCGCCCTCTCCCTCCAGGCCGCCCTCGACGATGCAGGGATCGGCCTGGACCGCGTCGATCACGTGGTCTGCGGCAACCGGTATCACTTCCTCCCCCGCCTGATGGGGGACGGCTTCCCCACCTTCGAGCACCCCTTCCTCGGCGGCGCCCAGAAGCTCTCCCTCTACTACCAGCATATGGTCTGCCGGGGGATGGTGCCCCGGAGCGGGATCGAGGCGTTCAACCGCCGTGCGGTCCGGCGCAGGCTGGGGCGGCCGGTGGAGATCGTGGACCATCACACGGCCCACGCCTTTTCGGCCTACTTTACCTCCGGCCTCGACCGGGCCGTGGCCATCTCCACCGACAACTACGGTGACGGCTACGCCTCGCGCGTGTTCCGGTGCGCCGACGGGCGATGCGACTTCCTCTACGGCTCCACGGCGCTCAATTCGCCGGGCCAGTTCTACGGGGAGGTAGCTCAGCTCCTCGGCTTTCACCCCCTCCGGGCGGGCAAGATGACCGGCCTGGCTTGCTACGGCGACCCGGCGCCCGCCTACGACATCGTGGCCGAGCTCTTCGAGCTCGACGCGAGCAAAGAGGACTTCCGCCTGCCGCCCCTGCTGACCAAGGGGCTCAAGCGGGGCCCCTTCCGGCACCTCGGCAGTTTCTCCCGCCGGGACGTGGCCGCGGCGGCCCAGAAGCGCTTCGAGGACGTGATGCTCGCCTATGTGCACCACGCGGTGAGCAAGGCAGGGGAGCGGAACGTGGTCCTGGCGGGCGGGATCTTCGCCAACGTGGGCCTCAACCGCAAGATCCTCAAGCTCCCCGAAGTGGAGAACGTCTTCATCCATCCCGGCATGAGCGATCAAGGGGTGAGCTTCGGCGCCGGGGTCAAGGCCCTGGCCGACCGGGGTCTGATGCGGCCGGCCCGCATGAAGACCGTCTACTGGGGGCCGCAGTACACAACGGCCGAGATGGAGGAGGAGCTGCGCAAGGAGGGCGCCGACTACGAGGCCCCCGACGACCTGCCCGGCCGGGTGGCCGAAGAACTGTGCAATGGGAAGATCATCGCCCTCTATCAGGGTCGCCTGGAGTACGGGCCCCGGGCCCTGGGAAACAGGACCATCCTCTACACCACCACCGACGATACGGTGAACGATTGGATGAACGATCGCCTGCACCGGCCCGACTTCATGCCTTTCGCGCCGGTCACCCTGATGGAGCACGCCTCCAAGTGCTATCAGGGCATGGCGGGCGGTGAGAACACGGCCCGGTTCATGACCATCTCCTTCGACTGCACAGACTGGATGAAGCGGACCTCGCCCGGGGTGGTCCACATCGACGGGACCGCGCGGCCCCAGCTCCTCGTCCGCGAAGACAACCCGACCTACCACGCCATCCTCGAGCAGTATTTCAAGATGACGGGGATTCCGAGCCTGATCAACACGAGCTTCAATGTGCACGAGGAGCCCATCGTCTGCACGCCGGCCGAGGCGCTGCGCTCCATGCGGGAGGCCCGCCTCCCCTATCTGGTGATGGGGCCCTTCCTGGTGCGCCAGAGTGCAGAGGGAGTCGAAGAGGGCGGCTGATGAAGCTGCTGTTTCTCGTCCCGCCCACTCTCTCCGGAGAGAGGGTCCTGCGGCAGGGGCGCTGCCAGATCCGGCTGGAGCCGGGCATCCCCCCCTGGCCGCCCGTGGGCCTGGCCCGCCTGGCCGGCGCGGCCCGGGACAGGGGGCACCGCGCGAGGATCATCGACTCCTGCATCGAGGGGCTCTCCTTCGAGGCGGCGGTCGGCGAGATCGGGCGCTACTGCCCCGACGCCTTGGTCTTTCAGACCACGACCCCCACCGCCCATGACGACGCCGCCCTGGCCCGGCGGGTGAAGGAGATCCTGCCGGGGTGCAATGTCATCTGCTATGGCGTGCACGTCACGGCCCTGCCCGGGGAGGTACTGGAGGCTGGAGCCGATTACGTGATCATGGGCGAGCCCGAGCTTGCCGCGGCCGAGCTCTTCGATCTCCCGGCCGGTGTCCGGGACGACCCGGGTGAAATCGCCGGCCTTGCATTCCGGAAAGAGGAGCGGGTGGTGATGACCGGGCCGAGGCCCCCCGCGGAGGATCTCGACTCCCTTCCGCTCCCGGACCGGAACCTCATCGAGAACCAGAGGTATCTACTCCCCCGCAAGGGCCGGCCCTTCACCCTGGTGGAGGTGAGCCGGGGCTGCCCCTATGGATGCATTTTCTGCACGGCCCCCAGCTACCACGGATCGGCGTGGCGGGCGAGGAGCCCGGGCGGGATCGTCCGGGAGGTCGCCTCCGTCGTGAAGCGGTACGGGATCGGAGAGTTCATGTTCCTCTCGGACACCTTCAATCTCCGGGAGTCATGGGTCCTGGACCTGTGCGCTGAGATCCGCGCCTCGGGCCAGCGCATCAGCTGGGTCTGCAACAGCCGGTGTGACGATTTTTCGCCACGACAGGCCCGGGCCATGAGGGAGGCCGGCTGCTGGCTGGTCTCCTTCGGCATCGAGTCGGGCTCGGACGCGGTCCTCGCAGGCGCGCAGAAAAAGACGAATGTAGAGGCGGCGGAACGCGCCGTGGCCGAGGCGAGGAGGGCGGGGCTTGAGACGGTGGGCTATTTCCTCTTCGGACTTCCCGGGGAGACCCGGGAGACCATGAGGGAGACCGCGGCCCTGGCCCGAGAGATCGACCCGGACTATGCCCACTTCTTCGTGGCCACCCCGTTTCCCGGCACCCCCTTCTTCGATCAGGCCGGGCGCGAAGGGTGGCTTCGCTCCACGGACTGGCGGCGCTATTTTCACGGGAGCTCGGACGTGGTCTCTTTCAACGGGCTCGAGGCCGCCGCGATCCGGAGGGGCGCCTCCAGGGCGGCGTTGCGGTTTTATCTTCGCCCCGCAAAGGCGGCCAGGGGCTTTGCGAAATGGCTCCGGGAGGGGAGTCTGAAAGATCTGATCTCCTTCTCGTCCCATCTCCTGGCCGGCCTGCGCGGCCCGCGGTCCAATGAATAGATACAACGTAGAGACGCAGAGACAGAAATTTATGGAGCATTCGAAACATATTTGTTCACCACAGAGATCACAGAGGTCACAGAGAGAGAATGAATTCAATCAATCTTTTGCTTTCTCTGTGCTCTCTGTGTCCTCTGTGGTGAATTTTTTTTTACGTACAGCATGAAAGGAGTAGGGAATATTGAAGCCATGGGCCGTGGTCCACGTGGATCTCGACGGGAGTGGGGCCGTGCTGCGCCACTTCGGGTGCGAGCCGTCCGGCAGCGGTGATGAGATCTTCGAGACCGGGGTGCCACGCCTCTTCGAGCTCTTCGATTCGCTGGAGGTGCCGGCCACGTTTTTCGTCGTCGGCTCCGACCTCGACGTTCCGTGGAAGCGGGCCCTCATCGAGGAGATCGCGCGCCGGGGGCACGAGCTCGCCAATCACAGCCTCACCCACCCGACTTCGTTTTCATCGCTGAGCCCTGAGGAGAAACACCGGGAGATCAGTGAGGCAGGCGAGAAGATCGGGTCACTCACGGGCACGGCCCCGGTCGGCTTCCGGGCCCCCGACTTCGAGATCGACTCCGAGGTGCTCGAGATCCTGGCCCGGCTCGGCTACCGATACGATTCGTCCATACTCCCCACCTGCTGGTCCCCCCTGATCCGCAGGCTCAAGAGCGCCCTCGGGCCCGGCCCGATTCCCTCGGAGCGGTACTCGGGACACGCGGTCTTCGGCCTTGCACCGAACCGCCCCTACTCCCCGAGCGCTCGCCGGATATGGCAGCGCGGGCGGATGCCCCTGTGCGAGGTCCCGGTCACCACCATTCCCTTCCTGCGGGCGCCTATGCACGCCACCTACGCCCTGACCGCGAGAGAGGCCGGCCTTGGCCTGCTCCTCCCCCGCCTCGGGATCCATCTCTGCCGGCGCTTGGGCCTGCCGGTGACCTATCTCTTTCACGCGGGCGACCTGGCAGGGCCCTTCGAGGAGCCCGGGCTGGCTGCTATTCAAGCCTGGCGCTCCGACCCTGCCGAAAGGGAGTCGCTCTGCCGGGAGATCCTCGTCATGCTGCGCCGGGGGCACCGGATCGTGCGGACGCGGGACGTAGTGGCCTAACGCGGCGGAGCCGCAACCGAAAAGAACTACCTTAACGGAAGTTGTGTTTTTATCTCTCGCCAAGACGCCAAGATCGCAAAGAAGAAGATCGAACAAATTATTTTTATCTGTTCTTGGCGTTCTTTGCGGCTTTGCGAGAAAATAAATCTTCGCGGTCAACATCTACGCAAGCCGCGTAGATGTCACGATGAATGACGCCTGACGCGGCTATTCGGTTTCGTGCTGGATTTCTGAGAGGTACTGGTGGGCGGCGTTGTCCGGCCAGGGGTAATTCTCTAGGGACTTGTCGAAGATCTTCCTGGCCTTGTCCATCTCGCCACGCTTCAGGTAGATGCGCCCCAGACCGTTGTACTTCTGGTACTCGATGTCCGGGTTGATGCGGATGGCGGTCTTGAAGGCCTCCTCGGCTTTGTCTACTTCTCCCTTTTTCAGCAGGAGGAGGCCGAGCCCCTCGTGGACGCAGGTGTACCGGTCCGGGTTGATCTTCAGGGCTCGGTTGAAGAGGGACTCCGCTTTTTCATCATCACCCTTGTGGAGGTAATAGATCCCCAGCTCGGTCATGGCGTGCTCGCTCCGGGGATCTTTCTCCAGGGCCTTTTCGTAATAGGCCCGGCTCTCTTCGAGCTTCCCCAGACCGTTGTAGGCATTGGCCATCCCCTCGTAGATTCTGGGCTGCCCCGGGTCGAGCTTGAGCGCTTCCCTATAATAGTCCAGGGCCTCCTCGTACCGGTGCTGATTGTCCATGACCCACCCGAGCCGGAGCAATGGCTCATAGGAAGGCTCCGGTTCGACTCGAATCGATTCGAGAAAACTCTGCTCCGCCTTCTCGTAGGCCTTCATGGCGTTATGGATCTCACCCCGGAGGTTGAAGCTTTGGGCCAGAAAGCGGGGATTCTTCCGAACTTCGGAATGCTCCCGGCAGGACTCCATGAGGGCCAGGGCATCCTCGTATCTCCGCTCGTTCAGGTAGATATCGGCCAGCTCGTAGTAAACCAGCCACAGAGGCTCATTCCCCCTGCGACCCTCCCTCTTGATCGTCTCTTCCAGGGCCTCTTTGGCCCGTACGAAGTCTCCCTTTTTGAAGAAGAGCATGCCGACCCCCTGATGGGGGCAGGGGTAGCTGAGGGCGGCGTCATCGTCGGTTTTCCGGACCACCTCGATCGATTCCAGATAGGTCTCGATGGCAGCATCTTCCTGTTCGAAGAGGTCGTGCTGTGCCCCGATCTTGTACAGGAGCTTGTAGTCGCTGCTCTGGATGCCCAGCTTCTTCAGCGGGCCTGCAACCCGGTCGAACTGGGTGTGGGAGTCCCCGGAGCGGGCCAGGGGGCGCATGGATACGTACAGGTCGTATGCAAAGATCCAGAGATTCGAGAGATCGTACTCTTTCGGCGGGAGGCCGCGGTGCAGGAGGCCGTATTCGATGAAGTGCTGGTACTGTATCCTCGTCGTTCTCAGCCCTATCACCGCGTCCGTCTCGACGAGGAGACAGATGAGGAGCAGTCCGAGATTGATGATTACGCAAGCCTTGATGAGCCTACGTTTCGTATTTCTATGCACCCTGTTCACCCGAAGTGGCATAGTCGCAGCCAGACAATGGAGGATTCAAATTTAATCCACCCATGAGAAATGAACCTCTGAGGAACCCAGGAACCCATGAATAGAGAGGGAAAAGATGACTTGACTCCTTTCCTGGTTTCCTGGGTTCCTTCAGAAGAAAATCTTATGGTTGTTAATACTACAGCGACATTTCAATTTTAAGATTCTCCAATAATTCGAGGCGTT
>CAZFWM010000100.1:0-2946 GCA_964522545.1 uncultured Thermodesulfobacteriota bacterium
CGCTGGCCGACGGCAGTCGTGAGGATATGGTACAGTGAAGTGGATAGCCCTTTAAGATTTTTCGCCAGGTCTTCGGCGCTTTTCACTCCCTCGAGATTCCAGAGCCATTCGAACATTTTCCTGTGTTCATCCTGCTCCGTGTTTTTACGCAGCTTGTTTGCCATGCTCTTGACCTCGTCCAGCTTCTTTCCCGAGGCCTCTTTGCTGAAGTCCCGGATGTGCCCGCAATGGGAAAGCCCTTCGAACAAGGGGTCGATCCTGGAGAGAAGATTTTCGAGAGCGATGATTTGTCCCGCTGCTCGCCTCACTTCTGACACGGCTCCCGCTCTTTTCCCGGCCAGTTTCTTCAAGACCTCGGTCCATGTTGCACATCCCTCGAGGATGCAATCCCTCACGGCCCTGGCCCCCGCATGAGGGGCGGCTTTTTCATTCCCTTCACGATAGAGAACGATATGCTTGTGCCAGAATTCCTTGAAATGTCTGTTATTTCTCGGCCTCAGGACGATGGGATTGAGAAGATCCAGCATCTTTCTGGCATTCGATCTTCCCCGAAAAGGAAACGAGACCAAGGATGCTTTGCTTGTGCTAAGATGCTGACCGATATGTTGATACAGTATCCGACCAAGAGTATTGAGGGCGTTCTTCCTGCTTGATCCTGAAAGGTATTTGCGAAAATCCCCAAGACATTCCTCTGAGAGCATTCCAGATTCCCCGGTCATCCCCATGTAGGAAAGAGGGCCTTTGACCGCGGCGAACATGCCATTATTTTTCTGGCTCGACAGAAGCTCGGGATCGGTCCCCTGGCCGAGGAGGACGGACTTTTCTCCCGCGAGTCCCTTCGCTTTTCTCACGCCCCTCAGGCCTGCGGTGTTGTCGATGTCGTCTCGCATCTGTACATGAACGACCAGCTCCTCCATCGCGCAGACCATGTTCCAGTACATCTTTTCATCGTCCGTGAGGTCGGATTCCCATTCCGCGATGCGCTCGAGAGCGAGAAGGGCCGTGTGAAAAAACCGTACGTGGTTGGAGACGGTCGTGAGGTTTGGGACGAGTTTGTTGCCGAGGTAGGCCCAAATGCTTATCAGACCCAGTGGGTCGCTCAGAACCTCCCCCGTGAGGCCGCGATCAAGCCCCGTGAAGATCCAGTGGGCAGGCATGGGCTTATCGGTTGCAGCCATGGACAGAGCTCCTTGCAGGCTGAACAAGATCATGCAAAGGTTATAGTGCGAGATGTTCCCTGTCAATCGCGGGAGATCGAGGACTTTCTGTATGTTCAATCACCCGCCACCCTTGTAACGAAAGGGCAGTAATGCTATCGTTCGCGGAATTCGCCAATCTAACCGACACTACCCTCTCCCTTGCCTCTTGTGATTTCGAGTAGGGCCACAGGAATCGAACGAACAGCCCCGATCGGACTGTGTGAACGACAATGGATGATCAACTTCTCGATAAGAAAAGCAGAACCCGGGTGGTGGTCAGTCTCTTCTTCGCCACCTTTTCATCGATGGTCGGGATCGGGATCATCGCCCCGATTCTCCCTCTCTATGCGGAAACTCTCGGCGCCACGAAATTATGGATCGGCATCATATTCTCCGGTTTTTCATTCTCCAAGCTGGTCTTCATGCCCCTCATGGGCAGGCTTTCGGACCTGAAGGGGCGAAAGGCCTTCATCGCCACAGGGCTCTTGATCTATATCCCCATCTCCCTCGGATACATCATCGCCGACAGCCCGTTCTATCTCACCTTGGTCCGCATAGGGCAGGGTTTCGCGGCGGCCATGATCGTCCCGATCGCACAGGCCTATATGGGCGAAATCACACCCCATGGGAAGGAAGGCAAATACATGGGGGCATTCATGATGGCCCTCTATGGCGGATTCGCCTTCGGCCCCCTCATGGGCGGACACATCAACGACCGCTGGGGTTACGACGCCGATTTCTACGCCCTCAGCACCCTGAGCCTCCTGGCCTTCCTCTTCGTCCTCATCTTTCTGCCTGAGCTCCAACTCCATAAAAAGCGCGAAGCCCTGCCGGCCCGGGCCTATCGCTCGATGATCAAAAGCCGATGGATCAACACCCTGCTGCTTCTTCGCTTCATGAACGCCCTGTGCACCGGGGCCATCGTCGCGTTCCTGCCGCTTTACGGCAAGCAACAAATGGATCTCACCGCCAGCCAGATCGGCCTCATCCTTTCGGCCAACATCCTGTTCGTATCCATCCTCCAGGGCCCTTTCGGCTGGATCTCCGACCGGGTGAACCGGAAGGCGATGGTCATCACGGGGGAGGCGATCTTCTTCGGTCTCCTCTGCTTCATTTCATCGACCCAGACGTTCATTCAGCTGATGATTCTGAGCATGTTCTTTGGAATCGCCGTCGCCTTTTCCGCCCCCTCCATGACGGCGATCATGGTCATCGAGACAAAACGTTTCGGCCTCGGCTCGGCGATGAGTCTCTACAATGTCGCCCTGAATCTCGGCACCATGTGCGGGCCTCTGCTGGCCGGGGTGCTCGCGGACTGGGTGGGAATCGGGCCCATGTACAAATATTTCGGCATGGCGGGGATCCTGTTTGCCCTCTATTTTGCTCTGGTCTACAAACTGCCGGACCGCAGAGAGCCCTTCACCCCCAGAGATCCCGACACTCCCACTGAATAATACACCCTGTTCATCCCCTTCCACTTCTCTTTTTCCCTTGACAACGCCTCTTCATGAACGTAAAACCGAATTAAAACAGCCGCAAGGAGGATGCACCATGAAAAGAAACGTTATCGTTTTTCTCTCCGCCGTGATCGCCCTCACCAGCTGGGTTGGGGAGAGCATGGCGATCAGATGCCTCGACTTCAACGGGTCGGATGAATATGTGGAGATCGCGGATCACGACGACCTCGATCTCACCACCGATTACACCCTCGAGGCATGGATTCGTCCCCGAACGTTCAACTTCCTGG
>CAZFWM010000100.1:2956-21034 GCA_964522545.1 uncultured Thermodesulfobacteriota bacterium
CATTTCCAAATACCACACCGCAGACGCCGACGGATATCTGCTGCGCCTCCACGAGGATTCTCCGTACACGGGATTCCAGTTCGACGAGATGAGCACGTCCACGGGAATCCTCTCGGCCGGCACATGGTATCACGTGGCGGCGGTCAACGACGGCGGGACACGCAGACTCTACCTGGACGGCGTGGAGCAGACGCTGAGCGGAACGGCCCTGACCACGACGGCGAACACCGATCCGTTGACGATCGGGGAAGACTTTCTGCCGTCCTCCAGGTACTTCAACGGCCTGATCGACGAGGTGCGAATCTGGGGTGCGGCGCTCCCCGTGGCCACGATCCAGGCCTGGATGTACCGGAACGTGGACGGCAACCACCCGAGCTGGGCAGACATGGTGGCCTATTACAAGCTCGATTCCTCGTCGGGGACCACGGCCACGGACTCCAAGGGATCGCACGACGGATCCACGCAAAATATGGACGACACGAACCGGGTCACCTCGGGTGCCACCTCCGGTCCGCGCGGCGCCCTGGACTTCGATGGATCGGATGAATATGTGGAGATCGCGGATCACGACGACCTCGATCTCCCCTACTACACCCTCGAGGCATGGATTCGCCCCCGGACATTCGACGCCATGGGAGGCATCATCTCCAAATACAACTCGGCGGACTCCAACGGCTATACGCTGCGACTCCACGGGGATCCTCCGTACACGGGGCTCGAGTTCGACGAGTTGAGCACGCCGACGGGGATCCTGTCGGCCGACACCTGGTATCACGTGGCGGCGGTTTTCGACAGCGTAACGCGCAGGCTCTACCTGAACGGCGTGGAGCAGACCCTGAGTGGAACGGCCCTGACGACGGCCACCAACACCGATCCCCTGGCGATCGGGGTCGATTTTCTTCTGGACACTCCCAGGTACTTCGACGGCCTGATCGACGAGGTCCGAATCTGGAGCTCCGCCCTCAATGTCGCTCAAATTCGATACAACATGTTCCGCTCCCTGACCGGGGATGAGGGTTCCCTGGTCGTCTACTACCGATTCGATCAGGAATCCGCCGCATCCGGAGGCTCGGCCAAGCTCTATGACGTGACCGCCAGCAGCCACAACGGCGACCTGACCAATATGGAGCCGGACTCGGACTGGGTCGCCTCCGCCGCCTTCAACACATGGATCGGGTCGGACGGTACGGGCTGGTCCACGGCGGAAAACTGGAGTCGCTCCGCGATACCGGTTTCCACCGATCACGTGGGGATCATCAACTACTTTGGCGGAAACTCGCCGGTGCTGGGAAGCCCGGCCACCGTGGGGTGCCTGGGCATCGGCTATTCCGCCGTGCTGACCCTGAACGACGACATCACCGTGAACAGCTCCCTTTTGCTGAACAACGACCTCACGCTCAACGGCCGGACCATCACCCTGGGCGGGTCCGCCATGCTCGTCGAGACCGATTCTTACACGGTGGGCGGCGCTTCTGGCCTCATCACCACCACCCGGCCACTCGACGACATCTCCGAGGACGTGGCCGGAATGGGGGCCGAGATCACCACCTCTTCGGACATGGGGAGCACCGTCATCGACAGAGCCCACGCAGAGCTCTCGGGAACGGAGCTCTCAAAGAGCATCCTGCGCTCCTACGACATCACGCCCACCAACAACACCGGCCTGGACGCCACGCTGGTGTTCCACTACCTCGATTCCGAGCTGAACGGCCTGTCCGAGTCGGGGCTCGCGCTCTACAAGTCCACGGACGGAGGCGCGAACTGGTCCTCTCAGGAGGGCACCGTGGATACGGAGGCAAACACCATTACCCTGACCGGAATCGACAGCTTCTCCCTCTGGACCGCGGGGGCATCCCCCACCCTGGTCGAGCTGGACCGCATCGAGGCCTCGGCGTGCGCACCGGGTCCGTGCATCCTCGTGGAGTGGAGCACCGTCCATGAGATCGACAACGCAGGATTCCACATCTGGCGCGGCCGGACCCATGACGAGGAGTTCCTTTGCATCACCGAGGCGCTGATTCCGGCCGAGGGCTCCGCCATTCAGGGCGCCGAGTATGCCTATGAGGACATCGATGTGGAGCCAATGAGAACCTACTGGTACAAGCTGGAAGACGTAAGCTTTGACGGAACGAGCACCTTTCACGGCCCGGTACAGGCCATGGCCATTGAAGGGGCTTGCTTCGTCGTGACGGTAGGGGCGAAGGGAAACTTCTAAAGCCAGGAGCGAGCCAACCTCTTCGACCGCTATCTCTCCAGATCCCTCGACCGGGGGAAGACCTGAATAGACATCCCGTCCGTTTTCAGGCATAGCTCCTTATCATCACTTCTGTACATGCTCGACAGTTGTCCGTAAAAAAAAGGAAAAAAGATGAAAGCTCTTCGAACGGTGACGATGGTCACGCTCTTCATCTGTCTCTCGGCGACGACCGCCTCCGCCGTAAAGCCCACGCCGCCCCAGGCCCCCCAAATGCCCGGCGCCTCCATGTGGATCCCCTGGTCGGACTTCAAGGGGATACTGGAGAAGCTCTCCGCCCCCCGGCCGCCGGCGCCCGATCCCCCGCCGCCGGTGGACGCCGTCGTGAGCGGCGCCGACTACGAGGCCGTGGTCGGCGAGGAGGGGGTGGCGGTCACGATGACGGTGAAGATCCTGGTGCTCGAGCGTGAAGAGTGGGTCTCGGTGCCGGTGATGCGGGCCGGGATCCCCCTGCTGGGTGCCGAGGTCGACGGCGAGCCGACCGCCTCCCTCACCGAGAAGGACGGGACGCTTCAGCTCGTGGTCCGAGGCGCAGGGGAGCACACCCTGACCCTGCGGCTCTCCCTGGCGCTCACGGAGACGGGCGGGCCCGCCCAGTTCACCCTCCACGCGGTCCGCTCCCCCGTGAACCGGATCGAGGTGCGGATCGGCCGGCCCGACCTCGAGGTCGCCATCGCCCCGAAGTCGGGGCACCTGGAGAGCCGGACCACGGGTGACTCCACTGTGGCGGTGGGCTCCTTCCCCCCCACCGACCGGGTGACCCTCTCCTGGACGCGCAACGTGGCCCCCTCGGTGAGGGAGACCTCCCGCGTGTCGGCCGAGGCCCGGACCATGCTCACCGTGGGGGACGGCCTCGGCGTCTACACCACCATCATCGACTACGACATCCGGCACAGGCCGGTGAGCCGGTTCGCCCTGAGCCTCCCAGCGAGCGTCACCGTGGCCGACGTCTCCACCGAGGGTCTCGTCGACTGGGCGGTCGAGGAGACCGGCGAGGACCAGACCCTCACCGTGTCGACCTCGTACGAGGTCATCGGCCGGCACCAACTCGCCGTGACGTACGAGGCAGCCCTCCCCTCGGGTACCACCGTCACCTTCGGGACCGCCGACCTCATCCTCGAAGACGTGGTGCACGAAGTGGGCTACCTCGCCGTGGCGGTCCGGTCCAACGTCCAGGTGGACCCGAAAGAAGGGAGCCTCCGGAACCTCGCGAAGATCGACCCGGGCGAGCTCCCCCCGGACCTCCGGGGGAGCGGCGACCAGAAAGTGCTCTACGCCTTCAAGTACCTGAAGCACCCGAGCGGGGTCGAGCTGAACGTGATCAAGCACAAGGACGCCTCGGTCCTCACCTGCGAGGTCCGGCAGGCCGACTACCGGGTCCTGCTCACGGACCGGGGAAAGCAGCTCATCGAGGGGACGTACCGGATCGCCAACCGGACCCTCCAGTACCTCACCCTGACGCTCCCCGAGGGGACCGACCTCTGGGGAGTGTACCGGGAGGGCGAGCCGATCAAGGCCGCCGAAGCGGACGGAAAGATCCTCTTGCCGATCTTCCGGGGCGGGCCCCACGGGACCTTCACCATGAAGATCGTCGCCTATCGAAAGACGCCCCCTCTCTCGATCTTCGGCACCCGGGAGATCGAGCTCCCCACCCTCGACGTGGGCGTGAACCGGCTGGACCTCGCCCTCTACACACCGAGTCGCTTCCGGCTCCTCGGGTTCGGCGGAACCCTGCTCCCGACCCGGCGGCGTCCCGCCGGTTCCTCTTCGGCGGCCCTCTCCGGGGAGTCGACGACTGTTTCGGATCTCGCTTCCAAGGGCCTCATCCACGATCTGCGCGGTCTGGATAAGGAGGCGTTCGACCGGAACGTCCGATACCGGGAGGAACAGTCCCAGGTGCACAAGCAGATCCTCGACATCCCGGTGGAGGCGTCGAACCTCAACTACCGGAGCGCCATGGCCCGGGGGGCCCTGCCGGTGGAGCTCGACATCACCTGGGAGGGGGGCCACCGCACCTTCGGCACTCGGATCGTCGATCCCGAGGAGAAGGCCTCGATCACCTTCTATTACGGGCTCCGGAAGCGGTCCTCCATCCTGAAGCTGCTCCTCTTCCTTTTCGCCGCCTACCCGGCGTACTTCCTCGCACATTTCCTGCTCTCCCGGAGCTCATCCTTCATCGAGGCGCCGGCGAAGAGCGGGGTCGGGCTCGCCCTGGTCTCGCTTCTGCTGATGGGCGCCGCCGCCACGGTGCAGGGGGGTGGAAGAGGCACGATCGTCCTCGGCTTCGTGCTCGGCGCCGGCATCATGCTGTTGCGCTGGACCCGTGCAAGGAGGAGGGACCGCTCGCAGCCGATGCCCCCGCCCGGCGAGGGTCCGTCGGAAGGAGGTGCGTCATGAGGGGGCCGAGAATCCACCATATGGTCGCGCTCTTCATTTTCGCTTCCCTCGCCATGGCGGCATCTGTGGCGGCCGGCGAGGTACCGGACCTCGACGGCGGGGAGGTAACGATCCCCTGGGCTGACTTCCGGGAGATCCTGGAGAAGCTTCAGGCCCCTGACCCGGCCATCGAGCCGGACCCGCCCGTGGACTGCACCCTCGGCCGAGGCACCCTCACTGGCCGTCTCGACGAGGGGCGCCTCGAGCTGACCGCCGACTACCCCCTGTCGGTCCTGAAGAGGGGCTGGGTCCTCTTGCCCCTGGTGGAGACCGATGCGCCCCTGGCGGACGTGCGGATCGACGGCAGGACCGCGCCCGTCACCGACGGCAATGGCTGGGTCCTCCTCGTACTCCGGGGGCCGGCCACCCATACCCTGACCCTGCGTTTCCGGAGCCCGGCGCCCAAGATCCCAGGGCCGGGAGCGGTCTCCCTCGATCTCCCGGCCGCGGCCGGGCAGGTCCTCACCCTCGAAGTGGGGCCCAAGCTCTCCGGGGTGACCGTGGACGGGGCGACCATGAGCCAGGAGGCGGACGACCGGATCTCGGCGATCCTCACCGACGACACCCTGACCGTGCGCTACACCGTGGCCCTCGAGAAGAGGGAGGAGATCCAGGAGACGCTGCCGCCCAAGGTGCTGGTGGAGAACAGCACTCTCGTCTCCATCGACGAGGGGTTCGTCCGGGCCATCGTGCAGCTCGCCTACGAAGTGCGCCACGCCCCGGTGGGGGAGTTCACCCTCACCGTGCCGGAGGGGTTCGACGTGGCCGACTGCACCGGCACCTCCCTGGCCGGATGGAAGCTCGACGAGGAGAGCCGGCGCCTCACGGCCACAGTCGGCTTCGAGGTGAAGGGGGCCTACAGCCTGACCGTCGTCCTCGAACGCTCAACACCGGACGAGTCGTTCTCTTTCCCCCTCCCGGCGGTCCGGGCCGAGGGGGTCGAGGGGGGTGAAAGGGTCGAGCGGGAGCGTGGGTTCTTCGCCATCCAGGTCACCGGCGGGGTGGAGGTCACGCCGGAGGAGGCGATCACCGGCCTGCAGCTCGTGGACGCCAAAGAGCTCCCGGCCGGGCTGAGCAGCGGCGCCACCAGCCCGATCGTCCTCTCCCTGAAATACCTCCGGCACCCCTTCTCCGCCGATCTCAAGGTGGTGCGCCACGAGACCCAGCCGGTCCTGGGGGCGGCCATCGACACGACCAGTTACGTCGTGCAGGTGACCGACGACGGCGACTGCGTGACCCGGGCGGTCTACACGGTGCGGAACAACCGGAAGCAGTTCCTCGAGGTCACTCTGCCCGAGAGCGGGGCGATCTCCCTCTGGTCGAGCTTCGTCGCCGGGAAGCCGGTGCGGCCGAGCAAGACCCGGGAGGGGAAGATCCTCCTGCCCCTGGAGAAGTCGAGCTATGTCGGCTCCGAGCTCGGGAGCTTCACCGTGGAGATCATCTACTACTCGAACCTCGGCGCATCGCTCCGGACCGCGGGGATGATCCCGATCACCCTGCCCGAGGTCGATCTGCCGATCTCCCGGTCCATGCTCACCCTCTTCGCCCCGGCCCGGTACGAATACGTCCGCGTGGGCGGCTCCATGCGCGAGCCCTACAGCCCGCCCGGGCCGTGGGGGCCGGGCACCGTCTTCGAGGGAGTGGAGAGGCGCGCCCTGGAGATGGCCGACGAGGTGATGGAGGCGGAGGCGCCGTATCCCAAGTCGGCCATGAAGAAGGAGGCCCGCAGCTACGTTGAGCGGGACGACTACCGCCCAGCGCTGGAGATGCAGCAGGCCCAGGCCGAGCAGGTCTTTCGCAAGAGAATCCAGGCGGCCCAGCAGATGGCCCAGGACGGCGCCGGGGCCCTCCCGGCCCGGTTCGCCGTTCCCGAGGAGGGGACCTCCATGCGCTTCCGGGAGCTCATCACCATCGGCGAGGCGTCGTCCCTGCGGCTCTTCTATGTATCGGGGAAGCTCCACACCGCCCTCGCCGTGGCGGCCCTCCTCGTGGCCGCCGCCCTCGCCGGGTTCGCCGGCCGGCTCGTGGGAGGGGCGAGCCGGGGACGGCGGGGTCGGATCCTCTTCGGCCTGGCGGTGGGCGCCATCCTCGTGCTGGTGGCGGCGGGCGCTCCCGTGGGTTACGTCGTCTGGGGCGCCCTCATCGGCCTGGGCGCGCGGCTCGCCCGCTGGGCCGCGATCCGGATCGCGTCGAAAGGGACGGCCGGATAGGCCCTGACGCGTTTTCCCTCGTTCCCGCGGTGTGAAGCAGGTAGGGGCGCCGCTTGCTGCGCCCTTTTCAGGCCGCGCAGGGGGGCGACCGGCCGGTCACCCCTACATTGATTCGTTGCCGAATAGCGTAGGGGCGCGACTCATTGCGCCTTTTCTCGTTTCGATTTTTCGTACCGCCGCCGTCCTGGCGGCACCTTCCCTTCTGATCTCCCCCCTTTCTAGATGTTTTTGCTTCTTCTTGTTTTGATCTCTGAATTCTTGTACCTTCTTCTCATCGTCTGAAAAACAATCGACCTGATTACAGGAGGACGAAATGAAAAGAAAAAAAGCTCTTGGTGCGATCCTTACTTCTTTTCTCATCCTTGTCCCATGTGGCGAAGCCCTGTGCGGCACCGGGACCCTCACGCTTGAATCCGCGGCCAGTGCCAGCCTGGCTTCCGGGCCGGGGCCGGAGGACATCGTCAACACATACTTCACGCCCGGGGAAAGGGCCACCGTCACCGACCTCGATCCAGTCACATTCGTCGGCATTGAGGGGGTTATCACAGATCCCCCCCCAGACCCTGTGGGATTATCCTCCCAGACGGGATTGTTCAAATTCGACCTGAGCGGTTTTGATACGTCCCTTCTCGAGAGCATTACCTTCAGGGTCAACGCCGCCGTGGACTGCGCCATCGCCCCAACGAGCGATGATCGATATTTCATCGATGTCTACCGGTTCGCCTCCCCGCCGATGTACAGGACCATGGACGCGGCGGCCATCAGCGCCGGGGCCTTCATCGAAGAACAGATCACCTTTACCCAGTTCGGAAATGACGGTGGTTATGAGGGGGGGCTGAACATCGGTCACATCGTTTCGGGAGATAAGAAGGTCTATTTCAGGGTGCGGGAATCAAATAGTTCTTTCTGGGGCCCCGGCCTTGAAACATGGCACATCATCCTGAAAATCGCCGAGGTGGAGGTGTCGTACGACTACGACGAGGGTACCCTGATCAACGACAAGATCCGGGGATTGAGCGGCTCGGAAAGCTGTCCGGGCTGTACACCGGCCCTGGATCCCGGGTACCCGCGTTTCACGGTCAACCCGGGGGACGACGATGACCTCTACGAAGATTACCTCACGATCCAGAGTATCTCGGCCGAGGACATCCAGATGCCGATGCGCGCCACCCTCAAGACCCTCACGCCCGAGACGGTCGAGGGGGCGAACACGGACGGGGGCGGGGGCCGACCGCCCACGGGGTACTGGGAGTACAGCCAGGCCAGCAACGACGGAACGACCTCGGCCGACGACATCCTGGACCTCGACGAAAGGATCGGCCGGACCTGGCAGATCCTCGACGAAGGGGGGGCGACCTTCGAGTTCTGGGTGGATGTGTATGTTCCGGGATCATCGAGGGGGGATCTATGGCTCGGGCAGATTGGATTCTCTCCCGGTTCCGGAACAAGGGGTACGGGAGACGAAGGGCCTGTGGCGGACTTCGTCCTGGATGACGGCCTGGCCGAGATCTATGCGGGATCGGCCTCCGGGGCCTTCATCATGGCGAACCGGTTCTCCGCATCCGCGCCCGTCTCGCTCAGGGCGGTCTCCTTTTACACAAGCGGAGCGGCCGCCGGAGATGAGGCCGAAGTGATCATCTATGAAAACCCGACCGCATCAGCCCCGGTGCCGGATCCCTCCATGGAGATCTGGCGGGAGACAATGGTTCTCAGTGCCGGAGGCTTCCAGGAGGTGTCGGTGGAGGGTTGCCCGGTACTCAACGCCGACGCCGCCCCCGGCGCGGCCTTCTTTGTAGCCGTGATGAACAAGGCGGAGAGAAGCTACACTCTCGGAATCGATATGAGCGGGCCCTATGCCGGAGCTTCCTATGTCTCCACCGACGGAGGCTCGACCTTTTCTCCGCTCTCAATCATGCCGATCATCGATGGCAACGCCATGGTCCGTGCCCACGAAAAGCCTTCAGAGTCCTGTTTCATAGGTGTGGCGATGTAAGTGCGCAGGAAGGTGCGGCTTTCCCTGGCGGCCTCCTTCACCTGAGGCGCAAGGTATTCGTTCCGCTGATGGACCTGAGGACTAGAGTGCATGTCGAGACGGCAAAGCTCCATGGATGACCACCGGCCTTGGCCGGCAAAGGTTGCGCCGACAGGTGCCGCCCTGGCCGCTGCGATCCTGCTGATCGCAGTCTGGGGTCTGGTGGTCTTCAATGGATGCCCCGACTTGCTGTACAACGACGAGGGGCTTTACATGGGATGGATGGCGAAGTCCCTCCTCAACCGCTTCGTTTCCGATCCTTTCGAGATCCAGTACAAACCCAATCAAGGGGGAAGCGTCATCTTTTCCCTCCTCTTGGTCCCGATCTATCATCTCCTCGGGGATTCCCTCTTGCACCTGGCGTTTGGCTCCATCCTCTTTCAGGGCGCGATCATGGCCTCCCTTGTTGCCCTGTGTCTCAGGGTCTGGGGCCCCAGGGCGGCCCTTTGGGCAGGGCTCCTTCTGCTCTGCGCCCCCATGCCGTATCTCCGGAGATCCATATTGGCCCTGGCAAACCACTGTGAGGTCCCTCTGTTCGGGCTCCTCAACGCCTTGCTCCTTTGGCGAATATTCAAGAGCTGGGAGGAAAAGGAGGTCACGTCGCCTCGGATAGGGATCCTCTTCGGAATTGTTAACGGCCTCGGAGTTTACTTCCATTATGACCATGGTTCCGTCATAGCCGCCGACCTGATCATCCTTTTCCTCTTGCACGCCAAGAGATCCACAAGACCTGAGAAGGCGTCCATTCCCGTCTTCCGAATGATCGCAGGTTTCTGTATCGGCATCTCTCCCTTGGTCTATCATTCTTTGAGGTATAGCTCTCTCGAAGTGATGTCCATCAATGACATGCCTCTCTGGAACAGCTTTGATATCAGCTTCTCTCTCACCAAAGCGATAGGTCTTTGGGATATTTTCAAAGAAGCGACAGCCATGAATATCGTTATCGACACGGACGGGTTCGAAGTGGCCTATGCGATCCCGGAAGCTGCTTTTCGGATTCTTGCCCTTGGGACATTCGCGACCTTCCCGGTTGCCGTGACGATCGGATTCGCTGTCCTTGCAATCTCAAGGTTTCTGCGCCCGGGGTTTTCCGCCACACGGGGGCTCGAGGTCTGGTGCGTCCTTTACCTCTTCATTCATCTTGCAGCATGCTGGACCTTCGAGGGTACACTTCACCGCGCGTACATGTTTCCGCTGTTTCCGTTTTTCTGTGCAATGGGAGGCGCCGTCACGGCGAATAGGGCCTGTCGGCTGCACGCCGCCCTCAGATGGCTCCCGCCTGCTTTCAAGGCCGCCTTCGGCGTGGCGATCCTCTCTCTTGCCCTTCTTCAGTGGCACACAATTTATAAATACCACTTGTGCATCGGAGAGAGCGCTTCGAGCTACAGAGGATTTTCGGCACACAATCCGGGCTTCTTCGCTGACCCAATTGCCAGGATCGCAGCGGATCGTTGTAATTCCAAATTGACCCCGCCCCTTCCCATCGCGAAAGTGCTCTCCCCCATCCACACCTTTGAGCAGGTCAAGGAGAAATGGGATCTCCTTTCAAGCGAGCTTCATACGGACGAGAAGGAGCTTGAGCCTTTCGGGCTGTCTCTACTCTTCAGAATGGGCGAAATGGCGGGCTACATGGATTTGGCAATGGGTGATATTCGCAGGGCCCTTGATCCGGCTATCCCCGATAAATACCGTCACTTTTTTTACATGGGCCTCACAAACTTTCTTCGCTATTGCGGGCCTGAAGAGATAGGCCGAGCCCTGGAATCCCCAACGACGACGGATCCCGGGTACCGTCACTACTTCTCTCTTGCCTACGGCGCCTGCCTGGGATTGAGATACAGGGCCGAGCCGGAGACGATACTTGATTTCGTCGGAAACAGGGCCGGAGCAGACATGGAGTACGTGACCGCAGGTATCCTCTGGACGCCCGCATCCCGGAACAGTGCGGTCGCCTCTCTTGCAAAGATTCTTCCTGAGCCTGTCAGAGGTGTCATCCTATGCGAACATCTGGGCTCATGTTCCTCGCCCTTCGGGATCGGCGTGGAGGCCATGAAGAATTCGCTGGAACAGACTACCGGCGAGATTGATTGGAATCGGCTTTCCAACGACATAGAGGGCACGTCTCTTCCCGCCGTCTCCGGCTACGGGGCAGGGGCGGCGCTCGCCCTCGTCCAGCCGTGGAGGATTCCACAGGCCAAGAGAGATCTGAACCTCTTGCCTGAAGAATTCAGAGCGGAATTCGCCCGCGGCTTCTCCGAAGCCGCCTCATGGCTTTTTGGAAAAGATAGCGTGCCTCTGACGCACTTTTCCCCTCTGGTTTTTTAACGCAGAGACAAGAGATTCGTTCGGCCGGCCGGTCGTCCCACCATCGATTCATCGAATAGTTCCAAGTAGATTCGATATTTTTTCGGAAAAAGCGTATAATATTGAGGGCAGAATATTGACAAGACGAGATGTGACACGTAAAATCGGTATTGGAAAGTAAAAATAGGTTGGACCTGATGAACTCGAAAAGATTACAAACACAAACGATATGCAGATCGGCTGAAGCCGTGAGGCGGGGAGATATGTCCGCTGGTGCCTTCATACGGACGCTCCATGAGAAACCCGCCATCAATAACGGCTGTGAACAGAGAGAGGTGCCCGGCTAAATAGCGGAGAGATATGGAGTTACGAAAGCCGGGCACCGCAAGGTCCCCGGCTTTTTTTATGGCCTGGAGGAGGGGCTCGCCCTCCTCGCGCCTTGCGGGCCGGGTGCCTCATCGGCTTCGGTGCGTCACCGTATTTATGAACCGAACCACTAAACGGCAGGTTGCAGGTTCGATTCCTGCCGGGAGCACCACTGTTTCGGGTTCCTAGCTCAATCGGCAGGGCACCTGACTTTTAATCAGGAGATTCCGGGTTCGAGCCCCGGGGAACCCACCATGATCAGATCCACCATCGATGGGGTGTAGCTCAATAGGGAGAGCGGGCGGCTTTGGACCGCCAGGTCGCGGGTTCGAATCCCGTCTGCGTTACCATGTGTCGCCGGAGGCCCATGAATTTTTACTGGTCTTTCCGGCCGATCTGTGCTATAAAGTTACTTTGGGGTGAGGAACTCAGATGGAAACGCTCGTACTAAGCGATTCGTGGATGCCCCTCAACAGGGTCTCCTGGCAGAAGGCCATCGGCTGGGTGGTGACCGGCCGTGTGGTCATCGTGGAGGCATACGAGGACCGGGTCATCCGCTCCATAGACCACACATGGCCTATGCCCTCCGTGGTCCGGTTCGTCTACAGGGTGAGCAGTGTCTTCGTACGCAATGTGAAGTTCAGCCGGAAGAACGTCTGGGTCAGGGACAAGGGGCGGTGCCAGTATTGTAGTCTCAAGGTATCCCTGGCCGAGTTCACCTTCGATCACGTGGTCCCCAAGCACCAGGGCGGCAGAACGCGCTGGGAGAACGTCGTGGTCTGCTGCCATCCGTGCAACCAGCGTAAGAAAGGCCACACTCCGGAGCAGGCGGGGATGCGCCTGCGGTTGAAGCCGGTGCGGCCGAAGTCCTTGCCCGGGACGTATTCGCCGGTCCTGGCCTGGAGTGAAGACATGCCCGAGACATGGAGGGACTACCTGCGAAGCTTCCAGTACTGGCACGGGAAGCTCGATCAGGAATAATCAACGGAAAGCCGGAGCCTTTTCCGTCGCCTGGTGCCAGGGTGGTGCCGGGAAGGGGATTTGAACCCCTACGCCTTGGGGCAGGAGATTTTAACCCGAATAATGCAGTAGGCGCCGTAGCGAGGCGCAGAAAACCTTAGCGAAACGCGAAGTTGGAGCGATTTTGGCCCGGAGGCGTAGTTGGAAACTACGTCGAGGACCAAAATCGTGAAACAAGCGTTGCAGCAAGGTTTTCCATGCCGCAGTAGGTGGCTACTGCATTTTTCGGGTTTTAGTCTCCCATGTCTACCTGTTCCATCATCCCGGCGATCGTCCTCCCAAATGGTGCGACCGGGGGGAGTCGAACCCCCAACGCCACGAGGACACCAGAACCTCGGTCTGGCGCGTATGCCAAATTCCGCCACGGTCGCGCGATGGTGCTGGGAGAGGGATTCGAACCCTCACGCCGCTAAGACACCAGGATCTGAGTCTGGCGCGTCTACCAAGTTCCGCCATCCCAGCACACACAGTTTTCGACTTTCAAAGATCCGGGGCCCAAACGAAAAAGCCCCCTCCGGCTTCTTGTCCGGAGGGGGCTTCGGGGCATACTTGAATTTCTGTCGACTACCCGGTTTCCACCTCCGGCGCGCACGAATACAGTGACAGCCAACTCAAGCTAAGTCGCCCTGATGTGCGCCATGAAGTGGTTAACCAAGTGTTCATGTAATAATGATAGCCCTTCCGTCACTTGTTTGTCAACTCGGTTGCTCTTAGGGCTCGCGCCATTTCTTTTTTCTCGCTCTCCCTCGAGCGCTTGCTTTTCCATGCCGTGATTACGACAGCGACGCGTGCGAGCCCTGGTACAATATTTGAATAATCATAAGATCGTAACGAACGATCCGGTCGTATTTCAGGAGCCGGCCCGACGGGATTGCGGGCCGGCCAGTCTTATCACGCGAAAAACAGGCTCAGCAGGGGGATAGTTCGTAGCCGTTTTTCCAAATATCGGGCGTGCAAATCCGACGCGATATTGCCGCGACTCGTCAACTGTAGGAAATTTTTACAGAGAAGCTTGGACCGATGTATGGGAAGCGAGTAAAAGCCGTTCTCTTCGGCTTCGTGTTTTTCCTGGTGGTTCTCGGATCGGCCGGTTCCTCCTGGGGATGGCTTTCGGATTATGGGTGCCGTAAAGCCATCACCATAACGGAGGGCTCCGGCGAGACCCTCGAAGATTATCAGGTACTGCTCGAAGTGAGCCACGTCCCGGGGAAGATGCAGGATGATTTCGGCGATGTCCGGTTCGCCGAGACGGATGATACGGAGCTGGACTACTGGCTGGAGAGCTATGTGGCCGCCGATTCCGCCACCTTCTGGGTGGAGGTCCCCCAGATTCCGGCAGGCGGATCGGCCACGATCTACATGTACTATGATTACCTTCCCGGCACGGTTGCCACCACATCGGACGGGGAATCCACTTTTCTGTTCTTCGACGATTTCGACCGACCCAATAGCTATATCGTGGGGAACGGCTGGACAGAGGTGGAATCGAGCTCCGTTGCGGAAGTTTCATCGGGTACCCTCCATTTTATTCCCATGGACGACGTCAAAAGACCCATCGTGAAAAGGCACCTGTCATCCCTGCCGTCCGGATTCCGGTGGAAGTTCCGCTTTGACTGGGCGCGGCCCGGGCCGGAGAAAAATTATTACATCTACATGCAGCTCGGCGACTCTTCCGCGATGGATGACACCCAGCCTTTGGACGAGAGCCGGCCGTACGATTCGACCTCCTCCCATTACGGGACCGGTGTGGACATGGTCTGGTACAAGGGGGCCGACATTTCACACGAAGTCCTCTCGTATTACAGGGACGGCTCGATCCAGGAAAATCTGGTGACCATCACGGGCAGCCACTCCATCGAAGTGCTTGGGGATACAAACGGCGGCGGGTCCTACGACATATATGTGGACGGCATTCTGGAGAAGGCCGGCGTGGCCATGAACGAGACCGCCGCCCTGGACGAGATGAGATTCCTGGCCCACGGCACGAATTACCAGTGGATCGCTCCCCGGAGGTTCGGGGACGTCATCCTGGCCAAATACGCTTCCCCACCGCCCGGCGTTTCCATGGGGGAGGAAGAGGGGGATTCCGACGGAAACGGGATCGAGGACGGATGCGAGACGCTCGTGAACCCCCTCATCCGGGCCATAAGCGGAGATCCGGAGGCGGGTCTGCCGAACTGGGATCCCGCAAGCAAAATATACATGGACGTATTCCATGTAGAGAACAAATCGGCGGACCAGGCGATCAACCTCCCCATGGCCGCCGTTCTGGAGGTCCTCACGCCGGACACGGTGACCGGCGTCAACGCGGACAACCATGCTCGAAGCGGCGGCAGGCCGCCGGATGCGTGCTGGCGATACACAGAAGCCGACAGCGAGGGCACGGTGGGAGATCTCACAGATGGGACGCTCGATCCGGGAGAGGGAATCTCGAGGGTCCTGCAATTCCACGATCCGACCGCCGTGGTCTTCATCTTCTGGGCAAACGTCATTGCAACGTGCCAGACGACCCGGCATGTGAGAGATGGAGGGGGAGACGACACGGGCGTTGTGGGCGCTTCCGGATCGGACGTCACGGGCGGCCAGAGAGTAGAGCCCCTCGGATCAGGAGGAAAAGGCCTCCAGGATAGAGATCCGATCGGCATGCCGGACATGGGAGACGGCTCAGTCTACGCCCGCATTCACGACGACGGCACGGCCGAGATCCATGTGGGCTCGACAAGCGGAAACATGATCGTGGCCAATCGCTTTGACATATCCACCCCCATCCTCTTGAGCTCCGTCTCCTTCTACACGAGCGGAGCGGCCGCCGGCGACCAAGCCGAAGTGATCGTCTACGAGGACGCCGCCGGCTGCGAACAGGCCCCGGGGCCCGGGATGGAGATCGCCCGAATATCGATCACTCTGGGACGCGGAGGATTCCAAGAGGTGCCGCTGGGGGATCTTCAGATCAATTCGGCAGGGACGCCCCATGCCGCCTTTTTCGTAGCCCTTGCAAACACAGCTTCCCGGGGATGCTCGCTCGGAGTCGATCTATCGAGGCCGGGCAGCGGCGCCTCGTACCTCTCCACCGACGGCGGCCAGACCTTTGCCCCCCTCTCATCCACACCCGTCATCGACGGCAGCGCCATGATCCGAGTAAATGTTCATGAAGTCGGCACCTGCTTCATCGAATCGGGAATTCGACCTTCCAACACCTTCCATTTCTTGCTTTGTCCTCGGAATATGAGTACTCTCTCCCCGTCCGGCTGAATTACCGGCGTCCTTCCATGAAAACAGTGTCCGAGGTTGCGCCCGTCGGTCGAGGAGTAACAATGCACAGGATGACTCGCGTTCACTCCCTTTATGCAATCCTCCTACTCTGTACGTGGGGCTGCCACTCGGACCCCGGCGAGGGGCCGGTACGGACACGATACGGATACGTGCAGGGGATCGTCGAAGAGGAAACGAACACCCTTTCGTATCGCGGCATTCCCTACGCGGCCCCCCCGGTCGGCGCCAAGAGATTTCAGCGCCCCCACGATCCCGAACCGTGGGAGGGCGTGCTGGCCGCCGATCGGTTCGGACGGCCCTGCTGGCAGCCCTCCACCCCCCTGGACAACAAGGACGGCGATTACGGCCGGGAGGACTGCCTCACGCTGAACGTCTGGCGGCCGAGAAAAAAGGGCATCTTCCCCACCATCGTCTACATCCACGGCGGCACCTTCATCATCGGATCCGGCTCCTACGGCGGGAACCTGGGCGACCGGATCGCGGATCAGGGGGATGTTGTTCTGGTCACCATGAACTACCGGTTGGGACCGTTCGGATTCCTTTCGCACAGGGACCTGGAGGCCGAGGACCCGGACCGGAGCACCGGCAACTACGGGATCCAAGATCAGATCAAGGCCCTCGAGTGGGTCCGGGAGAACATCGAGCACTTCGGCGGAGACCCCGGAAACGTGACCCTCTACGGCCAGTCCGCCGGGGGCATCAGCGTCTGCACGATCCTCGCCTCCCCCCTTGCGGAGGGCCTGTTCCACAAGGCGATCATGAGCAGCGGCATGTGCGACTTCTGTCTGTCCCAGGGCGATGGGTTCGAGCTGGGCGAGATGATGGCCGAGGCCGTGGGGTGCCCGGAAGGGCCGGACCTCCTCGATTGTCTACGTGGAAAAGACGCCCGGACCATCCTGGAGGCGGTCCGCTTCGACCCGACCCGGGTCCCGGAGAGCCGCTACAGGCCCCACATAGACGGCCACGTCGTCCCGGACCAACCCCTCCGGCGCCTGCGGCTGGGTCTGCACCGGCCCATGCCTGTTATCATCGGGACCTGCCGGGACGAGTACTCCATGTTCATCTGGTTCAACATGGATCCGGATCCCGTGCCCATGACATGGGATCAGTACGAATGTCATGTGCGACGCCGGTACGGGGATCTTGCCGGGGAGATCCTGGAGCTCTATCCCCCGGGTGCGTTCGACTATCCCATGGAGGCGCTCTCACACATCGAGGGGGATCGATGGTTCCGCTGCAAGGCCCGCGCCGCGGCAGATGCCCTGTCGAGGCACCACCCGGACACCTATCTCTACCACTTCACCTTCGACGGCTACTGGGCCGCCCCCCTCATCGGCGCCACCCACGGCATGGACGAGGTCGTCCTCTTCGAGAGCTTCGACTGGGGCATCTGGTCCCTTGTCTATCCTCTGGGGCCGGGCCCAGGGGCCCTGCGCCTCTCCGATACGATGCTCCACTACTGGGCCGGCTTCGCAGCCCGGAGCGACCCGAACGGGGAGGGCCTTCCCGCGTGGCCCCGCTACGAGACGAACCGGAAACAGAACATCATCCTCGACTCGATGATCCGCCTGGAGAATGATCTGCTCAGCGAGGAGTGCGACTTCTGGGACGTGCACGGATGAACTTATCGCCCTTCGGACGGACTTTTGCTCCCAGATTTATTTTTAACGCAGAGTCGCAGAGTCGCAGAGGACTTTGAATAAATCGATTCAAATCTATAAGCGAAATATTGTTGATTATATAAATGGTCGGATATGTCATTTCGACCGCAGGGAGAAATCTTTTCTTTGCAGTATATATTCCCGGAAAGATTTCTCGCTTCGCCTCATGCCCGGTTCAGACAGCAAACAACCGAACCTACCTCTACTGTTTCGAGCGCCCCCTGGGGAAACGGGCCCTCAGGATATTCGACTCTTTGAGCGGAAACATGATCGAGGAAACAGCCCCCTTCCCGCAGACCTTCGCCACCCTGATCTATCCCGACGGCAAGGGATTCGTGTACATGACCACCAACGACTTCAAGGGCCGGGGCGGGATTCACGCGTTCGCCGCTGCAGGGAGGTAGGGTGGACTCGGCGACATGAGCGTCATTTTCTTGTTTTGATCTCCGAATTCTGGTACTATTTCATACTACTACAGCGACATTTCAATTTTAAGATTCTCCAATAATTCGAGGCGTTTTT
>CAZFWM010000101.1:0-20977 GCA_964522545.1 uncultured Thermodesulfobacteriota bacterium
TGTTTTGGCATGGTTTGGGGATTGCTGCCCTTTCCTTTTCCTCACTCCCTTAACTGGATGGTTACTGCGGATAAGAAAGGAAACAAGAAGCTTTACTTTGTAGAGCCGAACACCTATTCTGTTTTCAAGCCCAGAAAGAGCGATAAGAACATTTATTTTCTGTTGGTGTAATCTTATACCTCGATTTGTCGACGCAAGAGAAAAAGTAGATTTGCGCTGATATTTCTTTTCGTGGAGAAGTCACGCGCCAAATGTAAAGGATTCATACTACCGCCATACATTTTCCGGGCCAGACGGATGGACTCGTCAATATACTTGCCCACCATATGGGACTTTACCCTCTGTCCATAATTTTCAAAAGAAAAGTCCTTATTCTGAAATGCATCGATGATTGCATTGGCTGCAATCTCACCGTATGACAGTGCGATATGGATCCCTCCTGCAAACGCCGGTTCAATTCCCGCGGCATCACCCGCCAGAATTACATTCGACTGTGACAGGATGTCTTCATTGGACAACCAACGGATGGGGTGGCCGGACCACGATTTGGGCTCGTTGTGAATATTTCGCGTCTGCAATTCACGACTGAAAATCTTTCGTAAGTCGGCCAGCGGTTTATCCGGAAAGATCCGAAAATCGCCAATGCCATGGGCCACTGATGGGACACCATTCTTCAGGCATGGGACATGCCACACATAACCTTGCAGGCCCTCCTTTACAGGGTCTAAACTCAAGACGATCTTTTTTTCGTCGAATTCGGCGTCGTATTGAGGATCAACAGCAGAAAATATCTGAATCGTTGGTGCAATGTGTGGTTTCTGAGGCGGCATCATCTTTCGGCGCACCGTGCTTAGTGCGCCGTCGGCACCCACAAGAGCTTGTACGCTGTATTTTCTCTTATTCGTTCTTACAATCAGCCCATTCTGCTCATGGGTTGCCTCGATGAACATTTCATCTTCGTGTAGCTCGAGACCTCGATTCAACGCGTCTTTTACCAAGGCATGATCGAAATCCATCCGCTGCACTATTTTGAACAAATTGGGCTGGCGGAGATGATATTCTTCCTTTCCAAATCTGAATTCCACCTCAGAAACAATCAGGGACGGGATATCAAGTTCAACTTCGAGGTGTTCCAGTGCATTCAGGCTCCAGCTGCCTAATCCACCGGCACATAGCTTGTCGCGGGGAAAAACGGCTTTTTCAATCAGAAGGGAACGGCCGGCCAATTGAGGGGCAATTTTGTTCAGATGCAGCCAGGTAGAGATTCCTGCCGGACCTCCCCCGACTATCATTATCCCGTAATCCATCACACAGAAGGCTTCAGGGCGCAGTACACCGTTGAGTGCCGCGCTGGAGGAAATTTATGGCGGGCAAGGAAAATGCTTTTTGGTGTGGATCTCAATTGTTATGTGTTGCTTTTTTTTAATAGAACGGAGGCAGCGGCCATTCAGACAGACCATATTTTTTCTTTGCTTGTATTAGCTTTTTACTATCTGCTTCGCTTACTGTATATCCCTTTTTAACAAAAAATTTAGTGAGACTTCCTGCGCTCTTGGCCGTAATAAAACCTTTCAGCAATTCTTCACTCGATTGTATGTCCAAAATGAAGTCGATAAAATTCTTCTTCCCCGACCTTTGCGCTGCCTTTTTCACTGCCATGATAGCTCCCCCTTTCTTTGCGATATTATGATTTATGCAACCGACGATTTTTCTAATATCATGACGGGCAAGGGATGTCAATATTCATGAAAAAATCTTTATAAAAATTCGAAATCCAGCATCATCGTTATGTCAAGTCAGGATGCGAACCTCTCCAGCACACTTTTGCAATAGAGATCCTCGGTTCCCATGTTCATGTTCCATTCCGAAGGCCGCACCATGCCGAATTCCGAGCACAGCTCAGCATGCTTACACAATGGACACGTGGTTGCATCCGGCGCAACGGCCCTTTGATATTCATTCGATGCCAGAACTTTCTCGATCATACCCGGTTTGTACTTGCCGAAGCTGTCCCTGCTCGAATGTGTGAGGCAGATATCTCGATTTGCCATGACAATCATGCTTCTCTCTCGGTACAGTGGATGCCCCTGTGGAGTCCATGGCATTTCAATCAGTTTTGATATGACATTTACAAGTGGATTATTTTTCACGATGGTTCGAAGGCCATAGAGGTTCAATAGCGAGATGGACCGCGCAAGCTGCACCAAGCTCTCAGGATCGATCATCTCTTCTGCAAGGGAAAAGCGATCATTTTCCACGTTAATTAGCTGTATAAGGGCCAGATATTTTATGTCGGGAAATTTGTTGTATAAATCATCCGCGAAATGCGGCAGCTCTGGAAGCAGAGCTTTTCTGGCAATTGTAAAAATAATAAGATCCATACCGGCATCATGAATCTTTTCAATGCCATTAAGAGCATGCCTGTAAGATCCTTGTCCTCGCAATTGGGCATGAAGCTCTTCCGTCCCCTCAAGGCTCACCGAAATGGCAAGTCCATCGTAGGCGGCAAGTCTCCTGGCAACGTCCTCTGTAAGGAGCGTTCCATTAGTATTCATCAGGACTCTTTCGTATCCCATGCCAAAGGCATTATCCAGGGCCTCGAACAATCCTTCCCAGAGCAGAGGCTCACCGCCTGTAATGTGAAGATGACGATATCCCGTGTTATATGCCTCGGAAAGAATCTCTTTAACAGTGCCAAGTGATAGGTTCGAGTATTCGGATATTCCAGTACGGGCAAAGCAATGCAGGCATGCGCTGTTGCAGTGGGTTGTGACTTCAATGCTGATGCTTTCTTCTCTGTCGCCCAGGCAGGCTTCCTCTTCGACGTTCCTGTTCATACGGGGCCCCGGGTATTCTTCAGAGGTCTCAACAGCGAGCGAAATTCATCAGCCCAACCTGTCATATCGTAATAATCCGCAATAGCTGCGGCCGATTCCAATTCGCTGCATATCCTTTCCTTCACTATGTCAATCACTCTGTTTTCCAAAACGTAATCCAAAACAACCTCGGTGCAGCAGCCTTCTTCCTTTGTTTTCTCTCCTGTATTCTTGTCCCACAAAATCCTCATATCTTCAGAGAGGCAGAAATATATAGAGGAAGGAACGCCTTTACTCATATCTTTCTCAATATCCTGTATGTCATCGAGCAGCCTCCAGGCAGTGCCGAAAGAGCCATAGGCGTTTTGAATGGCGCCTACAAATTTTTCATCACCCGTCATCCTTTTTGTCATAAGGACCGGGGCGATCAAACCTGTTGCCATCTGTTTCCGGAAGATGTCACAGTAGCTATCCAGAGATTCGATCGCCTCCGAGCCGCGGATACCGGAATAGTACTCGTCCATGAAGCTCTGAACAATCTTTTCCCCTCCATTGACTCCGTCAGCCAATCCAGTAAAAGCGTTATTCATGATCATCCATGACTGGCTTCTCAACAGCAGTGTCAGATGTGTAACCGGCATCTCTTTGTCAGTAAGATGATCATCAAGAGAGTGAAGGCACATGGCCATGGAATGTGCGGTTATTGCATTTTTTATATCTTTTTGTCCCAGTCCTTTGTCATTGTTATCGGATTGAATAAGCCAGTAAATAATTGACCATGTGGGCACATAGTAATTCCTGAAAAAATTGATCTCCTGGCCGAATGGCGTTTTTGAATATCCCATAAAAAACAGCAATGCATCTGTATGAGTCGATTCAGGCAGGGACTTGCATAGTAAAATAATTTCCTTGTTCAATTCACTGTAAAATTTCTTTTCTCCGTCGGAAAGGTCGACTGGGCCAAAGTCGATCTCGGAACAGGATGACAGGAAATCTCCTACTCTATCTTCCATGGGTCACTCGACCTAATTCATCCAAATCCCATTGCAGGTCCATATCTTCAAACAAAATCCTTGCCTTTTCCAGATACCCTTCTGCCTTGATTCCGTTTAGCATATCATGTTTGCTCTCAGCTTCAAGCAAATGTTTCCCGACTTCAAAGTAAGCCCTTGAAAGCTCAAGACGTGCGCCAATGCGTTCACCTTCGTCGATAGCTTTATGCCACCACTTGATGGCTTTATTCTGCTTTTCGATCAGCCAGAAGTATACTCCCGTCAGCTTATATGATTCGATACGGTGTTGTGCCGCTTTCTTCGAAACCTTCAGCAGCTTTCTGCCTGATTTTCCAGCTTTCCTTTTGTATTTAAGTGACTCTAATTTATTGCCGTTTTTAATCGATTCGTTTAATCGATAGAGATAATACTCCAATTGGCTCCGGTAAAAATGAGATAACTGCACAGGAGTAGCATTATCCTCGGATCTGATTTCATTCGCATGCTGTAAAGAATTTTCCGCTTCCTCAAGATCTCCCATCAAGATATGTATCCACGCTTTACATGAATACATTTCAAATAAAGACACTCCAAAACCCGCCTTTTGCGCAAAATCAATTGCCGCCTCAACTTCCAACACGGCATCATGGAGTTTGCGGTATTCCATCAGTAAATCAGTATTCAATTCATATTTGACTGCTAAGGAAAAATCGTTCTCGTATATCTCAAAAATATCTCTTAATCGATTCACTATTGATTCAGCAGTGTCTAAGGATCCCCGATAAATAGTTGACAGTCCATGCCAGAACAAATGTTGTGTTGCAAAATAGATTTCCCCAATACTTAGATTTTTCTTTACCAAGTCATCATCATACTCTTTTATCGCTTTCCAATTGCCCTGGAAATAATTGTGTACTGTTTCCAATAATTCATATGTAATAGACTCTTTCACGTCATCTTTACAAACTCTGCCCTTGGCGGAATCCAGTATCTTTCTGCTCAATCTGAATGAAATGCCAGTAAAGGAAAATAAAGCGCTGGCACCTATAAATATTTCCATCCCTAATTCGAATTTTGTTAAATCAAAATTGGTGACCCCTTCACAAATGTACAAGGATTCAATAAAAAATCTCTTCGGATTTATTATTGCCAGGGCTTTACATTTCTTATAAGAGAGATCGATAAATTCAGCATCCCTCAGTGTGGGGGTTTTTCTAAACTTCAGAGATGGAAGGTACAGGGCTATAATAAAATGAAAAAAAACAGATAAAAATCTAATTTTTGCCGAAATCTCATGTTTTGGCAATTTGCCCCAGTAGTAGGGAAGTGCTTTGTCAAAATATTCTACGGCTTCGTCATACTGTCCTCTGTTATACAGGGCGAGGGCAATATTCTTCTCGAACATCGCAATCTTTTCAGGATCCGCCGCGTCACCACGCTTGTTCAGATAGAGGGCCAGGGCTTCCTCGTAATAATGCAGCGCTTCGCTGGATGCTGAAGATTTCAAAGCCTCCTCACCGGCCTTTATCAGGTACTCCTCCGCCTTTTCCAGACTCTCGGCCCTACTGTAGTGATAGGCGAGCATACCATAGAAGTCATGGAGCCTTTCGCCAAAGACTTTCTCTATAGAATCCGCAACCTTTAGGTGAAGCTCCTTCCTCTTCTGCGGCAAAATAGATTCATATGCGACCTCCTGAGCAATGGCGTGATTAAAAAGATACTCTACCTCGCCCATACTCCGGTGTTCTCGGACAAGCTGTATCTCTTTCAAATAGGATAGTCTGCTGTCTATATCCTCAACAGCGCTCGCCACCTCTGAAAGAATCCGGAAAAAAAATTTTCTACCGATTACCGACGCGACCTTCACCAGATGGCGTGTCTTCTCCTCGAGTCGGTCAATTCTGGTCATCAGCACATCGTTGACAGTATTCGGAACGGCTATGGCTCCGATTTTCTCTGTCACTTCAAATGCTCCGTCTTTCAGAGCCACCGCACCCTCGTCGATGAACGACCGCACAACCTCTTCAAGGAAAAAGGGATTGCCTCCGGATCGCCGTACTATCTGCCCGGTGATGGCTTGGTGATGCCAGCTAATGTTCAACATATTGGTGATAAGCGTTTCACTCGTACGCTCATCCAGAGGCTCTAGCACGATTTCGACATAATACGCCGGAAACCTTTCTTTTATGGTTTCAACTATCCGGTCTCCCGTTTCCTTATGGCCCGGGCGAAACACATTAACAAAGAGAATCCTGCGGGTCTCCGCCAAGCGAAACAGAGATTCCATAAGCTCAATGGAGCTCGTGTCGGCCCAGTGCAGATCTTCTGTTACAATCACCAGAGGGGTCAGTTCAGTTGCCTTGATTAAAAGCTCCCGCACATTCTTCAGAATCAGTTTCTCCAGGGCCTCGCCCTCTATGCCCTTAACCCTTTCCGCATACCTGCCGGACAATTTCATCCTCATGAGAGTAGCCATAAACGGTAGCACCTCATCGAATCTTTCCGGATAGAGAAACCTGACAGCAGCCTGCAGCTTGCCGAATGCTTTCGCATCTCCATCACCTTCCCGTATCCGCGCCCATTGCTTTAAAAGATCAATAATCGGATGAAAACTTAAATTCCTCCCTATTGAGATCGATCTTCCCTCGAGAAGGGTTACCCTCTTCATCACCTCACGTTTCTTCAATTCAGCCATGAGCCTCGATTTGCCAATTCCAGCCTCTCCAATAACGCTGGCAATCGAACCCTCACCGTCTATGACCTTCCTCACCTGATGCTCCAGCCTGTCAAGTTCGATGTCCCTCCCAACCATGTCGGAATAGATCATCCGCTCAGAACCCAGACGAGGGCGGTGCATATCCTCTTTACTGGATAGGACCCTATAGACAGGGATCGCTTCCCCTTTGCCCTTAACTGCCTTTTTCCCTATGGCATCAAACTCAAAGAGCCCCTCGGTCAGTCTGCGTGTCTCCTCGGTCACATAGGTAGTCCCCGGTTCAGCCAGACCTTCCATTCTGGATGCCAGATTTACTGTATCCCCAATTGCAGTGAACTCTACCCTAAGGTTATTGCCTATTGTTCCTACAACCACCGGACCTGTGTGAATCCCGATCCGCATTCTGAAAGACGACATTGGTTTCTTTTCTTGATTTATTTTTTCGCTGATCCTGGACATCTCCCTGTGAATTGCCAGGGCGGACCGAATGGCCCGCTGGGGTCCATCCTCCAGGGCAATAGGAGCACCAAAAAGGGCCATAATCCCGTCACCGGTCATCTTGTTGACCGTACCTTCATACTCATGGACCTTGTGTATAAGGATTTCGAGGACCTGATCCATGATGGAATATGCATCTTCAGGACCGATCTTTTCAGATAGGGAAGTAAACCCCACCAGGTCGCAGAACATCACCGTGACCTGCCTGCGCTCTCCTTCGATTTTCTCTCTCTGGGCCAGGATTTTCTCTGTAAGACCCTCGGGAAGATATCGTTGAATCTTGTTCAGTTTTTCATCAAAGGATAGATCTTTTGGGGCTGACTCAGGAGGAATGGTTAAATTTTGGCCGCACTCGCCACAGAACTTAAACTGAGGTGGATTTGAAGAATTGCACCTTGGACACTTCATCATCGAACCCTTAAAAGGATTTCACCATTGAAAGATATGCACATTTCGAAGGATTTGTCCAAGGGAGTGATCTCTACAGGTATAGCCATCGACCGAAGATGCTGGTAAACTTACTCATCTTTCTTTTCCAGCTGGTGAGATTGGCTAACTCATGAAAAAAATTGATGCACCTATAAAATATGTTTACAAATTCTCTTTTGAAGACGGGAAGGAAAAACAGTTTGAAATCCACCTCGATCCCGTAAATTTTAACTACATCCCCGGCAAGCAGATTGAGAAAAAGCCCGCATGGGCAAAACTCGACTCGTATCGTTGTGAGAACTGCCCCCTGGACACCGAAACGAACGAATACTGCCCGACAGCCTTGAATCTCGTTGAGCTTATGGATACTTTTCAAAATTTAATTTCCTATAAGAAAGTCAACGTCACCGTTGAAACCGCTCAGAGAACATTTATGAAAAAAACAACCCTCCAAGATTCAATAAGCTCATTATTAGGAATATACATGGTCACAAGTGGATGTCCCGTTTTAAATAAGCTCAAGCCCATGGTACGATTTCATCTTCCTTTTGCAACTCCGGAAGAAACCATATTCCGCTCCACCAGCATATATCTCCTTGGCCAATACTTATTAAATCATCGAGGCAAAAAGGCGGATTGGGACCTGCAAGGGTTAATTAATTTTTACAATCAAATCAGGCTGGTGAACAAAGGAATGGTAGAAAGGCTCAGAGCGATCTCGAGGGACGATGCTGTTGCAAACGCTCTGATAAAGCTTGATGTTTTTACACAAATAATGCCGTTTTCCATCCAGAAACACCTCGGCAGGATAGAATATCTTTTCTCTGAATATTTCCAACCGGCTCCCTGAGAGACCCTTGTTCGACAGGACGATGAAATCGCAAAAAGATCTGCGTCCAACCTTTTTAAAATCGCCCCTTCTCGTTCTAGCATTCGCCGTCGCCTGCACCAGCTGTGGCAACGGCGGCCCCTCCGGCGATGATCGCAAGAAGGTCTTCGTCCTGGCGGGGCAGTCGAACATGGTCGGCTATGGACTCACCTCTCTCATTCCCGAAGAATCGAGCTACGCCCCGGGCAATGTCACCCTGTACGATGGAGGCGTGAGGACGGAACTTCTCTCGGGAGCACAGTTCGGACCCGAGGTCGCCTTTGCCCAGGAGAGGGCCGGGGCGTGGCCGGATGAGGAGATCGTCCTTGTCAAGTACGCCGTGCCCGGCACCTCCCTGTTCGCGTGGGACCCGGACTGGACGTGGGCGGAGGCGAAGATCACGGAAAACGAGTGGCACGGGCCGCTCTACGACCATCTCATGGAGCACATTCGCACGGCCGTGGCGGGTGAGGGGATCGTTGAGGGTGAAAGGGTCGACTACTGCGGCATGCTCTGGATGCAGGGGGAGAGGGATGCGAGCTATCCCGAGGCCGCCCTTCAGTATGAAGCGAATCTCGCCTATCTGATCGAGCGGATCCGCTCGGACCTGGGCAGCCCGGGCCTGCCGTTCATCTTCGGGCAGATCAACCCTCCGGAGTGGCTCTCTCCCGCTGTGGATGAAGTCCGTGCCGCACAGGCCGCCACGGAGCAGAGCGTACCGTGCACGAAAATGGTATCCACCGAGGGCCTGTCAAAATACATAGACGGCGTTCACTATGACGCACCGGGTCTGCTCGAGCTGGGGAGGCGGTTCGACCTGGGTTATGAGGAAATCGCGGGGCCCGATTGCGCCTCTCCCTGACTTGAACCCGAAAAATGCAGTAGGCATCGTAGCGAGGCGCAGAAAACCTTAGCGAAACGCGAAGTTGGAGCGATTTTGGCCCGGAGGCGTAGCTGAAAACTACGTCGAGGACCAAAATCGCGAAACAAGCGTTGCAGCAAGGTTTTTCAAGCCGCAGTAGATGCCTACTGCATTTTTCGGGTTGACCCCAACACCTCCAGGAAGCCCTCGATCCTCGTCCTCGTCTGCTCGGGCGAGTAGGCGCGGGGGTCCCCGATGTCCATGTCGAGCATGAGAAAGGGGACGCCCAGGGCCTCCACGGAATCCTGGAGATGCCGGAAGGCGCCGTTGGCCTGCCGGCAGGCGGGCGTGGCGAAGAGGACGGCGCCGTCGATGTCGTAGGCCTCGAATATCTCCTTCAGGCCCCGGGTACGCCTCGTCACGGGCCCCACGAACCGGTCCTCCAGGCACCTGAGTGCAAGCCCCTCGAAGGGATCGTCCTCATCGATCTCTTCGGCCGGCATCAGGAAGTTCTCGCACAGCGGCACGCTCGCTCCGTGGGAGTCGAGAACCTCGAATAGGTTGCACGGGTAGGTCGGTATCCAGGCGAACCAGAAAAGGCGATGCTCCTCGGACCTGCCCGGTCCGGCCTCGATCCTCTGCTTCAGATGCGCGATCCACTCATCGTTGAGCCTCTCCTTGACCTCGGTCCCGTTGAAGAGCTGGCCGTTGATCGAGTAGGAGACGAGTTCCGCACCGCCCCACGGGGCGGGCCGATACTTGAGCAGATCCAGGATTCTCACATGCGAGGCCCGGGCCCGGTTCGAGCTTCGCACCGCTTCGCGCAGGCGGTCCTCATCGAGGGGCTGCCCCGAGATCTCGCCGAGCTTCACGGCGATCCGCCGCAGCTGTGTCTTCACGTACTCCACCGAGGCGAGGCTGACTTCCGCGGGGACGAATAGGAGAAAGGCCTCCTTTTCGTAGCGCCGGGCAAGGATCTCGTTGGTCTTGTACTTTCCATTGCAGTAGTGGGAGGTGGTCAGGAGGATGTCCGGCTCCGGGAGCTCGTCCCGGAATGAAGCGCCCAGGGCGGCCCGGTGAAAAGAGCAGACGTCCCGCGAGTAGCCGCGGCCCTCGGCCTCTTCCATCAACTGCCCCCCCAGCTCGGTGGTGCTGATCATGGCGGCTGCGATCTCGAAGTCGAAGGGGACCACGTCGAAAGCGGCCAGGAGCTCCATGGGGAGCCCGTAGAGAGAGGTGTAAGCGACCCGGGTCCCGGGCTCGAAGGCCTGCAGAAAGAGGGCGGACCACTCTTTGAGCCACAGGGCGCGGGCACTTCGCTTCCGGTCCAGTACGGCCGCGCTCTGCTGCTCCAACATCTGGAGCATCCTTTTAAACATCTCCATGGGATCCTCCTCCTACGATCATCTCCAGGAAGGCCTCCACCCGGGTCCTCGTCCCTTCGAGGCCGCCCGGGTCGTAGTCGTTCTCCAGGGCGAGGAAAGGGAGCCCCGCACCCTGAAGTCGATCGCCCAGCATCGGCAGATCGACAGTGAAGGCGTCGCAGAACTTGGTCGTGGTCTGGATGATTCCGACGGCCCCGGCCTCTCGGGCCAGGCCCTCGATGCACCGGTGTCGCTCCTCGGCCTCCAGCATTCTCGCGCACGGGGACTTCGATAAGCACCGCTCCGCTATCGCCCGGATCGGGTCCGGCGAGCCCGGATCGACGAGACGGTCGTAGTGCCTCTCTCCGATGCAGGTGTCGAGGGCGACGACGCGGCCGCCGGCGATCTCGACGAGGTCGATCAGGTCCGGTGCGTGGAGCACGTTTCCGGTGAGGACGATCCCCGGGCCGCCCTCCGCGGCCCCCTGCCCTCGCGCTTCCGAGAGGAACGTCCCGATCTCCGAGGCAAAGGCCGCCGGGTCCGCCTCGCCCCCATTCATGCACAGGTCGAACACCATCCGTCCGCTCACTCCGGAGCCCGGCGCCTTCTGATGGGCGAAGACCTTGGCCATGAGCCGGCGAACCTCGTTGCAGGCGCCGATCGCCTCCCGGAGCCTCCCTTCGGTGATACGCACGCCAGTGAGCTCCTCCAGGGCTGCGACGAACCGGCCCAACTCGGCCGCGAAGAACTCCACGGAAGCCGGGTCCTTCTTCGTCGGCACATCGATGAACAAGAAGGGAGGTGCATCCACGTAATCCCGCCACAGATCGCAGAGCCGCCTCATGCCGTCGCAGGAGTTGACCAGGACGGCTCCCGCTGTTTCCGAGAAGTCTCCGGCGAGGGCCGATGCCAGCAGGCTCTTGATGTAGCCGCACATGTTCGGGTGCGTGTAGGCATGGCTCCCCGACAGCCTCGGCTCCGGGACCATTCGCTTTGGAGTGAGGCCCGCCGCGAGGATGATCTCGAGGGGGGCGTACGAGCAGGCATAAGCGAGGTTCCTGGCTTTGCTTTTGGTATCGGAGATTTCCATTCTTTTCCTGTATCGCCGGCATCCGGCCGGCATGGCGCAAGCCGCCGGGACGGCGGCGTTACGAAATCAGATGAGGGCGCGGCAAGGGGCGCACCTGGGCGGCGGACATGCCGCTTCTCATCACATCCCCAACAGCGGGGCGAGGACCGCCCGGTCGAAGTAGACCTCGTTGCGGGCGATTCGGTCCCCGCGAAGAACGACCAGGTCCATCCCGTCGGCCTCCACGGTCCGGTCGCCGTCGCTCTTTCTGAAGGTGGCGTGCCAGAGGAACGCGGCTCCCTCCTTCCCCTCCAGGCGAAAGGCCTCCCGCGTGGACCAGTGCATCTGCCAGGCGTCGAAGAGCTTGCGCAGATAGCGGCGCATGGCCTCAGGGTTTTCGATGGGGCCCCGGGTGTTCGGGTCGCGGTAGTAGAGGTCGTCCGTGTAGCAGGCCACGACCGCCTCCACGTCCTGGTCGTTCCAGGCCTTCAGGAAACGTTCGATAAGGGCTTCGTAAGGTGATTCGCTCATCTCTTGGATCCTCCCTTTATCCATGTTATTTCCGGGGCCGCAGGGCTTGCCATGCCGCCTCGGCGATCTCGTCGATGGCGGCCTCCGCCTCCTCGGCGACCGGACGGGCCAGCCACTGGCGGGCGAACTCCTGGCAGGGCCCCAGGAGCAGCGAGATGAAGACCTTCGGCGCCACGCTTCGCAGCGCTCCGGCCTCGACGTGCTTCTTGAAGTAGCTCCCCACACCCTCGGAGAAGGTCTTGTTGGCCGCCCGGATGGAGTCCTCCTTGTCCGCCATGAACCCGGCGTGACGCATCTGAAAAAGGTAGCGGGACCAGTCGGGATGGTCGCGCACCCACGACAAGTGGAACCGCACGACCGCGTGGATCCCTTCACGGGCCCCGGCGTGCCTGCCGAGCTCCTCGATCAGACCCGTCTGATAATCGAGGATCCCCTGCAGGTACAGGGAGGCGGCCAGCTGATCCTTGCTCTTGAAATGGTGGTAGATGCTTCCGTTGCTCGCCCCGGAGCGAAGGCGGATGTCTTCCATGGTGGTGTCCACGAATCCTACTTCGTTGAAGCAGGCCAGGGCAGCCCGGATGATCTGGTGCTGACGTGTCTTTGTCCCGACATAAGGCGAGCGGCGCTTCCTCATGATTTTTCTCCTCTGAACCGGATGATAATTGGAATTATATTCTAGATTAAAAATCTAGTCAAGCCCCCTGTCCATCATTCTCGCCAGGCTCTCGATTGCCTAAGTCCCGCTGTTCTGATATCCCTTTGAGGACCTCATCGAGCTTGAGATTCTGACACGATCCGGAAGGATAAGCCGATTCGAAATCTGGGAAGAGTCATCCTCCGATTCCAGATCCCCATCCTCCTGGCCATCGCCGGAATGACCCTCTTCTTCATTCTCCAGCTGCCCGAGCTGCGGCTCCAGGACGAGCTCGAGATGTGGTTCTCCGAAGATGACCCGATCGTCGACACCTATAAAAAATTTCGCGACATCTTCGCCTCGGACGAATTCGATCTCGTCGCCTATGAGTCCGGGAACCCCTTTGGCGCCGAGGAGATCTCCTACCTCTCCGGGCTCACCGCCAGGCTGGAAGAAGTCCCCTACATCGCCGAAGCGATCAGCCTCACGAGCATAGACGACATAATCGGCACCGAGGAGACCCTGGAGGTCAGGCCCCTCATCGCCGGGCCGACCCTGGGCGAAGGCGGGATCACGCGGGTAAAAGGGATCACGTGGGTAAAGGGACGGGTCGAGGCCAATCCCTTCATCCGGGGAACCCTGGTCTCGGCCGACGGGAGCACGGTGGGCATCCTCCTGCGGGTCGAGAGGAAGGAGGGAAAGCCGGACTCGGAGATCTCTCAGATCATCTCCCGGGGGATCCGGGAGGTCCTCGCAAAGGAAGAAAAGGGGACGGGACGGAAGTTCTACCTCAGCGGCGCCACCATCTTCGACGCCGAGGTGGCCTTGATGATCGAGAGGGACATGGAGCGATTACTCCCGATCACCGCGGCGCTGACCGCCGTCATTCTCCTTGTCGTATTCAGGAGTCTCGCCTGTCTCGTCCTGCCGCTCATCTGTGTGGCCCTGAGCCTGATCTGGACCCTGGGGCTCAAGGGCCTGCTCGACAGCCCCCTGAGCCCGGTCTCCACGAGCCTCTTCGCCCTGATCGCCGTCATCGGGATCGCCGACTCGATTCACATCATCCAGCAGTACCGGCTCGATCTCGGCCGCCGCCGGGACCGGGACGAGGCCCTGCTCTCGGCCTTCGAGCAGGCCGGGTGGCCCTGCCTGCTGACCTCGCTCACCACGGCGGTCGGCTTCGGCTCGCTCCTGGTGAGCCGTCTCCCGATCATCATGCACATGGGCGGGTTCGCCGCCTTCGGGATTCTCTCGGCCTTCCTCCTCTCGCTGACCATCATCCCCATCGGGCTGCGCTGGACCCGGGTCGGCCCCCGCGAACCCAAGGACCTCATCCACAGCGGGATGGACGCCTCCCTGGGAAGGATCGCCGAGATCGGCCGGCGCCGACCCCGCCTGATCCTCGCCGTCACAGCCGTTCTCATTCTGGCTCTGGGGGCCGGGGCCTTCCGGATCGAGGTCAGCGGGGCCATGCTCCAGTACTTCCGCGAGGGAGGCTGGGTCCGGGAGGCCGCCGCGTTCATGGACCAGAGGCTCGGGGGCATCTCGAACCTCGAGATCGTCCTTCACGGGGAGCCAGACGACTTCAAGGATCCCTCGGTCCTGCGAGCCGTGGAGGCGCTGGAAGAGCTCGCCCTCGAGCACCCCGCCGTCTCGGCCTCGCACTCGGCTGTCGACTATCTGAAGCTGATTCAACGGGCCCTCAACGGCGACGACCCGGCCCACGGCCGGATTCCCTCCACGCGGGAGGAGGTGAGCCAGTCGCTGCTGCTCTACGAGCTCTCCGGGGGCGAGGAGATCGCGGGCTACCTCACCCCGGCCTGGGACCGGGCCAGGATATCGCTGCGAACCCGTGACATGAGCGAGGAGGAGAGGCGGGACCTGATCGACCGGATCGAGAGGTACGCCGGTGATCGGCTCGCCCGGTTCGAGGTCGAGCTCACCGGCTTTACCATGCTCTTCGACGAGGCGAGCGACAATATCGTAAAGACCCAGCTCGAGAGCCTGACCCTCGCGCTCGTGATCATCCTGGGCCTCATGTTGCTCAACTTCGGGCTCCGGGGGGGCCTCATCAGCATTCTGCCCAACCTCTTTCCCATCATCTTCATCTTCGGTGTTATGGGTTACCTGGGATTTCCCCTCAATATCGGGACCGCCATCATCGCCGCTATCGCCATCGGCCTTGTCGTGGACGACACCATTCATTTCTTCTCCCACTTCCGGTACGGTCTCGGAAAATCGGGTGACCCCAACAGGGCGGCCGAGGAGGCCATCCGGGGCGTGGGAAGCGCGCTCTGCTTCACCTCGCTGGCCCTGGCCGTCGGGTTCGGGATCTTCCTCTTCTCGGAGTGCGCCGTCATGGTCGACTTCGGGATCCTCTCAATCCTGGGAATCGTGACGGCCCTCCTGGGAGACCTGTTCATCGGGCCGGTGCTCCTGTTGCGGTTCGCACCTCCACGAAAAAAGGAGAGGCAATGAAAAGGAAATTGGGTTTCATCTTCACCTTACTCATGTTCCTCGGCGCCCTTTTTCTTTCCCGAGCAACGCCCGTCAGTACAGCCGATGATCCCGCGGGCCGGGCCGTCCCGAACCCGGGATCCAAAGAGGAGCCCTTCACGGTCGAGTCCGGCCACATTGACGTCCCCAGGGATCATGCCGACAGGGAGGCCGGAACGTTCAGGCTCTACTACGAGCTGTACAGCAGCCCTGAAAGCCGCAACAGGCCGCTCATCGCACTGCACGGCGGGCCGGGGAATCCGATCCCCATCCGCATGATCCTATCCAAAACTTCCCTGGGGGGCGCCTTGCTGGCGAACTACAAGATCCTCTATTTCGACCAGAGGGGGGCCGGCAAATCCAACGAAGACCTTTCCGTTGAACACATCCGCACGCACATTAAACAATTTCACATGAAGCAGTACATCGGGGATATCGAAACCCTGCGCCGGACTTTCTTCGGAGAGGATGCGAAGATCACCATAATCGGGTCCTCCTGGGGGGGATACCTAGGTCTCGGCTACGCGATCGAACACCAGGAGAGGCTGGAGGGCCTGATCCTGGGCTCTTTCGAGGCTACGGCCGAGTCGACCACGAGCTTCTGTCGCAATTTCGACAGCGCTCTGTTTCTCGCCCAGGAGGAGGACCCGGCCCTCAAGAAATCGATTGCCGCCGCCGGCGAGGCGATCCGGGAGAAGAAGATCGTCTGGCACGGGGGGAAAGAGGATCAGTACATCCTGGAGTTCCACAACCTCCTCGACATCCTCTCGCCCTTCATGTTCAAGGCAAAATACAGGCAGGCAAAAGGAGTTCTGGACGGGATCGTCGAAAAAGGCGCCGAGGCGATCGCCTATCTGGACGGATTGGATGACCTCGGCTCGGAGTACTCGGTATCCATGGGGGGCTCGACGATCGGGGAGGCCACATACTGCGAAAATCTGATCGACTACGACATGCTGAAATACAGGGCGAAAGCTCCTTCCCCCTGCCACTATTGCAACGACGGAGAATTTGCCAGGGCTTTTCTCAGGCATTGCCGGGCCTATACGGCCGAGCCCCGCCCCTTCCGGGCCGAAGAGCACCTGTCCCGCATCGAGGTGCCGGCCCTCCTGTTCGCAGGCAGGCTCGACCCCGTCGTGCCGTGGCAGGCAACGGCGAGGACCGCCTACAAGATGAAGAATGCCACCTTTGTCCTGATCGAGAAGGGTGCCCACACCCCGTTCAAGGCCGGGGGGAGCTGCCTGGCGGGGATCATCTCTCAATTCGCCCGGGACCCGGGGGAGCTGGACCTGTCCTGTCTCCGGTCCGACTGAACCCGGAACGTCACTGCCTCCGACGGCCGGCCTTTCTGAGCAGATCCTGGACCGCCTTTATGTACGCCTCGTAGCCGCGCAGGAAAATGTCGTTGTGATTGGCTCCCCGGATCCGGAGCAGCTTCTTCTGATCGGCCGGGCTGGACTCGTACAGGGCCTTGCCATCGGTGAAGGGGATGATGTGGTCGTGTTCGGCGTGAATGACCAGGGTGGGCTTTTCAAAGGTCCGGATCTTGTCGAGATTGCGGGTTCCGTCGGCCTCGCTCATGCCCAGGGACTCCAGGCTGACGCCCAGGAGCTTGAACAGGGGCTCCAGGAAGGCGAATCCGCTCTCGATGATGAGCCCGTCCACTAGGTCGGGATACGTCGAGGCGAGCTCCAGAGCGGAAGCGCTCCCCAGGGACCTCCCCATGAGGACCAGCGGCCCGCTGTATCCGTTCCCCCTGAGCCGGTTGTGCACGTGATCGAAGATCACGTGGCAGTCCCGCATCATGGCCGTGATGGTCGGGCTCCCGGTGGACCGCCCGTACCCCCGGTAGTCGAAGGGGAGGAAGTTCAAGCCCATGCGGGCGTACAGGGTGGAGATGTCCTCGTAGTCGGCCACGATCTCGCCGTTGCCGTGGAAGAAGAGAAGGCTCGCGGCCTTTTTGCCGCACAGGTAGAGCCGGCCGCCCACGGCCACCTCATCTTCGACCGGAACGAGCACCTCCTCATAGGCCCCTTCGGGCCTGGGCCCACCTCCAGGCTCGGGGCGGGGGTAGAACAGCAGCGAGAGAATCTCCGGCCGGTCGAGGGCCGAGTAGTCGATCGTGGAGATATCGATCATCGGAGCGCCTCCTGGTGAGTTTGTCCCGGCTTCGCCGGGAACTTTTTCTCCCGTTTCTCTTCGTCGTTCCCGCGGAAGCGGGAACCCATCGTTGAGCTCATTTCCCCTCGTTCCCAGGCTCCGCCTGGGAACGGAACCTCTTGGAGGCTCTGCCTCCTACTGCAAACATGGTAACCAAACAGGGCAGAGCCCCTGGGGAGCTCCGTTCAACCGCATCTTCGATGCGGACCAAAGTGAGGATCGTTGCGAGGACCGAAGGGACGAAGCAATCCACTGAGCACCCCCGCATGCGGAGCTCGGGAGATTGCTTCGCTTCGCTCGCAACATTCCTCAAGGTGCTCAGTTGTCGATCTTATAATTTCCTATGCAGCGAGAAATCTTTCCGCGACCCCATCACGCCCCCTTGAATTTCCCCGGGCGCTTCTCCATGTAGGCCGAGATCGCCTCGGCCAGGTCCTCGGACGGGACGATCATGGATGAGCGTGCCGCGTTGTACTCGAGGGACTCTTCCAGAGTCACCTCCTGGTCGTACAGAAAGACCTCCTTGGCCCCCTGAACGGCCAGGGGCGGATTTGCGGCGATCTCGGCGGCCATCTCGGCGGCCCCGGCCGCGAGGGCCTCCTCGTCCGGATAGACCTCGTTGACCAGGTTGATGGCCCGGGCCCGCTCCGCATCGAACCGGTGCCCCCGGAAGGCGAGCTCCCTCGTGTGGGCCGGGCCCGCCACGCGGGTGATCCGCTGCAGCCCGCCGATGTCGGTGATGAACCCGAGCTTGGCCTCGGGCAGGCCGAAGATCGTCCCGGTCGAGCAGAGTCGGATGTCGCAGCAGATGGCCAGCTCGAGGCCCCCTCCCAGGCAGTGCCGCTGGATGACCGCGATGGTCGGCTTCACCAGGCGCTCCAGCCTCGTGTGAACGGCCTGGACCTTCCGGACCGCCCGGAAGAAATCCACCTTCCCGGCCGCGCTCGGCGGCCCGGCCACCTGGGCAAAGAGCTCGTTCTCCATGCTCAGGTCCAGGCCCGCGCAGAAGGACTTCCCCTCGCCCTTCAGCAGGACCACCCTGGCCTCGGCGTCCTCCTCGGCCCGGCCGATGGCCCCGTCAAGGGCGGCCCAGACCTTGGGGTTCAGGGCGTTGCGCTTCTCGGGCCTGTTCAGGGTGATGGATCCGATGTGGCCCTCTCTGCTGTATGTGACGAAACCTTCCTGTCCGCTCTTCTCCTCGCTCATCTCGTCGCGCTCCTTTTTGTGTTATCGCAATCCTTGTTCTTTCGACCCTATTCTTTGTCCTTTCGACCCTATTCTTTGTCATTTCGACCGCAGGGAGAAATCTTATCACCAGACTAATTAAGTTCACCATATCAAGCGGACAAAGGCTTTTTCAATACATTTTGGTGGGAGCTTCAGATCATCTTTCCGGCCGCTGTATCGAAGGCATCTGACTGTGTATGGAAGTGTCGACGCCGTCCTCATGAGGCGGAAGCCCAGGCCTAGGCACCTGTGACCGGACGAGTCGAAGTTACGATTGCCACACCGCACGTCCCTCGATATGTCGCAAAAGCTACCACCGCGGTTCACGCGATCCGGGCCGTTCTCGATATATCTAGGGTTATCATGCGAATGCTCACTATAGGAATCTTCACTATATACGTCCTGACACCACTCCCAGACGTTGCCTAACATGTCATGTATACCCAACGGGTTCGGCCGGAAGCTCCCCACGGGAGAAGTCACCACATAGCGGTCATCGCAGTCATGAATCGTCAAATTATCAAACGCGCGTTTTGCTGTTTGATCGGCAACGTTGGCATACCGGCACGCATCATCCGGATTCTTTCCCCAGAACCGAGCCGTAGTCGTACCCGCCCGGCACGCAGACTCCCATTCCGCCTCCGTGGGCAACCGATAGGTGTATTCCCCATTTTTCCGCTCCGTCAGCCACTTTGCATAGGCGCGGGCATCCTCCCAATTCACTCGTACAACCGGCTGATCTACTCCGTTCAGATCATGCCCATGAAAATCTCCGCTGTTATGGTCCGGACGATACTTCCGGTACTGGCCATTCGTCACCGGGTGCCTCCCCATCCAGAACCCGTCCACGCAGACCTCGTGAACCGGGCCCTCGCCATTCTCCCTCCCGCTCTCATCCGGAGGGGTTCCCATCCTGAAGCACCCCCCGGGTACCCACACAAACTCCATCCCGGTTACAGGGTCGCGCCAGATGTCGCTTGGTTTGGGATCAACCTTTTTTATCACGGTCGGAGGGATCGAATCGGTTCCTGATGGAAGTGAAGAAGAAGTAAGGAAGAGACTACTGATCAAGGCACAAACAGAAAAAGATAGTATGTTTTTTCTTTGCATGCCAACTACTCCTGACTCGGCCGGGCTGCATATGCGAAAGAGCGTAGGGAAGATAATTTAGTTGGTTTATCGTATAGTTATATGAGCATGATTGACAAGGCGATCGATCGATATCACCTGAAAAAGAGGGGATCTGATGAAGAAAATCGCCTTCTTGTCCGCCATTCTCACTAGCCATGAACGTCTGCCAGGATTATGTGCTTGCGCGATGGGACACCGGTGGGGGCTATGACGGTGTGACCCGAGTTGACGTGAGGGCGGATTTTTACGACCTCACTGCCTACCTTATTCAGGAGTACCGAGGGCAAAATAAGACCTTCCTTCTCAGCATCTTCTTCGAGATGAACCTCTACATGGGATCCCTGCTCTCGGGCCGCGTGGACTTTCCTGTGCTCGAGTTCGTCTCCGACGCCCAGGCCGGGATTCGACAGGCCCTGGAGGATCAGGGACATCCTGAAGGCATCGACATTTACGACTGTGTGGAGGTCAGCTGCGCTCCGGGATGGAAGAGCTATGTGGAGACCTACTTTACATCGATTCAAGCAGATCTATACGGCATCACCTATTACTGCCTCTCGCCGCTCTCATCCTACCTTGATTTCATCGCCCAAAAGGTCCCAGACAGCCCGTCCTTTGGGGAGAAGAACGTCATCGTGGGGGAGTATGGGATCAAGATGGAGGATTTCCGTGTTGCTGGCTCCGAGGAGAGACAGAGGGATCACCTCCGGGGAGTCATGGCCGCCGCAGAGGAATGGGGGTGCCCTTATGCCTTTCAGTTCTGGCTGGCGGACCAGGAATCAAAGGTGGAGGCAGAGGGGCACTTCGGCCTCAAGGACCTGGACGGCCACCAAAGGCTTTCGTGGGACTATTATCACGGTCTGTATGGGGGCGGAAACAGATAAAATAGTACAAATTCCGGACAGGAATTATTTAAAATCTCATCGAACGTGATATTCTTTGCCGGTGTCCCCCTTCCACATCCTCATGAATAACTAAAATACATTTAACTTTGACAAAAGACAGCTTTTTTATTAAATTCACAGCTATTACATTCAACACTTATTTCTCCTTTTTCCTAAGGACAAACTTTTTCACAAGGGGGGGAACTGTCATGAAAACAAAAGCGATCCTATTGGCACTGAGCCTGGTTCTTCTAGTCCCAAAATAAGCGCAGTTTGACTCGGTTGTAGCTCACTCGAGAAACA
>CAZFWM010000102.1:0-20911 GCA_964522545.1 uncultured Thermodesulfobacteriota bacterium
CGAACGGGAACACCCTCGTCACATCCTCCCACCACGGCAGTATCTTCGAGGTCACCCGGACCGGCGAGGTGGTCTGGAACATGATACTCGAGCCTCTCCCAGGCTCGATAAAGCCGATATTCTACAAGTCCGAGCGGATTCCGGCGCAGGATTTTCCGATCCATACGTATTGATTCCTGTGTAAGAACAGCGTAACAGGAGGCAGACATGGGACGAATTGCTCTTTCATTCACCATCGCGCTGGCATTGACCTTGTCGTGGTGCGCCGGAGGTCTTCCTGGAGGGCACAAGGCCGCCTTTGCTTCCCCTGCTGTTGCCGAAATAGACAAATGGTCCCTCTGGACAGGGGAGACCCAGCTGCGCGGCGCCAATATATGGCAGCGTCGCGTCTATCCCGAGCTGAACGGGTTCTATTTTCTTGGGCCCGGCCCTGTCGGCCCTCCGTACACCCAGCAGGACTTCAACGATCTCGCTGCCATGGGCGCCAACTATGTCAACATCTCCCATCCCGGCCTGTTCACCGAGACCTCGCCCTACACCCTGGACACGGACATCCAGGACAACCTGGACGACCTGATCGCAAAGATCGCCGCGGCCAACATGTTCGCCGTCATCAGCTTTCGCACCGGGCCGGGCCGCAGCGAGTTCACCTTTGTCTGGGATGAGGTGGGGGACTGGTTCGGCCCGGGCTATCTCGACGATTCCATGTGGCAGGACCAGGCCGCCCAGGACGCATGGGCGCAGATGTGGCGCTACACGGCCCAGCGATACATGGCCAATCCCGTCGTGGCCGGCTACGACTTGATGGTCGAGCCGAACTCCAACGAGGTGGGGAGCCATGCCCTGTTCGACTACCTCGACATCTGGGACCCGGCCGAGTTCTATTGGAGCTACGGAGGCACTCTCTACGACTGGAACCAGCTCTATCCCGACATCACCACGGCCATCCGCGAGGTGGACGCAACCACGCCGATCCTCATAGGCGCCATGGCCTATAGCGCGGTCGAGTGGCTCCCCTATCTCGAGCCGACCACGGATCTGCGCACTGTCTACATGGTGCATCAGTACGAGCCTGTCAAATACACGCACCAGGGGTGGTGGAATCCGGACTGCACCTATCCCGGCCTTTGCGACGTCGACTGGGACGGGATCCCCGAGCTGTTCAACCGGGCCTGGCTCGAGGACCTGCACGGACCGATCGACCTCTTCAAGGCGGTCCATGGCGTGCCGGTGGCGGCAAACGAATTCGGCCCGATACGCTGGGAGCCCGGCGCGGACCTGTACATGGACGACCAGATGGATCTCTTCGAGCAGCGGGGCATGAACCACGCCCTCTGGATGTGGTACCCCCAGTGGGAGCCCTATGCCACGGAGGTCCATGACTTCAACTTCCGCTTCGGCCCCGACCCCCGCTCCCGGACCGATGTCGAATCGAGCGATCTCATGGATGTCATCCTCGAGTACTGGGGACGCAACACAGTGCGCCCCTACGGTGAATATACTCTGGAGGTGCAGGCATCTCACGGGGCGGGATCCCTGAACCTGGACTTCATGGTCGGGACGCCGGCGCCCGCCACGTGGGCGAACTATCTGATCCTGACCGTCCCCACAGTACAGGTCGTCCCCCTCTGGACCGTCCAGCTCCCGGCCATCGATCCCCCCATCGATGTACCTGTAAGCTTCTCCTTCCCGGGTACGGGGTGGATAGGGATCTACACGGGCCTGTTTACGGCCGGGGGGCAACAGGCCGTCGATCTCACCTGGGTTGATACCGACTGACCACGCCGGCAGCTGCAAAAGGATCCAATAGGTTACCTTGCTGAAATCAACCGTCTGTGGTATAATTATTTAATTATGAAAAAGACTCCATTCGCCATCCTCGCCTTACTACTCATTGTCACTCCCTCTGTGTCCTCTGCCGCCACGATCCTGGTGCCCGGAGATCAGCCTACGATCCAGGCCGGCATCGATGGATCCTCGAACGGGGACCTTATCCTGGTAGGCCCTGGCACGTATGCGGAGAACATCGACTTCCTCGGCAAGGCCGTCACCCTTCGCTGTGACCTGGGGGCCGAGGTGACGGTCATCGACGGAGGCCGCACAGGGTCGGTCGTGACCTTTTCCAGCGGCGAAGGAAGGGAGGCGGCCATCGAGGGATTCACGATTCAAAACGGATCAGGGACCTATCACGAGCTGGCTCCCGGATACATGGCCTACTGCGGAGGTGGAGTCTTCTGCCTCGGTTCATCCCCTAGAGTGTCGCAGTGTGTGATCTCGAGAAACGGGGCCGATCACGGAGGCGGGATCTTCGGCAACCAGGGCGCTTCCCCGGCGATCACTTCCTGCACGATTACCGAGAACCAAGCCGTCTATTCAGGAGGAGGGATCGGCCAGTTCTTTGATGACTCTCTTGACGTCTGGGGCTCCAGAATATCGGACAACTCCGGCGGATACTTCGGCGGCGGGATCTACTTTTCCGGGGACCTGGCCGAGATCTTGAACTGTATGATCTCGGGGAATCAAGCCGACAGCGGCGGTGGAGTCTATTGCAACAACCACATCGCCTCGTATATCTCGCACTGCACGATCGTGGAGAACACCGCCATCGGCACATACGGCGCCGGCGGCGGTGTCTACTATGACTGGTACAGCGGCTACCTGTCCATCATGAACTCCATCCTGTGGAACAATTCCGCTTTATACTCAGGGGCCTATACAGAAAAGGACCTGTTCGGACCGGCCGCCGTCCTCTACTCGGCCGTCGAAGGGGGTCCGCTGGGCATCGGGGTCATCGACTCGGATCCCCTGTTCGCGGGTCCGGGGGATTTTCACCTCACCGCCGGATCCCCTTGCATCGATGCGGGCATGGCCGTGGAGGTCTTCTTCGACATGGATGGAGATCCCAGACCGAGCGGGTGTGGCTACGACATAGGGGCGGATGAGAATCCTGACTGTCACGACTGTGACGGGGATCATTATCCGGACGCATCCTGCGGAGGCGGCGATTGTGATGACGCCGATCCCATGGTCAACCCGGGCGCCGGCGAGATCTGCACGGGAGGGATCGACGACGACTGCGACGGCCTCGTCGACCTTGAAGACCCGGACTGCTTTCCAGCGTTCACACTCGATCTGGATGCATCGTACGAGGCGGACACATTGAGTCTGGACTTCACCCTAGGCGTGCCGGAGCCGGCCACGTGGGCGACGACCCTGGTTATCACGTACCCCACGCAGTGGCTCTTGCCGATCTGGGAAGTTCCGCTTCCGGTCACCCTCCACCCGGCTGCGATACCGATTGCCTTCCCCTGCCCGAGCGTGGGCTGGGTCGGGATCTACTCCGGCCTGTACACGGGAGAGGGATTGCAGACCGATGAATTTACTTGGGTCGACACCGGCTGGCCTAGCCGATAGGAAATGAAGGAACGGGCATCATGAAATTCGGGAAGAGAGGGCTGACCAAGAGGTTTCACTTGGTGCGTCGGCCACTCCTCGTCCTCACGGCCCTGATGGCCGCGACGATCCTCTTTTCCTCCTGCTTTGAAATCTCGATCTTCTCCTACGATCCCCTGAAGGCCTGCAATGGGCTCACCCTTTTTTCTCCCTACATGACCAATCTCTTTGAAGTCGTGGACATGTCGGGAAATATACTGTTCGAGTACGAGCTCTCCCATATTCGCCTCGATGCCGACTTCGAGGTCCTGGCCGACGGCGACATATTGCTCATGGGGCAAGGCAGCATCTATCTTCTCAGGATACCGGACACCATCGAATGGACCCTCTCCGCGCCTCTGTGCCATCACGGCGTCATCCGAATGCCCAATGGTCACATTATGTATCTCTATTCTTATTTCATGGACGTGGAGGGCTGGGACCTTCCCTTCTTCGCCGACGGCATCCGAGAGGTGGACCCCTCTACCGGGGACACATTATGGGAGTGGAGAAGCGGCGATCATCTATCCACCGATGACTACTGTCCCTGGCACATCGAGACTATATATGACGAGGCGAACCGTTATGACTGGACCCATTCCAATGCGATCGTCTACCGTGAGGAGGAGAGCGCCGTCTATCTGAACGTGAGGAACCTCGACCGGCTTGTGAAGATCGACTACCCGTCGGGCCAGATCCTCTGGTCCATGGGCCGGGGGGGCGACTTCGGCGAAGGCCTCTTTTTCCACCCCCACGACCCCGAGCTCCTGGAGAACGGCAACATCCTCCTATTCGACAACGGAAATCACAGGTACCCCGTCGAGCACAGCCGGGCCGTGGAGATCGCCTATGACCCTGCTCTGGGGTGGGCCGAGGAGGTATGGGCCTGGCCCTCGGAGCCCCTCTTTTTCGACTCCGCCATGGGGGATGCCAACCGGCTCCCGAACGGGAACACCCTCGTCACATCCTCCCACCACGGCAGTATCTTCGAGGTCACCCGGACCGGCGAGGTGGTCTGGAACATGATACTCGAGCCTCTCCCAGGCTCGATAAAGCCGATATTCTACAAGTCCGAGCGGATTCCGGCGCAGGATTTTCCGATCCATACGTATTGATTCCTGTGTAAGAACAGCGTAACAGGAGGCAGACATGGGACGAATTGCTCTTTCATTCACCATCGCGCTGGCATTGACCTTGTCGTGGTGCGCCGGAGGTCTTCCTGGAGGGCACAAGGCCGCCTTTGCTTCCCCTGCTGTTGCCGAAATAGACAAATGGTCCCTCTGGACAGGGGAGACCCAGCTGCGCGGCGCCAATATATGGCAGCGTCGCGTCTATCCCGAGCTGAACGGGTTCTATTTTCTTGGGCCCGGCCCTGTCGGCCCTCCGTACACCCAGCAGGACTTCAACGATCTCGCTGCCATGGGCGCCAACTATGTCAACATCTCCCATCCCGGCCTGTTCACCGAGACCTCGCCCTACACCCTGGACACGGACATCCAGGACAACCTGGACGACCTGATCGCAAAGATCGCCGCGGCCAACATGTTCGCCGTCATCAGCTTTCGCACCGGGCCGGGCCGCAGCGAGTTCACCTTTGTCTGGGATGAGGTGGGGGACTGGTTCGGCCCGGGCTATCTCGACGATTCCATGTGGCAGGACCAGGCCGCCCAGGACGCATGGGCGCAGATGTGGCGCTACACGGCCCAGCGATACATGGCCAATCCCGTCGTGGCCGGCTACGACTTGATGGTCGAGCCGAACTCCAACGAGGTGGGGAGCCATGCCCTGTTCGACTACCTCGACATCTGGGACCCGGCCGAGTTCTATTGGAGCTACGGAGGCACTCTCTACGACTGGAACCAGCTCTATCCCGACATCACCACGGCCATCCGCGAGGTGGACGCAACCACGCCGATCCTCATAGGCGCCATGGCCTATAGCGCGGTCGAGTGGCTCCCCTATCTCGAGCCGACCACGGATCTGCGCACTGTCTACATGGTGCATCAGTACGAGCCTGTCAAATACACGCACCAGGGGTGGTGGAATCCGGACTGCACCTATCCCGGCCTTTGCGACGTCGACTGGGACGGGATCCCCGAGCTGTTCAACCGGGCCTGGCTCGAGGACCTGCACGGACCGATCGACCTCTTCAAGGCGGTCCATGGCGTGCCGGTGGCGGCAAACGAATTCGGCCCGATACGCTGGGAGCCCGGCGCGGACCTGTACATGGACGACCAGATGGATCTCTTCGAGCAGCGGGGCATGAACCACGCCCTCTGGATGTGGTACCCCCAGTGGGAGCCCTATGCCACGGAGGTCCATGACTTCAACTTCCGCTTCGGCCCCGACCCCCGCTCCCGGACCGATGTCGAATCGAGCGATCTCATGGATGTCATCCTCGAGTACTGGGGACGCAACACAGTGCGCCCCTACGGTGAATATACTCTGGAGGTGCAGGCATCTCACGGGGCGGGATCCCTGAACCTGGACTTCATGGTCGGGACGCCGGCGCCCGCCACGTGGGCGAACTATCTGATCCTGACCGTCCCCACAGTACAGGTCGTCCCCCTCTGGACCGTCCAGCTCCCGGCCATCGATCCCCCCATCGATGTACCTGTAAGCTTCTCCTTCCCGGGTACGGGGTGGATAGGGATCTACACGGGCCTGTTTACGGCCGGGGGGCAACAGGCCGTCGATCTCACCTGGGTTGATACCGACTGACCACGCCGGCAGCTGCAAAAGGATCCAATAGGTTACCTTGCTGAAATCAACCGTCTGTGGTATAATTATTTAATTATGAAAAAGACTCCATTCGCCATCCTCGCCTTACTACTCATTGTCACTCCCTCTGTGTCCTCTGCCGCCACGATCCTGGTGCCCGGAGATCAGCCTACGATCCAGGCCGGCATCGATGGATCCTCGAACGGGGACCTTATCCTGGTAGGCCCTGGCACGTATGCGGAGAACATCGACTTCCTCGGCAAGGCCGTCACCCTTCGCTGTGACCTGGGGGCCGAGGTGACGGTCATCGACGGAGGCCGCACAGGGTCGGTCGTGACCTTTTCCAGCGGCGAAGGAAGGGAGGCGGCCATCGAGGGATTCACGATTCAAAACGGATCAGGGACCTATCACGAGCTGGCTCCCGGATACATGGCCTACTGCGGAGGTGGAGTCTTCTGCCTCGGTTCATCCCCTAGAGTGTCGCAGTGTGTGATCTCGAGAAACGGGGCCGATCACGGAGGCGGGATCTTCGGCAACCAGGGCGCTTCCCCGGCGATCACTTCCTGCACGATTACCGAGAACCAAGCCGTCTATTCAGGAGGAGGGATCGGCCAGTTCTTTGATGACTCTCTTGACGTCTGGGGCTCCAGAATATCGGACAACTCCGGCGGATACTTCGGCGGCGGGATCTACTTTTCCGGGGACCTGGCCGAGATCTTGAACTGTATGATCTCGGGGAATCAAGCCGACAGCGGCGGTGGAGTCTATTGCAACAACCACATCGCCTCGTATATCTCGCACTGCACGATCGTGGAGAACACCGCCATCGGCACATACGGCGCCGGCGGCGGTGTCTACTATGACTGGTACAGCGGCTACCTGTCCATCATGAACTCCATCCTGTGGAACAATTCCGCTTTATACTCAGGGGCCTATACAGAAAAGGACCTGTTCGGACCGGCCGCCGTCCTCTACTCGGCCGTCGAAGGGGGTCCGCTGGGCATCGGGGTCATCGACTCGGATCCCCTGTTCGCGGGTCCGGGGGATTTTCACCTCACCGCCGGATCCCCTTGCATCGATGCGGGCATGGCCGTGGAGGTCTTCTTCGACATGGATGGAGATCCCAGACCGAGCGGGTGTGGCTACGACATAGGGGCGGATGAGAATCCTGACTGTCACGACTGTGACGGGGATCATTATCCGGACGCATCCTGCGGAGGCGGCGATTGTGATGACGCCGATCCCATGGTCAACCCGGGCGCCGGCGAGATCTGCACGGGAGGGATCGACGACGACTGCGACGGCCTCACCGACGTTGTAGACCCGGACTGTTTTCATTTGTTCACAAACGATCTGGTTGCATCGCACGAGGCGGGCACATTGAGTCTGGACTTCACCCTGGGCTTGCCGGAGTCGGCCCTGTGGGCGGTGACAATGGAAGTCACGTACCCCACGCAGTGGTACTTGCCGCTCTGGGAAATTCAGGTTCCGGTCATCCTCCCCCCGGCCGGGATACCGATTGCCTTCCCCTGCCCGAGCGTGGGCTGGGTCGGGATCCATTCCAGCCTGTACACGGGAGAGGGATTGCAGTCCTATGAATTTTCTTGGGTATTCACCGGCTGGCCTAGCCGATAGGAAATGAAGGAACGGGCATCATGAAATTCGGAAAAAAAGGGCTGACCAAGAGATTCCACTTGTCGCGTCTGCCGCTGCTCGTCCTCACGGCCCTGATGGCCGCGACGATCCTCTTTTCCTCCTGCTATGAAATCTCGATCTACTCTTACGATCCCCTGAAGGCCTGCAATGGGCTCACCTTTTTTTCTACCTACATGGTCGATCTCTTTGAAGTCGTGGACATGTCGGGAAATATACTGTTCGAGTACGAGCTCCCTCATTCTCGCTTCGATGCCGACTTCGAGGTCATGGCCGACGGCGGCATACTGCTCATGGGGCAAGGCAGTATCTATCTTCTCAGGATACCGGACACCATCGAATGGACCGTCCTGGCACCTCTGTGCCATCACAGCGTCATCCCAATGCCCAATGGTCACATTATGTATCTCTTTAGTTATTTCATAGACGTGGAGGGCTGGGACCTTCCCTTCTTCGCCGACGGCATCGTAGAGGTGGACCCCTCTACCGGGGAAGTAATTTGGGAGTGGAGAAGCGGCGATCATCTATCCACCGATGACTACTGTCCATGGCACATCAAGTCTGCCTTTAGCGGGTCGGACCGTTATGACTGGACCCATTCCAATACGATCGTCTACCAAGAGGAGGAGAGCGCCGTCTATCTGAACGTGAGGAACCTGGACCGGATCGTGAAGATCGCCTACCCGTCGGGGGAGATCCTCTGGTCCATGGGCCAAGGGGGCGACTTCGGCGAAGGCCTCTTTTTCCACCCTCACGACCCCCAGGTCCTGGAGAACGGCAACATCCTCATGTTCGACAACGGCAATCACAGGTTCCCCGTCCAGTACAGCCGGGCCGTGGAGATCGCCTATGACCCTGCCCTGGGGTGGGCCGAGGAGGCATGGGCCTGGCCCTCGGAGCCCCTCTTTTACGACTCCGCCATGGGGGACGCCAACCGGCTCCCGAACGGGAACACCCTCGTCACATCCTCCCACCACGGCAGTATCTTCGAGGTCACTCCGGCCGGAGAGGTGGTCTGGAACATGATACTCGAGCCTCTCCCCGGCTCGCTGAAGCCGGCACTCTACAAGTCCGAACGGATCCCGACGCCGTAGGATTCCCCGATCTCTTCGAACGTCACCTCGGAATGACAAGCGCAGGTGAACCCGAAACATGTTGCTCGACGACTTGTTCGACTCTCTCGATGTTGATTCCGATGGAGAGTTGTCGAGGGCGGATCTTCGAAAGGCCGCCGCCCGTCTGGGATGGCAATGGCACGAGGCGCGATTGTATGCCGTGTTGGACCTGTTGTGTATCCAAAGTCCCCTGTCACGAAATGAATTCAGAGAGCACCTCGAGCTAATGGCAACAGATCCCTTTGGACCCTTCGGAGAGATATTGAAAAAAGCTCCCCGGCCAGTGGACTCGTCGAGCAATTCACAGACAACGCCTTGTTTCAAAACGAAAAATGGATCTGACGGTCGTGGTATGAAATCGACCGGCTTGAGTTCTCTCTTGAAGCGAATGGCCGGTGAGGATGTATCGAATGACGTTGAAGCTCTATTGAGTGAATTGGATTGTATAGAGTCTCCTGTGGAGAGTACGGCATTACTGCTCATTGATCCCCAACGCTCTTTCACTCAGGGCACCTGGATGCGTTCTATTGGAATAGATTCGAAGAGACGAGTATCACCCATCCAACTGGCATTTGAAAAATGCGCGGGTCTGTTGGAGGAGCTCTACAAAAAGGTCGAGTGCATGTTTACCCGCTGTCCCTTTCCACCCGACAGTTACGATTGGGATGAGTCCATTGCAGATATCGTAGACGATACACAACTCTATTTCATCAAACCAGGAAACAGTGTCCTATGGCCTCCCACCAATGGCTTTGCACAATGGATAGAGAACCTTCTCGATAGGGGAAAGAATAGACTGGTGATAGGTGGTTGTACTTTGAACTCTTGCGTTCGTGTCTCTTCCATCGAAACACTCTCTCTTTTTTTAAATGAGGGATTGGAAGTAGTCGTGGATCTGAATCTCTGTGGTGCGCGTATTGACAATTACGTTCGCGATCCAGAAAATCCCTTGTTCAAAGGACGGTCACCTGTAGAAGCGGCCATCCATCAGATGACCGATGTAGGAGTGACTGTTGTTCGAGAGGTCTATTGGACCTCCTTAGATTCCTCGGCTGTCGCCTCGGAATGACATCCGGAAAGGAACCACCTAGAAACCATCCGGTTGGACCTCCCACGTGATCTTCTCCCCCCTGCGGGCATCCATCTCGAACTGTACGAAGCCGTTGTCGATTTCAGGTGTGGCCGCCCGTCCGTTCAGGAAAAACCGCACGGCCCGCCCCGAAAGGTCACGGGGCAGGCGCAGGCGGAACCGGAAGGCGCCGTCGTTGGCGGGCCGGTAGTATCCCCTGGCGCGATCCTCCAGATAGCTGATCCCCAGCAGGGGCAGCCGGAGCGAAAAACAGGGGAACGGCAGGCGCGGGTCGATGGTGATCGAATCGCCGCACGGATCGATGCCGGCCAGCTTGATGGCGGCGAGCAGGGGGCCGCTGTGGCGGTTCATGTTCATCACGGGAAAGTCGGTCATGGGAGTGAAGCTCCAGTTGAAGGTCTCTCCGGGCCGCTCGGCGTACATTGCGTTGTAAGAGTCGGGGCCGCTCCAGACCCCGTACCAGATGTCCGGGTAGGCTCCGGCGTGCCGGTACAGGGTGCTCTTCAGGAAACAACGCCACGCCCCGGCTGGATCGTACAGGGACCACGCCCAGGCCGTCCAGCTATCCACGGCGGCCCAGGTCCCGCCGTTTGTGTCGGAGCCCGGCACGAGATAAGGGGCCGTGTTCGGCGGGTAGAGGCAGAGCAGGCCGGCCGGCGAGGGCGCGGCGAGCATCTCTTCGATGTTCCGTAGCAGGGTTCGCGCCCTGCCCTCGTCCCAGATCCCGGCGAGCAGGGCCCAGGGCTGGGCATCCAGAAAGAGCCGGTCCTCACCGAGCCAGGTCCCGTCCCCCAGGTACCCCCTGCGCATCCATTCGCCCGTCCACTCCCCGTCGAGGAGCGGGGCGAGCCCCGCGGCGATCCCGGCTGCACGCTCCGAGAACAGGGGCATCCGGTCCCTGAGCAGCCCGGCGATCCTCGGCAGCACGAAGCAGGCCATGGCCGTGTTCAGGTTCGACTCCCCCAGGGTCATGGTGAGCAGCGGGTGGGGAGAGAAGGCGATGAGCACGTCGTTCCAGTCGCCGCTTCCCGCGCGGATCAGGCCGTGAGGCCCGGTCCCCACGGAGTGTTCGAGGTGGTCCAGGGCCCGGGTCAGGTGATCGCGGACCGGGCCGGAGACCTGTAGGGAGAGCGGGTAGAAGGGGACCTCCTCGTCCAGGAAGGAGAAATCCCGGGTCGCCCCGAGATACTCCGAGGCGGCCAGGAGAAAGAAGAGGTCCAGATCCGTGGACTCTTCGTGGACCAGGGCCCCGGTGGTGAATCCATGGCCCTGGTGCATGTACGGGATCTTGCCCGTGTCCGGGTCCTGGGAGCGCATGGTGTAGGTGAGGATCTCCCGGGCCAGGTCGGGACGGATGTAGACCAGGGGCAGGCAGAACAGAGAAAAGTCCCGGTGCGCCCCGTTGAATCCCTGCGTGTAGGCATAGGCGGACCCCTGGTTGACGATGTGGGAGTCGAAGTAGTCCTCGTAGAAGGCCCCGGCCGGGAGGTAGTAGCCGTGCCAGAGCATCTCTCTGCGGAGCCAGGGGGCCTCGGGCGTCACGAAGTCGACCCGGTCTTGAGTCCACGAATCAAGGGTGGTCTCGAAATGCTCCTCCGGGGCCTCCCGGTAGCGCTCGACGAGCCCGGGGATATCCTCCCGGGGGCCGTACCCGAATGCGTAGGAGACGGACCTCTTTTCGCCCGGCCCCAGGCGCAGGTCCTTCCGGAAGACGAGGCAGGCCTTCCCGATCTCCGGCCACGGCCCGGGCAGGAGCGCGGAGGGGAGATCGCTGGCCACGGCGTCCGGCCTGAACGGGCCGCCCCCGCCGAAGAACCGGTCCTGGTCCGTGTGCCAGGCATCCGGTTCCCCGATGAGGGGGGCCAGGAAGGTCGAGGCCGGATAGTAGTCCTCCGTGGATACGGCGTCCATCGCGGGGGGGCACACACCGGGGGCGAGGTGAGGGGTGACGAAGAGGATCCGGTCGATCTCGTCCCATGCGGTGGAGACGAGGAAATTTTCATTGAAGGCCCACCGAGCCTCTTCGAAGACCCGCCCGAGGGGGGCCGTCATGATGGGGGCCGGGAGAAGCTCGCAGAGGTTCGAGTCCCAGTATTCGTACAGGGAGATCTCGCGGGCCTCCGGGGCGAGGTTCTCCACCTCCGTCTCGGAGACCACGACCGGGTCGTCTCCGTAGGGCACGAAGAGGCGCTCACGGAGGAGGAGGCCGTCGCGCAGGGTTTCTTTCTGGAAATACCCGAGGCCGAAGTCCCTGTGGAATTCATCGAACGAGGCCGGGTCGTACAGCGTGTTCCACACGGCACGACCCGACTTCACGAAGCGAAATCCCCCGGAGTGATCGCCGGTGCCAGGCCGGTACCGGTTGATGCACTTTCCACCGCGGCCCCAGTGCCAGAGCTGCAAATATCCCTCGTTGTGGGCCGTGGCCGTGACGGCGTCGTTCCCGAGCTGGTGCCAGTGGTCCCGGGACTCCCCCCAGCTCGTGAAATAGGAGGCCCTGGAATCGCGGTGGTGATCGAGAGTATAGCGAAAGGCGGGCAGGTCGTGGGAGTCGACCATCCAGTGCCCGAAGGCGCCGCCCCCGGTTTCGTCCGGGCAGAGGGCGGGCCGACCGTCATCGAGAAAGGTCCGAAATGTCTCCCCGGGCCCCGATGGGCAGAAGGTGTCGCGCCGGGGATGCGGCGGCCGATCCCCCTCTCCGTGACAGGACGCGATCAGGAAGAAAAGGAAAATCAGGATGAATTGGGGGCGACGAGAAGGAACCGGCTCCATGGGAAATCTCATCCAGGCTCAAGGCAACTCATGCAAGTCCGACATCGATCCGGGCGCGAATCGCTTGCGCAGCAGCCCCAGCGCTTCGGGCGTGAGAAGGTCCGGCGGTCCTCCCGCCACGACTTGTTCGGCTTCGTCCGGGCGGCCGTCCAGGTAGAGGGCGAGCACCAACAGGGAGAGCGTCGCGGCGTCTCCGGCCTCGCGCTCGTTCGCGACGCCATAGTGGGTCGCGGCCGCGGCGTAGTCCCGGTCGGCCAGAGCGCGGTGCCCGAGCAGGCGGTGGACCGCGGGATCGGGATGGCCGGGAGCCGGGCGGTCGCGCAGCTCGGCCTCGAGAAGCCGCAGCTCGTCGGCGGTCGTCCCCAGCTTCCAGAGGACGAGGGCCCGGTAGTCCGTCACAGTGAGCAGCTCCGCGAGCTCGACGATCCGGTCGCGCCTGGGACCGAACTTCACACGGGACATGCTATCGTGGAACGCCAATCGGGCGGCGAAGTGGCGCAGGCCGGCACTCCGCAGGGCCTTCGGCCAAAGACGTCGGATGTGCTGGCTCTCCAGGAACCGGGCCTTGGCTTTGTCCGGATCGAGCAGCAGCGGGTAGAACTTTGCCGGCTCCGCCCCTCGCGGGAGGATGCGTAAGTGGGGAAACGCGTCGGTGAGCGGTGGGACGTCACCGGCGAGTTCGAGCATCCCCTCGCCATCGAGGACGAACAGCGCCCCGAGCTGCTCGGGCGACTCGACGCCCAGGTCGCGGAGTTCGGCACCCGCTCGGGGATCCTGCCACGGACGGCGGAACTCCTCCTCGCCGACGGGGCGCCCGCCTTCGCGCACCCCGAGCAGGATCCACTGGTCCGCACAGCCGATCCACAGGGACGACTCGGGGAACACATCCACCCAGGCGCGCACGATGGCGCGCAGGTCGGACTCGTGGAGTTCGAAAACAGGCAGCCAGTGGGTCGCCATCCCGCCCGGCGCCAGGCGGTCGTGGGTGAGCTGGAAGTACTCGCGCGTGTACAGGTTGACCACGCCGTGCCCCAGGGGCGGCGGAGGTTCGCCGGTGATCAGATCGTAGCGCTCGTCCGTCGTCTGGAGGAAGAAGCGCCCGTCTTCGATGGTGACCCGGACGCGCGGGTCGCGCAGCGGGTGGTCGGCGGGAGAAGGGAAGACGAGCTCGCCCAGCTCGACAACATCGCGTGAGATGTCGACCACGTCGATGCGCTCCAGGCCGGTGGTGTTTGTAAGCGCCTTGGCGGTCTGGCCGACGCCGTAGCAGATGAGCAGCGCGCGCCGCGGCTGCGGGTGGAGGGCGGCCGGCAGGTGGACGAAGAGCTTCATGTACCGCTGAGACGGCGTGTGCGTGGCGGACATGGAGTAGCCATTAGTGACGAGGCGGTGGTAATAGGGACGGCCGAACCGGTCGGCGCGCAGGTAGAAGATGATCTCGTTGGAGCCCTCGCGGAGCGCCTCAAGGTAGGCGCCGTCTTTCGTGAAGCGCTCGTAGGAGGTGGCGAAGATCCGCGCGCTCACGATCCCCCGTGGAAAGAGTGCGCAGGCGAGCAGGAAGGCGATCCCGGCGGCGGTCAGCGCGACGCGCTCCGGGCGGAGCAGCCCCCCCGGCGGCCAACGCACGGCGAGCAGCCCCACGCCCCCGTAGCCGAGCGCGAGGACCGCGAAGGAGGCCTCGAGCCCCCAGCCGGGCAGAAGCAAAAAGCCCGCGACCAGCGCCCCGAGCATCGCACCGACGGTATTGGCGAGCGTCAGGTAGCCGGCGGCGCGTATCTCCGAGCCCAGCTCGGTGTGGAGCTCCGTACCGAGAAACGTGAACAAGGCCCCGGACAGGATGCAGACCGGGAGCATCAACCGTATCGCTCGCCCGATGAAGACCCACCAGCCCGTGTGGCTCCACGCCAGGTCGAGGCCCAGGGCGGGGGACGCGTACAGGGTCAGGGTGAGGACGACCGCGGCGCCAGAGAGCAGGCCGGTCGCGGCGGCCAGCCGGTCCTGCCGGCGGAGCCGCAAGTACCGGGAGGCGAGGAACCCGCCGATCCCGATTCCCGCCAGCACGACCGCGAGCATCACGGCGAACACAATGCTCGTCCCGAAGATGTGCAGGCGGAGAGTGCGAAACCACACCACCTCCAGGGCCAGGAGCAATCCACCGGCCAGGAACGCGGCCAGGAGCAGGCGCAGGGCGCGCAGGGTGAGCCGAGGCCGCTCTGGGTTGACCGCCGGCCCTGGATCAGCCGGTCGCTCTGAGGTGCCCCAGTGCCGGCCCCCCCGCAGCACGACCAGAGCAACGCCCAGGTTGACGGTGGCCGCGACCGCGGCGGTGCCGCGGACGCCGAAGCGCTCGATCAGGACGAACTCCCCGGCGAGGGCCCCCACCATGGCGCCGAGGGTGTTCAGCCCATACAGGAGCCCGAGGGAGTCGCCGAAGGCGCGCCGGCGGGTACAGAGCTCCCGGACCAGGATCGGCAGGGTGGCCCCCATCGCAGCCGCGGGCAGAAGCATCAGGAAGAAGGCCAGACCGAGGCGAACGAAGTTGAGCGCCCAGGGCCAGGCTGTGAGATGGCGAAATACGGGGGCCAGGAACGCGTTCAGCAGAGGGAAGAGGAAGACGAGCCCCAGCCCGAGCGTCCCGATGAGCAGCTCAAGGAGCCCGTAGGCGCGCAAGGGGTCGCGTAGACGATCCCCCCACCGGCCGACAACGCCGTTGCCAATGGCGAGCCCGCCCATGAAGCTCGCCAGCACGAGGCTGCTCGCCCACAGGCTGTTGCCGAAGGCCAACCCGGCCAGGCGAAACCACAGGGTCTCGAACACCAGCGCCGTGGCGCCGGAGCAAAAGAACAGCGCGTAGATGACCGCAGAAGGAAGAGGTCTGGTCTCGTTGTCGGCGCTCACCGGGCTCCCCGCAACACGGGGTGGTTCATGGGGCAATGACAGAAAAATATAGGGCTTTTGTTTTTCAGCAAGACAGGGAAAATGTAACAGAAATCGGAAAATCGAGCAAGAAAAGACCGGTGGTGTTTCTCCTCTTGACCTGAAGAATTCTCGATTCCGTTGACAAACATGCTACGCTCTCGAAAAAACAGGCGTGCGGCTCCCCGCACGCTCACGAAAAACGGGCGCTCAGTCCGATTCTCAACTTTTTGAAAAAGACCCCCGGGTTGTGAAGGTAATACTTCCGGCGGGCCATCACGCGGCGCATACGGGTCCGAAGCGATTTGTTGGCCCTGTCGAATTCCTGTGCCGTTTCCGTGACGATCCTGGCGAATTCCTCCTTGCCGATGTTCTTCACAAAATGATTCTCAGGACTTTGGTGGGAAAAATGACTCCACTCCGGATTGTCCGGTATCAGCCCTTCCTTCTTGCAGATCTCAAACAATCGGGTTCCCGGGTAAGGGGTAAAGACGCTCAGTTGTGCCCCTGAGACCGACAGGCCGCGCATCAATTCCCTGGTCTTTTCGATATCCTCGACCGACTCGTAAGGGAATCCGATCATGAAGTACCCGGTCCAGTTGATGCCACAGCGGAGAAGCAGCCTTGAAGCCTTCTTCACATCCGCTATGGAGAGTTCCCTGTCCAGGTACGACAAGGTCCTTTCGCTGCCCGACTCGACACCGATATGAATCATGTCACAGCCTGCCTTCTTCATCGTCCTCAGGATGTCTTCGTCGACGCGATCCGGCCTCGTGTTGCACCACCAGGATAGATTCAGTTTCTCGGAAATGATGTTCTCGCAGAAATCTCTCGTTCGTTTTCGGTTCAGCGTGAAGGTGTCATCCCAGAATTCCAACTCGGTGACCTGGTAGCGATCGATCAGGTGTCTGATCTCACGAATGACATCGGGGATCGATCGATATCTGACCTTTCGGGTCCAGAACTGCGTGGAAGAACAATACGCGCAGTTGTAAGGGCACCCCCGGCTGCTCATGATGTTCCTGAAGATCCGGTTGTCAGGGGCTTCGTTCAGAAGCAGGTCCCTGGCCGGAAAAGGAAGGCTGTCCAGCTCCTTGATGATGGTTCGGTTCTTGTTGTGTTTGACGGTCCCTTTGTCCCGAAAAGAGAGGCCATCGACCCGATGAAGATCACTGCCGCCTCTTTCCAGGGAGCCGAGCAATTCCCTGAACGTGATGTCCCCCTCACCTCTGACCACATAGTCCACGTTCTTCTCCGCCCGCAGGACTTCATCCGCCATGATGGTGGGGTGGACACCGCCCCAGACCACTGTGCATTGGCTGCTGAATTCCTTGCAGAGGGAGGTTACTCTTCTCGCGGAACCGTACAGGGGGGTCAGGAGCGTGATCCCCACGACATCCGGGCGGAACATGTTCAGGAACCGGGAAACCTCCCTCCATATGGGGTGACCATGGTCTTCCAGACTCCGGACAAACTTGTGGTGGGAATCCAGCAGGGAGACATCTTCGATCGGTTTCCGGTCTTCCCCTTTTGGTGAAAGCTCAGCGTCATAAATCCTTACGTCATGTCCGTCCCGAGCGGCCGCTGCCGCAACATATCCCAGGCCCAGAGGGAAATGAAGGCTTTCCATTCCCTTGAGCCTCTGGAATGGCGGATTGATGAGCAGTACGTTCATGACTTCCGATTCTGACGGACAGAGCCGCTTCGCGCAAGCCCGGATGTCCAGGTTGTAACAGGTACCCCTAACGTTGCATAAAACCGCAGGCAGCGCTCGGCCTCTCGTCGCAAAACCTCGGGCCAGAGCCTTTCATCATAACATCTACTTTGATAACATTTATCTAACTGGACATACGCCTTAGTAAGGAGAACCATCAATGAACACAACAAAGATCAGCTGGACCCAGGTCGACGAAGCCCCGGCACTGGCGACGTACTGCCTGCTGCCCATCGTGCAGAAGTATCTCAAGGGCTCCGGTATTGAAGTCGAGACCAAGGATATCTCCCTGGCCGGCCGCGTGATCGCCAATTTCCCGGACAAGCTCGAGGAGCACCAGAGGATCGGGGATTTCCTGACCGAGCTCGGAGAGCTCGCCAAGACCCCGGACGCCAACATCATCAAACTGCCGAACATCAGCGCCTCGATCCCCCAGCTTAAGGCCACGATCAAAGAGCTGAGGGAAAAGGGATATGACATTCCCGAGTATCCCGAGGAGCCCGAGACCGGTGAGGAGCGGGCCTTACAGACGCGATTCGCCAAGGTGCTCGGCAGTGCCGTGAACCCGGTTCTCCGTGAAGGCAATTCCGACCGCCGTCCGGCCACGTCCGTGAAAAATTTCGCCCGGAAGAATCCGCACAAGATGATGAAACCGTGGCCCGAGTCGGGCTCCAGGGCGCGGGTGGCGCACATGTCCGGAAAAGATTTCTTCGCCCACGAGAATTCCATGACCATGGAGAAAGCTTGTACCGTCCGCATCGAGTTCCTGGATGGCGGCGGCAAGGCGACCGGAAAGAAAGACGGCCTTGCCCTGCTGGCAGGGGAAGTCATCGACACCACGCACATGGACGTGGCCGCGCTCCGCGCCTTCTACGCGGAGCAGATCGAGGAGGCGCGCAGGGATGGCGTGCTCCTGTCGCTGCACCTCAAGGCGACCATGATGAAGGTCTCGGACCCGATCCTGTTCGGACACGCCGTGGCCGTCTATTACAAGGAGGCGCTGGACAAGCACGCCGGCCTGCTCAAGGAGATCGGCGTCAACCTGAACAACGGACTTCAGGACGTCTACGACAAGCTCGACCGCCTGCCCGCGGACAAGCAGGCGGAGATCAAGGCGGATATCGAGGCGGCCTACGAGAAACAACCCGCCCTGGCCATGGTCGACTCCCGCAAGGGCATCACCAACCTGCACGTGCCGAACAATATCATCGTGGACGCGTCCATGCCCAACGTGGTGCGCGACGGCGGCAGGATGTGGAACCGCGACGACGAGCTCCAGGACTGCATCGCCATGGTCCCGGACCGATGTTACGCGACCATGTACGGTGAGATTTTCGAAAACGCGAAACGCAACGGGCAGTTCGATCCGGCCACCATGGGCAGTGTGGCCAACGTCGGCCTCATGGCCCAGAAGGCCGAGGAGTACGGCTCCCACGATAAGACCTTCGTGGCGCCCGGCGCCGGCACGTTCCGAGTGGTGGACGAGTCGTGCAAAACGCTGCTCGAGCAGACCGTCGAGACCGGCGACATCTTTCGCATGTGCCAGGTCAAGGACGCACCGATCCGGGACTGGATCAAGCTCGCCGTGGCTCGGGCCCGAGCGACAGGGTCGCCGTGCATCTTCTGGCTGAACGAGGAGCGGGGCCATGACCGGCAGATCATCGCGAAGGTGAAGAAGTATCTCCCGGACCACGACACCCGGGGCCTGGATATCCGGATCATGAAGCCCGTAGAGGCCATGCGGTTCTCCCTGGAGCGCGTCCGCAAGGGCGAGGACACGATCTCGGCCACCGGAAACGTGCTCAGGGATTACCTCACCGATCTGTTCCCGATCCTGGAGCTCGGCACGAGCGCCCGCATGCTCTCCATCGTCCCGCTCATGAACGGCGGCGGTCTGTTCGAGACCGGCGCCGGCGGGAGCGCGCCCAAGCACGTGCAGCAGCTGCTCAAGGAAGGCCACCTCCGCTGGGATTCCCTGGGCGAGTACTGCGCCCTGGTGCCGTCCCTGGAGCTCATCGCCAAGAACACGGGCAATGAGAGAGCGACCCTGTACGCCGAGACCCTGGACGCGGCCATCGGCGCGTATCTGGAGAACGCGCGCTATCCCTCGCGAAAGGTCAACGAGATCGACAACCGCGGCAGCACCTTCTACCTGGCCATGTACTGGGCCCGGGCGCTTGCCTCGCAGGATAGGAACAAGGAGATCAAGGACCGCTTCACCCAGGTCGCATCCGACCTGGAAGCCGCGGAATCAAAGATCACCGAGGAGCTCCTGGCCGCGCAGGGCAAACCCGTGGACATGGGCGGCTACTACCTGCCGGACCCGGCCAAGGCCGAGGCGCAGATGCGGCCGAGCAAGACCTTCAACGCGATCATTGACGGCCTCTAGCGCGCAGGCCTGGGCGCGCTCTTCATGCTGCCGTCGCGGCAGTACCCCCGATGAACCTATTCTCACCGAAAGTGTGATATAATGGTTGACATGGCGAACTTCTATATTACCTTTACCGAAAACAAACGAAACGATCAGACCGAAAGAGGGGACGATAATAATAGTTGACATGAGAATACTACTGTTTCGTACACTCTTCTCCGTGTGGGCCATACTCGCCTATGCCGCCGTCGCCTTTGGGCAGCCGACCTTCGTCCAAACGCCTCCCGGAGACCAGACCAGTTCTTGGACCTTCCCGAACACCTGGGACACGGTCACTTTCACAGTGACCGCGACCCAATCCGACACCCAAGGCATATCGAGCTGGGACCTGGAGCCGATTCTCGACGGTGCCAGTGTGAAGGTAGCACCAACCATCGGTGGCCAATACGATGAGGTCACGTGGTACGTATCTTGGCCCCCCACCCATGACCATCAGGGGTCCGTCGTGCTTCTTCTGAAGGCCACGGACAGTAATGGGACCGGTGCCCACCCGGTGACCATCCATGTGGAGCGCAAGGATCTGCCTACCGGCGGTGCGGATGTCGAGGGGATCTACAATGAATTGGAGAATACTCTCCAAGATTTCGAGAACTACCTGGACTCGACGGATCCTGGCGTGGACCAGGTCTATCCCCAGGCACCCATTCGGTTGGGTCAGTCGGTCGTAGGGACGTCGTCGCTCTCGTCCAACAAGTTCCTGAGTTGGAACATCGACCACTACGAGCCCCATCCGAAGTACACGAGACAGATGAAGGATCAGATCGACAGGAGCGTCGAACTGGGTGTCGAAGTCATCAAGATGAACACCAGTTACCCCATATTCACCGACGCATTCAACGACTGGGCAACGAATACGGTAACGGAGTGGACCTACACCGATATCGGCTGCGAAGACATCCACGAAAATCCTGCAGGTTGGGGCGACCCGGCCTCGGGGACGGCCGGCGATCCGGAGGTGTGGGAGCCCGGTATCGACGTGGCGTGGTCCAAAGAAGATTTTATCCTCTTCTATAAAGAACTCGACAGTCAGAAGTTCTCCTGCCTGAATTTCCCTAACGGAATTCCTC
>CAZFWM010000103.1:0-20801 GCA_964522545.1 uncultured Thermodesulfobacteriota bacterium
CAAAAGACCGTTGGAAACCTGTAACCAGCGTCGTCCTAAAATAGCCACACCCGTTCTATTTCAATTGAATAATTTTTATATCGATAAAGATGAGCTGTTTCATGAAAGGGATAGTTCTAATCAGGATGTTTATAGCTTTCTCGATGAGTATTCCGATGAACTAGACGATCAAAATATTTTGATTCACGGAAACAAGAATTCCGGCGATTTAAATTATGTGGTTCTCCGGTGGCTTGGCGGAGAATCCATTCAGAAACAAATCGAATCCGACAGACTCATGTTTTTGAAAGATGAAAATCATGGAGAACTGGAAAAATTGCTGATTGATGAATATTTTTTCTTGGCCCTTTACATGGACAACGATATGCAGGAAATTGAACTTCCGTATTTGAAGGGGCGAATTCCTCTCCACTACAAAGGGATCTCGGTCTTTCCTTTAAAAGAGCAAGCCCATGTGTTGACGGGACGATTAGGAAAACAGCACGAGGAACAATAAAGAAAATGAGGAAGGCGATTTTTACTCTTCTTTTATTTTGCCTCTTAGCTCTGTGGGGCTGTCAAAATAAAATATTGACAAACAGTCTGGGAATGAAGTTGGTATTGATTCCGGCAGGGGAATTCTTGATGGGGAGCCTGACGGGGGAGGAGGAGCGCGATGACAACGAGCATCGCCATCTCGTGAAAATCAGTAGAGCTTTTTATGCGGGTGCAACGGAGGTCACTCAGGGGCAGTGGGGGGAAGTGATGGGAAATAATCCGAGCGGGAACACACCCTGCGGTAGGGAGTGCCCGGTAGAGCTGGTGACGTGGTACCAGGCGGTGAAGTTCTGTAACAAACTATCTGAACGGGAGGGCTTGAAACCAGCATACTGGATGAATGGAATTTTGGTATTCAGGAACCAGGGTGCGAATGGTTACCGTCTTCCGACGGAGGCCCAGTGGGAATACGCGTGTCGTGCCGGAACCACGACGCGATTCCATACAGGAGACACGGAGTCGGATCTGGGACGAGCCGGATGGTACAGTGGAAACTCAGGTAGAGAGATACACCCCGTTGGCATGAAGGCTCCAAATGCCTGGGGGCTTTACGATATGCACGGAAATGTGTGGGAGTGGACCTGGGACTGGTATGGCAAGGATTATTTTTTGGATTCTCCGTTAAACGACCCGGCTGGCCCCATAGGGGGCTTTGACAGGTTACATCGAGGCGGAGGATGGAACAACGGCCCAAAGCTATGTCGCTCCGCCTTTAGGTGGGGTGTCACCCCCTCAGGCAAGACTCAGTTTCTCGGTTTCCGCATAGTCAGGTCGGCAAAGTGAGACAGGAAATCCCTTAGTCTCTTCTTCTTCAGTAGAATCAAAACCACCGGCAGAAGCACGAGGACCAGGTTTGCGCCCATCGCCCCGGGACCTTGCCCCCGGCTTTCCTCCGGCTCCTCCGCCGAGCGGAGCCCCCCGGCGCCCACCACGCTGCACCCGCAGTGGTCCCCGTGCTCCAGCGCCTCCTCCTCCCCGGCCCCTTCGGGCTCGCGGGTGCCATAGAAGGCCGCGGCCGACAGAAAGTTGAGCGTCGCCTCCCAGAGATGGGGGATGGCCACCCGGTTGTCGTAGTCCTTGGTCCCGTCCCCGTCGATGTCGGCGATTACGACCCCCTCCCCGTAGTGGCGCGTATCAGTGGTGGGGAGATCCCGGTTGAAGATCCGGATCGCCCAGTCGAGGTCGCGGCCCGGCTCCCCGGTGTCCCAGCCCCGCTTGGCAAGGGCCAGGGTGACCTTCGGAGCGTAGGAGCTCCCCTGGGCCTCCTTGGTGAGGGTCGGCACCATGGTCTCGAAGAGGTAGCGGCTCTGAGAGTCGAGGCGATCCGCCTCCAGGGGATAGTTCGCCGGCCAGAGCAGGTAGGCCCCGGCATGGCCGTGCCTGTAGCGGCCCCTCTCCTCGTCCCAAAAGTTTGCGTCGATCGCACAGGAGAGCTCCTCGAGACGGTCGATCCAGCGGTCGATCACCTCTTGGGACTCGCCGCAGACCGAACCCGCCTGGATGGCCGAGCTCAGGGCCATGTAGACCGTGATCGCGCCGGTGAGGGTTTGCTTCAGCTCGATGTTGTCGTCCTCGAAGGCGTAGCACTGGAGCCCGGACTCGTCCCCCGGGGTGCGGCACCGGCCGAGCGAATCGGCCGTGCGCCGTATCGCCTCGTAGATGCTCCCCGAACCCTCCTCGGTTTCCGAGCAGAGATAGCGAGCCCCCTCCTCCGAATCCAGGAATCGGTAGTGCTCCCACATCATCCAGGCGGCAAACCCGGAGTTGTCGATCTCGAAGAAGAGGGGGCCGCCGTGGACCCCGTCTGCGTAGTAGGCCATGTCGTAGGTCCCGTCCAGGTACCACCCGTGCTCGAGCCGGTAGAGGGGCTCCATGGCGCAGAAGAGGTCGTAGTTCGGGGCGGACCGGTCCCGGCAGTCACGCTGAACCCGGGCCTGGAAGCGCATGTTGGCCTCCGCGATCTCGGGAAAGCCGGCCACGTCGGCCAGGTAGGCGAAGTAGACCCCGTCGCGGGGCCAGTTCACGTTGTAAGGGGGCTGGGTTGTGATGGAGGCCACGAAGGCGCCGGTGCGCTTGTCGAAGTAGTTGCGCATGGTGATCAGGGTCCGGCGGGCCGTGGCCAGGATGAGGGGGTCGTCCGTGTCGGGCAGGGCGGCCCGGGAGAGCCAGTCGGCCCAGAACTGTTCGGTCTCCTCGAAGTTCGCGTCGAATCCCCTGGCCCGGGAGTCCTCGAGGAGGAAGAGGGCCTCGTTCGCCGTGCCGGCAAAGGCCAGGTAGACCGTGTACTCGGCCGTCTCGAAGCCGGGCTCTATCGCCTTGAGCAGAGCGGCCGAGACCAGGCCCGAGGCGGCCGACACATTGTTCAGGCGCCCGTCCCGGGCGTCATAGAAGGCGCCCTGGGCTTTGAGCGGCCCTGGAAGGAGATGCTCCTGGCTCCCGCACTGATGGCCGTCGGACCGGGCCGGCCGGCCCGATGCATTGAGGCCGAAGTCGGCCCCCACGGCGATGTAGACCGGTTCCTCGGCCAAGGCCGGGTTGAGGGGGAAGGTCTCGTCGAGGCGCTCCACGAAGCGGTCGATCTCGGACTGGGGTGCGTCCGGCCGGGGAAGGGCTTCGTAATTTCGCTCCTGGGGCCGGAAGTGGACCAGGGCGTCCAGGTCGGAGCTGTAGAGCACGGCGAAGTCGTTGTAGGGGTCGAGCAGGGAGTCCGCTACCGGAGCGTAGGGGATCTTGGTCACGGCCGGCTCGAGGTTCTCGAAGTAGATGAAGGCGGCCTCCTCCACGGGCGAACCAGGAGAGCGGGTGATCTTGTAATGGCGCACCAGCACGTCCCGTCCGGGCATGACGAAGTCGAAGGCCTCCACCGTAATGCCGAGGCAGGCGTTCTCGGCCCGGGTCGCGAGCACGTTCGACCGGTCCGAGACATAATGCTGGCTGTGGGTCCACGGCTCGTCCCGGAACCAGGACATGCGCGGGAGCTCTCCCCGGGCCCGGTAGTGGAGCCCGGCAAAGGAGCCCATGTTCTCCTCGGCCCCGTGGTAGGGGCTCTGGCGGGATTCGCACGAGGGGGATAGGAATGGAGTGAGGTAGCAGATCTGGTCGAAGTAACTCGGGCTCGGCCATCGCACGAGCGTGAGCTCACCCTCCTCGGCAAACCCCGCCGAAAGGGCCCCGTTCCCCGAGATCCCGTTCACATTGCCCGGGCCGAAGAAATCCTCTATCGGCGAAAGGCCCTCCTCCTGGGAGCAGTCGTAGTCCGGCGGAATCCCGCAGGTGGCCGAGACAGGAATAAAGAAAATGGTCAGGCCGAAAAAAAGCACAAGGCCATCAAGCAAAATCCGCATAGATTCCCCCTTGTTCGATTTGATACACCGTAGGGGCGCGATTCATCGCGCCCTTGCAGGGCACGGCATGCCGTGCCCCTACATCGCCACGTCGCCACACCCGTAGGGACGACCGGCGGTCGCCCTTAAATTGCCTCGTTGATTAACCGGTAGGTGCGCCGCTTGCCGCGCCCCTACGGTTTGATCTGTGCTTTATCCGGTCGTGCTTTATGGGCCGCCAGCCATCGGTCGAATTCGTCTTCGCCGGTGCGCTGGGGGTTTTCTCTGTCTAGATCCCAGCGCAGTGGATTGTGCATGATGTATTCGCGGGTGCGGTTGAGGGCGTCTTCGTCTCGCATTACGTGTTCGTAGTAGTTGCGTTGCCATAGAGGGATGCCGGGAGTGTCGCGGATTATGTTTATCGTCCTTGTCACAGCGGATTTGAACGATCGGATAATTGTCGGTAACGATCCCGGTACCGGGTTTCCAAATTTTTCCAATGTAGGGGCACGGCATGCCGTGCCCTTACGGATGTCCGGGATGATAATGATTCCATGCATATGATTCGGCATGACAACGAATTTGTCCAATTCGATAAAACTAAAATGACGCGGAATTTCAATCCAGCATCGTTTCACCACACATCCTGCATCGTTCAGATGTATTTGTCCATTTTCGATGTTTCCGAACAGGTGTTTGCGGTTATGCACACAGATCGTCAGGAAGTACGCGCCTGCCTGGGAGTAGTCGTATTGTTGGAGTCGGAGGGGACGGCGTTGTTTGTTTTGTTTCATGTGGGTCTCGAGGAATGGGCACGGCATGCGGGCACGGCATGCCGTGCCCCTACATTTCTTCCCGTTCCACCGTCATCTCCGGCATGAGGATGCGGGCGAGGATGCGGCCGCCCAGGGACTGTTTTAGGTAGAGGGCCTTTTCGGCGCAGAGCTCGTGGCAGCAGTAGCACTTGATGCACGCGGCCTCGTCCACTTCGGGGTACGGGTCCATGCGGATCGCGTCGGCCGGGCAGCCTTTTTTGCAGGAGGCGCACTTCACGCAACGCTCTTCGTCTACCCGGATGGAGGTGTAGGACCGTAGCTGGCGGAAGGCCATTCGGTGGAGGGGGCCGGGCAGGGAGTAGACCATGGCCCGGGCGATCCCGGCGGTGCGGAAGGGGCGGCGCACCTCGGCCAGGGGCGGGCCGGCCGGGGCGATCCGGTCGAGGTCGATCTCGCCGTGGCCGCGCTCGTGGGCGATGCGCGTGGTGTGGATCATGGCCGGGTCGTCGATCCCCATGACGGCCGAGGCCGTGGCGTCGAGGGCGACCGGGTCGGTCCCGGCCAGGAGCAGGGCCGAGCGGATCGGCCGCCCTGCCGTGGGCCCCTGTCCCTCCATCCCCTCCACGGCGTCCATGACGAAGAGGTCCGGCCTTCGGATCTCGAAGATGTCCACCAGGGCCTCGCAGAATCGCTCCTCGGTACGGGCGGCCATGTGGATGCGGGATTTTTCGCCGCCCGGGATGAATCCGAAGGAGTTCTTGATCGCCCCGGTCATGCGCGTGTACTGGTGGGTCTTGAGCTTTGGGAGGGAGATGAGCACGCCGCACTCGAGCACGGGCCTTGCCACGTACACGGCGTCGAGTACGCGGCTCTCGGGAAGGTCGATCTTCCGGGAGCCCGCCTTCTCGAAGTTCACGAGCCGGGCCCCGGTCGCCTCGGCCACGGCGGCGAAGCCGGCCACGCGCAGCGCCTTGCCGGTGAGCCCGTAAACCCCGGAGGCGTCGCCGATCCAGGGCTCCCCGCCGGCCCGCTTCACCAGCTCGGCCACGGCCCGCACGACCGAAGGGTGGGTGGTCACCGCCCGCTCCGGCGGCACGCCGAGCAGGAGGTTGACCTTGAGCAGGACCGTGTCGCCCGGCCTGACGAAGCGCCCCATGCCGCCGAGCGGCTCCAGGCACCGCTCCAGGGCCTCCATTACAAGAACAGGGTCATAATCGGAGCATACGGCAATGGAGGTTGTGGGCATCAGCGCTTCAGGCTGGTGATCGTGTCCCGAAGGGTGTAGTTCGGCTGGAACTTCAGTGTCTCGCGGGCCTTGGCGCCGTCCACGTTGCACGGGTAGCGCAGATAGTCCATGTCCGCGGTGGAGAATTTGATGTGCCGTCCCGACACCAGGTAGATGTAGCGCCGGAACCAACGCCAGAAGGCCGGCGCCAGGATGCTGGGGATCGGGACCGGAACGGCCCCGCGTTCCTTGATGATCACGGATATCGGGACCGCGCCCGGGCCCTCGATGTTGAAGATGCCGGTGGCCCTCGCCTGCACGGCCGCCGCGATCGCCTCGACCGCGTCCTCCTCGTGGATGACCTGGATCATCGGATCGAACCCGGCCATGAGGGGCACAGCCTTGAACCGGAGATAGTTGCTGAAGTTGTTCCGGACCGTGGGGCCGATGATGTGGACCGGCCGCAGGATCATGGTCTTGGTGCCGCGGTGCTGCCAGAGGAAGTTGGAGGCGAGCAGGTCGATCTCGATCATGTCTCGGATCCCTGCGAACCTCCACCCCGCCTTGAGGGGCGCCTCTTCGGTGAGGAAGGCGGGGTTCCTCGGATTCGGACCGTACACATCGGCGCTGCTCAGTATCACGAGCCTGGGTACCCGGTACTTCACGCAGTATTCGACCAGGCGGTTCATGACGGTGATGTTGAACTCGATGCGTTCGTCCTGGGTGGCCTGGGGATTGTGGAGGATGTTGAGGTGGACCACGGCCTTGAGCTTCTCTTTGCGGAAGATGTTCTCGGCCTTGCGCTTGCGGATGTCGATCTGGTGGTACTCGATCCTCTTGGGCCGGCCGTGGAAAGGGCGCAGGTCGATCCCGGCCACTTTCTCGGTCCGGGCCAGGCGCTTTGCAAGCAGTTTCCCCAGGGCCCCCGCAATACCGGTGATGAGGATCTTGCCGCCCGGCTCCCTCTTGGCGGGCACGCGGCTCTTATTTTCTTTTGCGGTCGGCGCCATGGATCCCCCTCCCCTCTACCAGAAGATGTGCCGGCGCTGCCGGAGACCGTCGTCGATCAGTGCCTGGAGTCTGAACTTCACGTCGTCCACCATCTCCTCGACGACCTCGTCCTCATCGTTGGGGTCCCCCTGGTAGAGGACCGGCCGTCCGAAGTGGAGCCGGTACTTGGTCGGGTACGGGATCAAGCCGAAGGGCCCGGTCAACGGGAATGTGGGGGTGATCGGCAAGTACGGCATCCCGAGAAGCCGGGCGGTCCGTCGCATGTTGACAAAGCTCGGGGCCATCTCCTCGCCGCCGATTACGGCCACAGGCACGATGGGGCACTCGGCTGTGAGGGCGAGCCTCATGAAGCCGGTGCCGAAACTCTGGAGCTTGTACCGGTGCTGCCAGGTCTTCCCGCACCCCTTGGCCCCCTCGGGGAAGATGAGCAGGGCCGCGTCCTTGCGGAGCAGCCTCTGGCAGTTCTCGGGAAGTCCTATGCATTGGCCCATGCGCAGAAAGAATGTGCTGGCGTAAGGGACCTTGGGTGCCCAGTACTCGATCATGCTGCGAATCAGGCGTGGCGGCTCGGCGTCGAGCATCATGGCCGTCCCGATGAGGGCTCCGTCCATGGGGAGCTGGCCGCTGTGGTTTGCAATGAGCATCACGCGCCCGGTGGGGACGTTCTCGATGCCGAAGGTCTCGACCCGGAAGTACCAACGGTAGAACCACTGGGAGAACAGCATGACGACCTTCGAGGTCTCGAGATGAAACCCCCAGGGATCGTAGCCGTACTCGTTCAGGTCGATGTCGAGCCGCGATATCCGGTCCATGGGGACTCGCGACTCCACCATTTTCTGCAGTGTTTTCTTGATCATCTCCTATTCCGATTCCTTACGGTCAAGCGTTCGATTCGAAGAAAATGTATACCAGTAGCCGGGCGAAAGATCAATGGACCCCGTCCCGATCGAAAGCTCGAAGATAGGAAACGTCCCTGGCTGCCTGCCCCTCCTCCTCGGCCCGCCTCCAGGGCGGCAGGTCCGCTTCGACCGCGTACAGGCCGGCGTAGCCTGCGCCCCGAAGGAGATCGATCATGCGGGATATGTCGAGCTCCCCCTCGCCCAGGGGCACGGCCCGCCGGCGCAGGCCCCTGCCGCGTGCGTCCTTGATGTGGGCGTGGGCCGCGTGTGGGGCGAGCCGTGCGGCCGCTTCGTACGGGTCCTCTCCGAGAGAGGCCGGGCTTCCCGTGTCCAGGGTCACCCGGAGCGCCTCGGAGCCGACCCGCTCGAGGATCTCCAGGATCTGGCCGCTCGTGTAGTCGTTGTGGTTTTCGAGGGCCAGGATGAGGCCCTCGGCCCGGGCCTCTCGGCAGAGGTGACCGAGCCGGGATGCCACCCAGGCCGGCTCTGCCCTCCTCGACAGGCTCAGGTGGAGGGGGCGAAGGCCCGGGACCGGAAGGACGAGGCCGCCCGTTACGCGGAGCACGTCGGCGTTCAGGTCGTGGGCCAGCTCGAAGGCACGACGCCGGTGCCTGTCCATCAGGTAGAAGGCCGCGTCCGGGAGCGCGAAGGGCAGGCCGAAGCCGAAGACGAGCTGCATCCCGTGCGCCTCCAGTCGCTCCTTGAGAGGGGCCGGGTCCCTCCGGAGACGCCCGGGAAGCATGAAGTAGTCGAGCCCTACGCCGTCGGCCCCGAGCTCGGCCGCCTTGTCGATGAATCCCTCGGGGGGCATGCCGCCGAAAAGCCGTGCGTTGTGAAAGCTCCAATGGTCTATGCCTATGAGCATGGTTGACGTCTCGGGTTCCGTTTTCGGTGCGGAGCGAATATATCGAATTGCCGTGGTGCTGTAAATTGAGGGATCGGGGATCAGGTGTCAGGGATCAGGTGCCGGGGACCAGGAAAATATTGGACGTGCTGTGTGTCTGGCCAGAGCTGACAGCTGACAGCTTTTTCTGATTTTACAAACGTTCTTGAATTGGGTATGCTATAAACGCATCCAGAGTTTATTTTTGGAGGTCCTTGTGGCCTGGATAGAAGCCGGCAAATTGAAAGAGGTCATCGCCGAGATCCTCGAAAGAGAGGGCGGGTGCGAGGAGGCCATCTTCGATGAGGTGGTCACGCCTTACGTGGAGGGCCTCATCGACTTCGTGGACAACATGATCGAGATCAACCCGGATCTCTCTGAAAAAGAGATCCTCCTGTACGGGGCCAGGAGGATCGTCGAGTACATGAGGGCCCTGGCCGCCTCGATCCGGGTCTTCGACCCCGAGATGGAGGTCATGGTCTCGTACGGCTCCTACGGCCTCGACGATAGCCGGCGGGAAAAGGTCATCCCCTTCGAGGACACGATAGCGGGAAAGGTGGTCCGGGAGAACCGGAGCTACATTGTGAGCAATATCATTGAGGATCCCCTCTATTCCAACAAGGAGCACCCGGAAGAGCTCGGCCTCCGGTCCATGATCGCCGTGCCGTTGCGCATCCCGCGTTTTGTCGAGCCCGGGGATTCGATCGAGGGGGTCATTCAGCTCTACTTCCCCGAGGCCCCCCGCGAGTTCAACCGCCTGGAGGTCCTTTCGGCCGCCCTTCTGGCCCGCCGCATCAGCCACGTACTGGCAAAGAAGCGGATCATAGAGCTCCAGCGCCTCAACGAGGTGAAGGCGAGGATCCAGGACAAGATCTTCACGAAGATCAGCAAGCAGGAGGGGATCAAGCTGAAGGACGTCTTCACGACCATGATCCCCGAGCTGGCCGATATCATCAAGATCCAGAGCTGCTCGCTCTTTCTCGTCGATGACGACGAGGAGACGGTTCACCTGGTTGCGGGATACCCCGGGCGAGACAGCTACCATCGTGTGGGTGCCAAGTTCCTGATCAAGGATTATCTCTACATGGCCGCCCTCATCGGCGACACCGAGGAGCATGGGGTCTTCGAGCATGAGAGCATCCAGGACGACTACATCCTCATCAAGGATCCCCAGCGCAGCCGCCTCGTAGACTCCAAGATGAGGGCCTTCTCCCGGAACAACGGCATCCACTCGATCCTGCTGGTGCCCCTCCGGGTGGGCCCTTTCTTCAGGCACTTCCTCGTCTTCGACGCCCTCGACCAGTACCCGGAGTTCACACGGGTCGACCTGGAGATCTTCACCTCCCTGGGCAAAGAGCTCATCCAGGCCGTGGAGATCGAGAAGCTCGATGATATCCTCCACGACTTCCAGAATCCGGCCATAGCCACGGCCGGCTTTGCCAGGCGGCTGGGCAGGTACTGCGACCAGGGCCTTTACGAAGAGAATCGCGATAAGATGCACGAGGCCCTCGACATCATCATCGAGGAGACGGGCCGGCTTCAGGAGCTCGCACTGAGCCGCTTCGCCATGGGGGACGTGGAGCGGATCGACATCGGAGAGAGGCTGGACCGGCGGTTCAGGATCAACGAGGAGGTTATCCGGGAGCTCAACTTGAACCATGTGAAGATGGTCCGGGGCCGCATCGAAGAAGGGCTCTCCATCGCCTGCAATATCCTCAACATCCAGAGGGTCCTCGACAATCTCCTCAACAACGCCACGAAGGCCATTCCCCGCATCGGCGGCACCCTCTCGGTTTCATGCACGCGTGTGGAGGGCAGAGCGATAGTCGAGATCAGCAACACCGGCGCTTTTCCCGAGGAGCTTCTGAAGAAGGTGGACCGGGGAAAGGGGAGGGGGCGGGGCCTCAACATCACCCGCCGGCTCATTCGCTTCATGGGGGGGGAGATGGAGATCGACCGCTACCCCGATTCCACGACATTTCGGATCATCCTGCCCCTCGTCAAATAGGGGCGACCGGCCGGTCGCCCTTACGTTTCCTACTCCGGATAGCCGGTGATCTCCCGCATCTCCCTGAAGAGCGGCAGGAGTCGCTTGTATATTTTCAGGTAGACCCGCTCATAGAATTTCCGGTAGAGCGCGACATTCCCGTCGATCGGTTCGAAGACCGCCCCCACCCGGGCCATCTCCTTTGTCGCGGCCGCGAAGTCGGGGAAGAGCTTCAGCCCCACGGCGGCGTCGATGGCCGCACCCAGGGCCGAAGTCTCATGGGTATGGGGCCTCCGGGCGGGAATCCCGAAGATGTCGGCGGTGATCTGCATGATGGAGTCGCTCTGGGAGCCTCCGCCCGATACGTGGATCTCCCGGATCTGTGTGCGGTTCTTCTTCTCCGAGAGCTCGGCACCCTCCTTGAGGGCGAAGACGAGTCCCTCGAGGATCGCCCGGTATAGGTGGGCCCTTTTGTGGACGTCGCAGAACCCGATGACCGACCCCCTCGAGCAGCTCGATTTTTCCAGCGAGGGGGTCCAATAGGGCTGGACCACGAGCCCCGAGGCGATGGGCGGCACATCGCGGACCATCCTGTCCATGAGCGCCTCGGGGGGTATCCCCTTTTCGGCCGCCTCGAGCCGCTCCTGGAGCCCGAACTCCTCCTTGAACCAGGTGATCATCCATGCGCCCCGCATGACCGCCACCTCTGTGTAGAACTGGTCCGGCACGGCCGAGGGGTAGGGGGGCCAAAGGGGCCTGAGTTCGACGTACTTGTCACTCTGTACGTTCACGGTGGCGATGGTGCCGAAGCTGATGCAGGCGTCGGCCGGCGTGATGCAGCCGGCGCCGAGGATCTCGCACGCCTTGTCGTTCGCGGCGGCCACGACGGGCAGCCCTTCGGGGATCCCGGTCTCGGCGGAAGCCCTCGCGGTGATCTCCCCGAGAAGATCGGCCGGCTTCACAAGGCCCGGGAGCTTCTCTTTCTCGATCGGGAAGAGGCGCCACTTGAGATCCAGGTCGCCGGCCCAGGCGCTCTTCTTCACGTCGAAGGGGATGTACCCGACCATGTTCCCCGTGGAGTCGACGAACTCGCCCGTGAGCTTGTAGGTGAAGTAGCCCGACAGGAGGAGGTGCTTGTGGGTCTTCTCCCACACCTCGGGCTGATGCCTGCGGATCCAGGTCGCCTCGCAGTCCTCCATGACCCCCTCTAGCATTTTGAGGGTGCGGCTCGCCTTCGAGCAGGCTTTCACGAGCCCCGGCACCAGGCCGGCGAGCTCCACCTTTCGCTGATCGAGCCAGACCATGGCGGGCCGCAGAGGCTCACCGCTCTCGTCGACATTGATCACCGTGGCCCGCTGGGTTGTGAGGGTCACGCCAAGGATGCTCTCCTTCGGCTCCGCCGACGTCTCGAAGAGGTCGAGGCAGGACTTGCAGAGCATCTCCCAGTAATACTCGGGCCGCTGCTCAGCCCATCCCGGCTGGTCCGAAAAATAGGGCTCGATGGGCGTCTTCACGATGTGCCGGATCGTCCCCTGCAGATCGACCGTGGCGGCCCGGATCGACTGGGTGCCCGCGTCGATGGAAAGGATGAGCTCCCCCGGCTTCGTCTTTTCATTCGTCATTCTTTTTCCTCCGCCGGCGGATCGAGGGCGAGCTGTCCGCCGGGATTCATGATGTTGTTCGGGTCGAAGTGCCGCTTCAGGGCCCGGAGCACCTCCATCTGCTCCCGGCCGAGGTGCGCCTCCATCCAGGGGGCGAGCAGCTTGCCCACGCCGTGGTGGTGGCTCACCGACCCGCCGTTCGCCACGATCCGGTCGATCACCCCACGGTAGAAGCGGAGGTACTCGTCCATGCTTTCGGGCTTCAGCACGAAGATGAAATAGAGGTTGGTGCCGTTCGGGTAGAAGTGGGAGGCGTGGGTCATGCAGACGGTGCCGGGCCGGCTCTTGATATAGGCCCGGACCTCCCGGTGCAGGGTGTGGAGATTGTCCCAGGTGACGGAGGACTCGAGGGTGTCGGTCACCAGGCCGTAATCCATGAAGTCCTCCCGCATGAGGGGCTCCTTGTACCGGGTCTTCTCCCACTTCCTGACCGGGTAGCCGGTGAGGTACATGGCCCCGTGGCCGCCGCAGATCTTCTTGATCCGGCTCTTCACGTGCCGGGCGAACCCCTTCTCCCCCTCGGCGGTTCCGATGCAGAGGCAGCGCTCCATGGGCCTGAGTTTCCGGCTGGCCATCAGCTTCTCGAAGGCCGGCCGGTCCGCGCCGAAGAGTTTGAGCCCCCGGTGCGTCTCCTCCGCATCGGAGATGCGGAAGACGGCCGGCAGGCCGAACTCCCCCTGCATGACCTCCCGGCTCGCTTCGACCGCTGCCTCCCAGGAGGGAAACATGAAGGCGAAGCGCTGCCGGTTCTCCGGCATGAACCGGAAGATCTTCATGGTGAGCTCCACCAGCACACCGTAGGCCCCCTCGCTCCCCTTCATGATGTCGTTCACCTTCGGGCCGGTCGCGGTGGCGGGGTAGGCGAGGGTCCGGAACGATCCGGCGGGGGTGACGTACTCCTGTGCGAGGACCATGTGGTAGGCGTCGCCGTAATAGGTCGAGGCCTGGCCGGAGCCGAGGGCGACGATCCACCCGCCCACCGAGGAGATCTCGAAGGATTGCGGGAAGTGACCGCACGTGTAGCGCCGCTTCGTGCCGAACCGCTCCGGGGCGCTGTTCAGGGCCTCCTCGAAGGCGGGCCCCATCATGCCGGGCTGCACCGTCACCGTCTGGTTGACCTCGTCGACCTTCAGCACCTTGTTCATGTGGGTGCTCAGCACAAGCGTCACGCCCCCCCTGGGCGGCTTCATGCCGAGCACCGCGGAGGAACCTCCGCTGTAAAGGGTGACCGGGATCTTCTGGTCGTTGCAGTAGCGGACGATCCTGCCCACATCCTCCTTGTCCCTCGGGTGGACGACCAGGTCCGCCACGTCCCGCGGGCGGTTGCGCCGGAGCTCGACCGCCTCGACGAAGCTCTTGCCGTAGCTGTACTTGACGCGATCGTAGTCGCTTACAGAGACGTTCTCAGCCCCCACGATCGCCTCGATCGCGGCGATTTGCTCCTTTCCGAGCCGGGGCTTCTGATCGAGGACGACCTTCTCGTTCCCCTCGAACCTCTTCTCCTTGAAATCGTCGTCGGTCATTCCGAATTCGGCCTGGATCATCTCGATCAATCCCGCCGCGGGGTGCTTGAACTCGTCCGGGGCGCCCAGCTTGAAGATCGATCGGTACGAGCCGGACGGCGGCGCTTTTTCGGTCCAATCGGGTGTAAACGGTTTCTTCGCCATGGTGCGCTCCTAATGCGGCCGGGCCGCAACCAAAAGAGAATATCGAATATTGAACAAGGAATATCGAACCGTAGAGGTTTATGAATACTTTAAGAGATCTTTCTCTCCTTCGAAATTCTGCGGTTCCTTGTTCTGCTGTTCGATATTCTCATTTTTTTTCAGTTCGCGGTCCGTGTGAAACAGGACCCTCCATGGTCTCGACTGGTGACCCACTGGGTCCATGACATTGAAACAACATCTACGCAAGCCGCGTAGAAGCCTCGATGAAAGTCTCTAACCCGGGATGAACTCGCGGGGCCTGACCTCGCGGAGCACCACGGCCCCGGACGGACACGAGACCTGGCACAGGCCGCACCCGAGGCACATCTCTACCGCAACGGCCGCTCTGGCCTCTTCTCCTTCCCCCAGAGAGATCGCACCGAAGAAGCAGCGCTCGCCGCAGGTTCCGCACCCAATGCACGTCTCCTCCTCCACGGAAGCCTCGAATCGGCTCGGAGCCGTGAGCCGGATCCCCTCTTTGATCAAGACCGGCATGGTCTGGCAGCAGCACCGGCAGCAGTTGCAGATAAAGTGGCTGGCGCGGCTGGTGTTCATGGCCACGTGAATCAGGCCCGCCTCCTCGCTCTCCCGGATGATTTTGAGGGCCTCGTCCTTGTCGACCTCACGGCCCGTGCCCCGGTCGACGGCGTAGTCGGCGCCCCGGTCGATCTGGAGACAGACATCCATGGGGGCCTCGCACTTGCCGGCCGTGAGCCTGCACGTGCACTTGGTCACGGCGATCCGGTTGGCGCCGGCGATGATCTCCTCCATGGCCTCGTGGGAGAGGACCTGGCTCGTGGCCTCGATCGACTGCTCCACCGGGACCACGCGGGTGAATGGATTGGGCAGAAAACCCTCGATCATCTTTGCAAAGCCGGGCCATTCGGTCTCCATGAACTCCTGCCACAGATCGAGGTAGGCCCGCGGCGCTTCGGGCCAGAGGATCGTGGCGTCGTGGAACTGGGCGATGTCCCTGCACATGCGGTAGGTCCCGCTCCGTGAGGGAAACACCAGGCCCTTGTGGTAGAGGCGGTCGAGGGCGGCCGTGGTCTCTTCGATCGGGAGGCCGGCCTGCTCGGCGAGCTCGGCAGGCATGGCGGGCATGGCGAGCATGAGGCGGGCCTCGCCCTCGTCGGCGATCATCTCGAAGAGGCGGGGAATGATAGCGGACCCCGTGAGCAGGATCCGGTCGGTGAGCTGCTCGTATAGACTTTTTTCTGTCATGTTACTCTCCTCCTTTACTTACCTATGAATTTCGCCGGCGATCTCGATCGTGTGCTCCATGTCTTCCCGGGTCACGTCGAGATGGGTGACGACCCGGATGACCTCACCCATGGAGAGGATGCGCACGCCCCGGGCCTCCATGGCGGCCGTGAAGGCGCCCGCGGAGAGCGAGCCCGCCTTCAGGCCGAAGTACAGGATGTTCGTCTCCACCGCGGCCGGATCGATCTCGATCCTTCCGGTGGATGCAAGACCCTCGGCGAGAAGGCGCGCGTTGGCGTGGTCCTCGGTGAGGCGCTCTACGTGGTTGTCCAGGGCGTAGAGGCCCGCCGCCGCCAGGATTCCGGCCTGCCGCATTCCGCCCCCGAACATCTTCCTGAACCTCCGGGCCCGTACGATGAAGTCGCCGGCGCCGGCCAGGACCGATCCGGCCGGGGCCCCGAGCCCTTTGGAGAGGCAGACCGAGACCGAGTCGAACCAGGCGGCGTACTCCGCGGGGGCCAGGCCGGAGGCTGTGCAGGCGTTCATGAGCCTCGCCCCGTCCAGATGCATGCGCAGCCCATTGGTGCGGGCCACACCGGCGATGCGCTCGATCTCGCCGACGGGGTAGACCGTACCCCCGCCGAGGTTGTGAGTGTTCTCCAGGCAGACCAGCGATGTCGGTGCGATGTGGGGGTCGTCGCCGAAACGGATCGCGGCCGAGACCTGCTCGGCCGTGATGATACCGCGGCTGCCCTCGAGGAGGCGGACCTGGACCCCAGAGAGGGCGGCCAGGGCGCCGGACTCGAAGTTGAACGGGTGGGCGTGGCCCTCCATGATGACCTCGTCCCCGTGGCGGGTTTGGGCCCGGACCCCGACCTGGTTTGCCATGGTCCCCGACGGCATGAACAGGGCGGCCTCCTTGCCGAGCAGCGAGGCTACTCGAGCCTCGAGGGCGTTGACCGTGGGGTCCTCTTCGAATACGTCGTCACCCACCTCGGCCGCGGCGATAGCGGCCCTCATCCCCGGAGTCGGCCGTGTGACTGTGTCGCTTCTGAGATCGATCTGATGTTCCATGATGGTTTCCTGTGTAGGCTGTTCGATTTGCAGATCTTTAGGGGCACGGCATGCCGTGCCTCTACTATTGATCATTATTCGATTTCGTCTCATCTCGAATCGAAAAGAACTCCACGGCATTCCCTCCCAGGATCCGCCCGAGCGATTCTTCCGGGAGACCGAGCTCACAGAGCCGCCGGAGCTCCCGGTCCCAGGCAAAAGGGAGATGCGGGAAGTCCGTGCCGTACATGACCCGATCGGCGCGCAGCTCGCTCAGGCGAGGCGGCTCCTTGCACGGCAGGTAATCTGTCAGGACCATGGCCGTGTCGAGCCAGAGGTTGTCGTGGCGCTCGAGGAGCCGACGGTATTCGGCGAACTCGTCGGCGCCCAGGTGCGGAACGCACACCTTCAGGGTCGGGTGGTCCACGAGAACCCGCTCCAGTTTGGCCGCGCAGCACAGCACGTGAGGGTCGCATTCGTATTCGGGGCTCTTGGGCTCACGGCCGACGTGCATGACCAGCGGTTTGTCGTGGGCGGTGCAGACCTCGTAAATCCTGTGCATGGCCTCGCTGTTCATGTCGAAGCACTGAACATGAGAGTGGAGCTTGACCCCGGCCAGGCCGAGCTGAAAGGCCTCTTCGAGGATATCGATGTCGTCCTCCTCGCCGGGGAAGACAGTGGCCGTTCCGGTGACGTGGGCGGAGCGGCTGCAGAGCTCCGCCATGGTTGCGTTCAGCCTCCGGGCGAGGCCGGGCCTGTGGGCGTAGTGGAGGGCCACGATGTGAGCGATCCCGCGGGAGAACAGGAACTCGAGTACCGCCGGGGCCAGCAGCTTATAGCGGATCGGCCAGGCGAACCGGTCGAACCACTCCCAGATGGACGGAAACAGGTCATCGGGAAAAATGTGGACGTGGGCGTCCACTACAGGCGGGAGGGATTCGGGTACTCTCTCGCCCTCGATGTCGTTGATCGCCTGCAGCTGTGGGTTGAGCATGCCTGATCCACTCCATCATCCCATGAAGGTCGCGATCTCCTCGAGGGGCCTACGAGAAATGTCCGGGACCATGGCGTCGTCGGACGGATGCCCGACGACCAGAATCAGAAAGGGTCGCTCATTTGCAGTGCGCCCGAGAATGTCGTTCAGAAAGCCCATGGGGCTGGGTGTGTATGTGAGTGAAGCGAGCCCTGCATTGTGGAGCGCCGTGATGAGTATTCCTGTGGCGATGCCGACCGATTCATTCACATAATAATGGCTGACCTTTCGGCCATCCGGGGCGATTTGATAACGTTGGGCGAAGATCGCTATCAGGTAGGGCGCCCTCTCGAGGAACGGTTTGTCTTCGCCCGTGCCCAGGGGGGCCAGATCGTGGAGCCACTGTTCCGTGGCCTTTTTGCGATAGAACTCCCGCTCCGCCTTCTCGGCCGCCTCCCGAATTTTCCGCTTCACTGCGGGATCGCCCACGACCACAAAGGACCAGGGCTGCATGTTCGCCCCGCTCGGGGCCGTGCCCGCCGCGCGCAGGCAGTCCTCTATGACCTCGCGCGGCACCGGGCGGTCGGAGAAGCGGCGAACAGAGCGCCGCCGCTGCATGTCCGCGTAGAAGGAGGCCGCACGCAGCCTCATCTCCGGCTCGGGATAGCTGCGGTATCCTTGGAGCGGTACCCGTGGTGCGTGATTCATAGGCTTCTCCGGCTCGATGCTTTTTTTACGCAACGCATCTTCATAATAAACTCGGGCAATTCTCATAGGGCGGCCCGTGGCCGCCGCTACAAATGCATTACGCAAGGGAAGGCGGGCATGGCCCGCCCTATTGATAAGTTGCCTCCCATCAACGATTGGATCCCGATCACGGCCGGTACGTCGCCTCGGCCTTTTCAATGAGCTTCAGGGCCGTGGTCAGGGTCGAGAGATCGCCGTCGATCTTTCCGTCGGCCCCGGCCACGTGGCCGGGGCCGATGATCTTGGCTTCACCTTTCGAAACCTTGTCTCCCACGACGAGGCTTCCCCGCCAGACCACGGAGGGCTGGCCGCGGTACCAGCTGTAGTCGTGGTGCTCGTTATCGTCCCAGCTCTTGTTGACCTCGATATAGTAGAAGTACGTCCCCGGCTCGAGGGGGGCCGCCGGCGCCCACGTCCGGACGAATTCCCCCTTCTTTGGCGTGGCCGAGGTAACGGCGTCTGGCAGGGGACTCTCTTTGGTGGGGTAGAAATTCCCTTCCCCGTAGTCGACCCCGCGGCGGTGAGCCCACACGGGCAGAACGCTCAGGCGCGCCCCGCCCACTTTGTCGTCGATTCCGCCCTTGCGGTTGCCCAGGCCCTTCCTGGCCACCTTTCGAGTGACATAGATGGTGTCGACGAATCCTCCCTGCTCGTCCTCCAGCCAGACCGCCAGCTGGCACATTCCCTTGGACAGATGGATCCGAAAGGAAAAGCCGTGGAGTTCACCCTCTTCTTGTGCGGCCGTCTGCCCGTTCCCGAGGGGGATGAGGGTGAGCAGACCGGCGAGCCCCAGGGCGATTCCAGCATGGAGAAGCAATTTTCGCATTACATTGCTCCCTGTGTCCGTTGAAGAGTTTTAACGCAAAGACGCAAAGGCGCAAAGAGAAAAGAACCCAAGGGGAATCCGGAAAAGTCATGGATGTTGCGAGGGGCGAAGCCCCGAAGCAATCCCCCGAGCTCAACCTGCCAGGGTACTCAGTGGATTGCTTCGTCGCTGTCGCTCCTCGCAACGACCCTCCATTGAGACCGTTTGAATCGATCTATTAATATTCCTTTGCGTCTTAGCGTTTAAATTCTGAGAGCAAAAGTCCGCACGAATTGCGCTAAAATTTTGCCGAAACGCTCGATCCGCAGAATAGTCCAGGGAGGCCGGCTCGTCAATCCAGGAGCGCGAGCTCATGGTGGGGCTCCATGTCTATTTTTTGTAAAATCTGTTCGAAAAATCGCGCAGACCGCTTGATTTTTTCTTGTATTTTGTATACAATTTTTCGGTTAGCGAACCTTTAAGAATAAGGCAATATCCTTCACGTTACAGGAAAAGGAGACGATCATGGGAAGAGCGCTCAATCTAATCATCCTGATCATTGCGGCTCTGGCCTTTCTGGCCCCGGCCGGCAAGGCCTCCGCGGTCATGGATCCGGGCATGGACTTTGTGCCGGACCAGATCCTGGTCAAGTTCAAGTCCAATATCACGGAGACGGAGAAGACCGAACTCAACGTCGCGATCGGCGCAGAGGCGATCAAGGTCTTCGACTTCATCGGCGTCACGCATATTCTGCTGAATCACGATTCGGACATGGATAAGGCGGTCGAGTACTACCAGGAAAGTGGGCTGGTCGAGTACGCCGAGAAGGTCCCGTACTACCGGTTCATCTCCACCTTTCCGGACGATCCCGGGTTCGCCTACCAGTGGGGGCTGCACAATGACGACGATGTGGACATCGACGCCCCGGAGGTGTGGGATTACATAACCGGATCCCAGGAGATCGTGGTCGCCGTGGTCGACACCGGTGTCGACTTCACCCACCCGGACCTCATGGCCAATATCTGGACCAACCCCGGAGAGGACCCCTGGGCCGATCCCATGGACCCCACCACCGGGAACGGGATCGACGATGACGGCAATGGCAAGATCGATGACTGGAAGGGGTGGGACGTGAACGGAGAGAGCATGTTCATCCCGAATCCGGACAACGACCCCCGGGACGCCTTTGGCCACGGCACCCACATTGCGGGGATCATCGGCGCTGCCGGGAACAACGGCATCGGCGTGACCGGAGTAAACTGGAACGTGAAGGTCATGTGTGTGAAGGTCGGGGGGGACTCCATGATGCTCAACCTGACCGCCGCGATCGAGGGAGTCTGGTACGCGATCCAGAACGGGGCCCAGGTCCTCTCCCTGAGCTGGGGCGGGCAGCAGTACATGCAGGCCCTCAAGGACGCCATGGACTACGCGAATGCCGCCGGGATCATCGTCGCGGCCGGCGCCGGGAACTTCGGCACCAACAACGACGTCATGCCTTTCTACCCCGCTTCCATCGGGACGCCCAATGTCCTCTCCGTGGCGGCCTCGGCCGTCCAGGACCGGCTCGCCCCCTTCTCCTGCTGGGGGCCGACGAGCGTGGACGTGGCCGCTCCGGGCGATCAGATCTACTCGACCCTGCCCCTCCTACGAGGTGGCTCTCAACCGGCCGCCCTACAGCCTCTCGCTCTACTATGACGTCCTTTCCGGGACCTCCATGGCCACGCCCTTCGCGGCCGGCGTCTGCGCCCTCGTGTGGGCGGCCCATCCGGACTGGCCCGCCTGCCGGGTCCTGGGCCACATCCGGGCGACCGTGCAGCCTCTGACAGGTGCGGAGGCCAAGATGGGCTCTGAGTAGTAATGGAACAGAAAGTTACGCTAAGAGCGGGCCAGATCCATGGATATAAGCTCAATGTAGATAGGTTAGTTCGAATCCACGAATCCTCTCTGCCCGTCTCCATAGAAGATGGCCACGTCGCTGTATGGGTTGTCAGGATTGTCGAAGCCCTCCAGCG
>CAZFWM010000104.1:0-20766 GCA_964522545.1 uncultured Thermodesulfobacteriota bacterium
GCCTTTGCGGCTTGGCGGCTTTGCGCGAGAACTCTTCTTTGCGGCCTTTGCCCTCTTCGCGCCTCTGCGCGAGAACAGGTATTCCCACGAGGCGCTCGTACCTCGCCATCGACCTCGGTAGTGAAGCTATTCGGCAGGCGTTTCGGCCGGCGGCGCCTCGGCCGGGCCCTCGTAGGAGACCTCGTCTTCCGTGAGCCACCTCCCCACGGGAATGCAGATCTGCGCCGAGCTGACCTCCTCGACTCCGGGAAGGTCGACCAGGGATTCTCGGAACATGGTGTGCTTGTCGTTTCTTGCGTGGACCTGGGACACCACGATACCGGCCTCTCTCATCCTCTCGATAAAGTCTTGTCGGCTCTTCACTCTGAGATTGTAAAGCCAGTAGGCGCTCCGGCGGCTGTCGTTATATCGCAGCGGGCTGACGGCCTGGAGATCGTGTAAGGCATCGTCATAACGTGCGGCGTTGGCGTGGGCCTTCGCGAGGTTGGCCTCGACATACTTCAGCTGCTCCATCCCGATAACGGCCGCCACGTCGTTCATGTGATATTTGTATCCGAATTCCCTGATGTCTTCCTCGCAGCGAAAATCTCTTCGGTTGGCCGTGCGGTCGATCCCGTACCATCGCAGCAGTCGGCCCCGATCGGAGTCCACCCCGGACTTGCACACCAGGGCCCCCCCGTCGACGGTGGTCATCTCCTTGATGGCCTGGAAGGAAAAGCAGACAAAATCGGAATGGGATCCTACAGCCTGTCCATGATAGGTGGCTCCAAAGGCGTGACAGGCATCCTCGATCACTTTGAGCCCGTGATTGGCCGCGACCCGGTTCAGCTCATCCAGATCGCAGGGATACCCGCTCCAGTGAACAGGGATGATGGCTTTTGTCTTCGACGAAATCTTCTTTACCACATCGGCGGGATCCATGTTTCCGGTCCACGGATCGATGTCGGCCCAGACCACCCGGGCGCCCGCGGCGAGGATGGGCACATTCGTGGCGACGCAGGTCATGGGGGTCGAGATGACTTCATCGCCGGGCCCGACACCGGCCAGCCTGAGGGCCATGTGGATCGCTGCCGTACCGTTGTTCAGGGCAAGGATATTTTCGCTGCCGAACCAGGGCGCCAGCCGGCGCTCGAACTCCATCACCCGGGGCCCCTCACCGATGTACCCGCTGAACAGGACCTCCCGGAGCGGTTCCATAACGCTCTCGGGCATGAACACTTTAAAGAGTGGAATCGCCTCGCCCTGGCCGGAGAGGAGCTCCCGGATGGAATCATCCCAACTGCTCATAACCCCCTCTATTTTATTGGTGCAAACTCGACAGAAATATATCATCTGATTTGAAATTTCACGGTTCCACTATAGCCGACAAAAACAGTCACGTCAAACCTCACCCTCATCGGGGGCGTTTTTCCCCTACGTTGGGGATTTTTCAGGGGTGTGCTATCCTCTCCCTGCTCCGGCTGGTAACGGTCGATCCAGAGACAAATGAATATGACGGAAAAAGATCAAATCGAAAGGGGACCCAGGAATAGCTCACGCAGCACCGCGGCCGCGGCGGCCGCCCTCGCGGCGGCCACACTGCTGACGATTGTCTGGGGGCTGATCGCATACTACGGCGCCATCGACTTCCTCTACAACCCCGAGGGGGTCTTCCAGGGGTGGATCGCGAAAGCACTCCTCAACCGCTTCGTCTCCGACCCATTCAGCCTCCAGCACGCCGGCTATGGTGGCGGATCGCTCGTCATGGGGCTCTTCGCGATCCCGTTCTTCCAGGTACTGGGGGATTCCCTGTTCCATCTGGCCCTGGCCGGCATACTGTGGCAGGCCGCGATCATGGCCTTCCTCGTCGCCCTCTGCTGGCGGGCCTGGGGACCGTGGGCCGCCATTCCGGCAGGCCTCCTGATGCTGTGCGCCCCCACACTCTACATTCAACGCTCCATGATGGTCCTGTCAAACCACTGCGAGGTGGCCCTGTTCGCAATCCTCAACGCCCTGCTACTCTGGCATCTGTTCAAGAACCTCGAGGTCCGCGGGGTCGCGTCCCCCGGGCTCTGCATCCTCTTTGGCGCGGTAAACGGGTTCGGCATCTTCTTTTCATACGGCCACCTCTCCGTGGCGGCGGCCGACTCGCTGGCCCTTGTCCCCCTGCTCCTCCGGGGCCGATCGCGGCCGGGCAGGACGATGGCGGCCGTGTTCCTTACGGCCGTCGGATTCGCCATCGGCCTCTCTCCCTGGATCCACCAGCTCCTCACCCATGACGCCCATTATGTATCGCTCGGCTGTGGGTGGGCCTTCTGGAGGTGCTTCGGCGCAGGGGACATCCTTGCGAAGACCGTGAGGCTCTGGGAAGACTTCAGAATGTCCATGACCCTGGACGTCGTCCAGTACGCCAAGGACCTGGTCCACGGCGACTTAGGGTCGATACTCGGATTCCTTTCTCGGGCGATCTTTGCGGCTTTCCCGCTGGGAGCAATAATTGCTTTTGCCCTTTTCACGTTCTCAGGATTTATTCGAAGGAGCTTCTCGGCCACTAAGTGGATCGAGGTGTGGTGCTGCCTGTATGTCCTCATCCACCTGACCGTATGCTGGGCCTACGAGAGCGGATCCGAGCCTGAGCCCAGGTATCTCTACCCCATGTTCCCGGTGCTCTGCGCCATGGGGGGGGCCGTTGCGTCCAGAATCGTGAGGCTGCAGCGGCCGCTCCTCAAACGGTCCGGCGGCGCTCTTGCAGCCGCCCTGGCCCTGGCGGTCTTCTCCCTCTCACTCCTTACGTGGCGCGGCGTCTGCTTCGACCCCTCGGCTCCGGAGGCGACGACACGGAAGTACAAAGGGTACTCCGAACGCCTCGGCCCGAGACACGGCCTCTTTGCAGACCCGGTCGCCCAGGTCCACGCAGAGCGGAGCCGGGTGGGGTGGTCCGTGCCCGCGCCCCCCTGGGCCGGCAGCTTCTTTTACACGACCGTCGAAATGATCCTCCGCCAGGGTTGGGATCGCATCGAAAAAGGGCTTGCCGAGGGAGAGGAGGGGCTGGAGCGCTCCCTGCCGGCCATGACCTTCAACATAGGGGAGACAGCCGCCCTGGAAGGCCTCGGGCTCAAGGAGGTAAGCACAGACGTCGCACCGGTCGTGCCGGAGCGCTACAGGCACTTCCTCTTTATGGGGTACTCTTATTTTCTTCGCCTAGGCGGGATCGAGGAGACGGAGAGCGCGCTACGGTCGCTCCAGGCCGTGGATCCGAAGTACCGCCACTACTTCCATCTCGCCCACGGCGCATGCCTGGGCGCGAGGTACCGATCCGACCCGGAGGACGTGAGCTTTCATCTGTCCGGCCGGTCCGAAGCGGATCTGGATTATCTCGCGGCCGGGGTCCTATGGACCCCTTCATCGCACAACCTCGATTTGGCCTCCTCCCTTGCAGAGTCACTTCCCGATCCGGTGCGAGGCGTAATCGAATGCGAACGCCTGGGGGCCTGCTCTTCGCCCTTCGGGATCGGGGTGGAGGCGGCGAGGAAGGCCGGCAGCCTCCCTCCCTATTTCCCGACCCCCTATGACTCCTCCACGGAGATGATCGACTGGCACAGTATCGTTCAGGCGGTCGTGGGCTCGCCCGACCCGGCCGCATCGAGCTACGGGGCCGGAGCCGCGCTGGCCCTGTTCCTTCCGTGGAGGATTCCCTGGGCCGTGGAGGACCCGGGGCGCCTTCCGGACGAAACGCTCAGGGACGAATTCACGCGCGGCTACCTGGAAGCGGCCCTGTGGCTCCTGGGAGGAGACCGCGGGCCGATTATCGAATAGTGGGCGCAGCAAGCGGCGCCCCTAACTCTGGTGGTAGGGGCGCCGCTTGCTGCGCCCTTGCCGGGCACGGCATGCCGTGCCCCTACCACAAAGGCGGCCACGGGCCGCCCTATGGAAATCGCTCGAGTTTTTTGAGAGGTTATATGAGACTGGAAACTTTTGATCATGAATAGAAATGTCCTCCTCGTATTCCCCAAGACCGGCTTTGATTTCAAAGGGATCAATGTTCAGCTCCCCATCGGGCTCTTATCCGTTGCGGCCCCGCTCCTCAACAATGACTACGATGTTTCGATCCTGGACCAGCGGGTAGAAAAGAATTTCTACGGTCGACTCAAAGAGGCGCTGAAAAACGATCCGGTCTGTGTCGGCATCACGACGATGACGGGCGCTCAAATCCTCTATGCCCTTCGGATCGCGCGGTTCGTCCGCCGACACGGCAGCACCCCCATCGTGATGGGCGGCATTCACTCGACTCTTCTTCCGGACCAAACCTTGAGCAACGGAGTCATAGATATCGTCGTACGGGGGGAGGGGGAGCTGACCTTCCTCGATCTGGTCGGGGCCCTCGATTCCGGAGGAAGCCTGGCCGAGATCGGCGGAATTTCATTCAAAGAGAACGGCTCTGTCCGCCACGGCAGAGAGGGCGCCTTCATCGATCTGGCCCGATCTTTGAACCTCCCATACGATCGGGTCCGTGTCGAAGACTACATCTTTGCCCAGGTGCCGGGCCGGGAGCGCAGCCTGGATGTGTACACGTCACGGGGATGCCCCTGGAACTGCACCTTTTGTTACAATAAGAGCTTCAATCGGCAGAGCTATCGAAAGAGACCGATCGACACGGTCATCGAAGAAATCGAGCTTCTGGTCGGAAAGTATCATCTCGATTCATTCTTTATCGGCGACGACAATTTCTTCGTCGACAAGGAGAGGACCCACTATTTCTGCAGATCCCTGATCGATCGAGGGGCCCGGCTGGAGTGGGGATGCCAGGGAGTGAGGCTCGACTCCATGAAAGACCTGGACCTCGACCTCCTGGAGCGGAGCGGGCTCAAATACCTCTGCATAGGCATTGAGAGCGGCTCGGACAAGATCCTCGCCTCCATCAAGAAGGATATCCATGTCGAGTTGATCAAAGAGATGATCGAGAAGATCGCACGGACCCGGATCATCCCCCACTACAACTTCATGATCGGCTATCCGGATGAATCGATGAAGGAGCTCTACGAGACCTTCGATCTGGTGGACTATATCCTCGAGGTCGATCCCAAGGCCTTTTTTTCCAGCTTCCACCGGATAACCCCCTACCCGGGAACGGAGTTCTTCGAAAGGGTTCGGGCCTGTGGTTTCACGCCTCCGTCGAACCTCGAGGAGTGGGGACGGATGAGCTGGGAATCGGAGAACACGCCCTGGGTCAGCCCCGCCCTGCGTAAGATCTACCTGAACATCGCCCTGATCACCTATTTCATCGATCCCAAGGTGGTCGTGAAGGTCGAGGACAGGCCGGTGCTCAAATACTTCTTCAAGATCATGATGAAGATCGCCAGGCTCCGGCTGAAGCACAGAAGGTTCAAGTTCTGTCCCGAGTTCATTATCCCGAAGCGATTCATCGAGTGGAGAATCGCAAAAGAGATAAACCCTAATGTTTCATAAAGAGGCACAGAGGGACAAAGGCACGTAGTCGATGACGGATATCAACCGGTTCTCCCCCAGAACAAGTCGGATCTATCTGGCCCTGCTGTTTCTTCTCGTCCTGGCCCACGGCCTTGCCAACTTCTATATCCTGCAGCACGACAACGTCCCCCGGGTTCGGCACGACGCGTATTTTTTCCGGGAGAGCTACACAGTGCTCCAGCGCTGGACCGACCTCGATCTGGCCGGTCGCTTCAGCAAGGGCGGCACATACCCTCTCCTGTTCATCGACATCGCCACGCCCCTCTTCATCCTTTTCGGCCACACCCCCGATATCGGGGCGATGACCAACACGATCTTCCTCGCCGTCCTCGTCTTCGCACTCTACGGGCTGGGACGGCACCTCTTCAGCGCGGGAGTCGGCCTGCTCGCGGCCTTCCTGGCCTCGGCCTTTCCCCATCTCTTCGGCATGTCTCGAAACTTCACCATCGACTATCCCATGACCGCCATGGTGGTGCTGGCCTTCTGGGCCATGATGAAGACCGACTTCTTCCAGAGCCGCCGCCGCAGCATCCTCTTCGGGGTCTGCGCCGGCCTCGCCGTCTCGACCAAGACGGTCGTGCTGGTCACCTTCCTGGGCCCCTTCTTCTTCTACCTCGGCGTGACGTTCCTCAGACCCCGCAAGTACGAGGAGCCGCTGCGCCCGGCCGGAGAGCGCGCCCGTAATCTGGGCCTGGCCCTGCTCGTGGCCCTGCCGATAATCGCCCTCTGGAACTGGGCCTCGATTCAATCGGTCGCCGCCCACACCAAACACTGCATCGATGTCACCACGGTGGCGGAGAGATACCCTCTCTACTATATCCAGCGGCTCTTCTGTTTCCAGCTCCTGGCCCCGTATTCCATCCTCCTTATCTTGAGCCTGGCTGCGATGCTCGCCGGACACAAGAACTGGCCCCGCTACTTTGTTCTGCTCTGGTTCCTGCTCCCCTTCTCGATCTTCACTTTCGTCATCCCCATGAACCAGGACCCACGGTTCACCATGCCGATCCTCCCGGCCGCCGCCGTGGTGATGGCCGCCTTCATTCTCAAGCCGCGGGGCAAGGGTGTGCGGGCAGCCGTGACCTTCACGGTCGTCCTCTTCGGTATCGCCCAGTACGCGATCCTCTGTTTTTTTCCCCGGCACGCCGAACCGTACAACAGACTCAACCGGGAGCTCTCCTGTAATGCGCTGATCGTCTCGGACCGCGAGTTTCCCTATTTCACCTGGCAGCGGGGACTCCTCTGCCCGAGAGAGGTCGACCTCCCGCTCGATCAGATCCTGGACGCCCTCACCGAGGCGCACATCCTCAGCGGAAGGGCCGGATCCCGGTGCCCCGTCCTCGTGCTGACCCGAGTCCGGCCGGACCGCGGGTACCTGCACGACATAATGATCAACGCCTACATCGCTCTGCCGGAGAGCGATCTGGACATCGTCTTTCTCCCCGAAAAATCACCCCGGACCGAGGAGGAGATCGCCCGGGCCCTCTCCGAGTTCGACTACGTGGTCTATGCCGACATAGGGTTCCAGGTCGAACGGAATCCCGAGGACCTATCGTCCGTGGCCGACTACTTTCGGGCCCACCTCGACCGGTATCGCCTGATCGGAACATTTACCTGGATCGACGGACGCACGATCTATGTCTATCAATCGAAGAGCCTCGGTCTCTGGGAGGGGCGATCCGAGCAAGAGGGGAGCTCCGAGGTAAAGGGGGCGCCGTGAAAGAGGGCGGAAGAAACTCCCACCTTCCTTTCATCCTCGTGCTGGCCGGATTCATCGCCCTGCGCCTCGTGCTGATCCTGGCCAACATCGACGCCCTTCACGAGCTCGACCGGGCCGAAGTGAAACACTTCAGCCTCTCCAGGGATCTCACGGCCCATGACATGAAGGGGCACTGGCTCGACCCCCAGGGGCTCCACGGCGGGTACACGCTGAACATCATCCTCTACTGGATCCTTGCGCGCTTGCTGGGGGAAGGCTACTTAACGCTCAAGTGCGTGGCCCTGCTCTTCTCCGCCGCAACCCTCTGGACATGGATGGCGCTGCTCAGGCGGTTCATCGGCCCGGCCTCGGCCCTGCTCTTTGCGGCCCTCTTCTCACTCCCCTCGGCGGCCATGATCGCATGGACATCCACGGTGTGGGGAAGCCACCCCGAATCGTGCTTCTTCTCGGTCCTCGCGGTCTACCTCTTCTTCCGCTTTTTCCACCCGGCGCCCCGACCGGTCGGGCCGAAGGGCGCCATCCTCTTCGGCGCGTTCCTGGGCCTGGCGGCCTATTTCTCGCTCCTCTTTCTTCCGACCATCTTCCTCTGCCTCGCCTTTTACGCATACAAACAGGGGAAACGATCGATCATCCCCCTTGCGGTCATGATCCTCTCCATGGTCGTGATCTTCGGACCTCTTAACTACCTCAAGTGGAAGAAGACCAATTACTACCTCTACGACAGCCGGGGCGGCGAGCTGGTGCGTGCCAGCCTCGACCGGCTCACCCTCGACGAATTCCTGACGGCCGCCCGATCCAACCTCGATTGGCCGGTGGCGCCGATGGTTCCATCCCACCGCCGCCTCGAAGGGGGCCTCGATCTCAAGCGGGTCAACCTGGCGGCCTCAGCGGTCCTCTTCCTCGCCGGAATCTTCGCCCTCGTGCGCGCCCGGCCCGAGTGCCGGGGCCTTCTCGTTTTCCTCTACGCCTACCCCCTCGCCTACTTTCTCTTTGTGGCCGGCGCCAATCCCCAGAGGCCGGAGGTCCCGATACGGTATCTGATCGTGGGCCTCCCCTTCCTCTTTGCCTGCATGGGGGCAGCCGTGAGCGGGGAGGGGAGCACCAAGGGCCGCCTTCATGTCGCAGCAAAAACGGCCCTGGGGATCGGGTTCGCCCTCAGCCTGTTCTGCGGCATGCGGGAAGCCTCAGCCCTGTTCTCGCGAGAGCGGATCTCGCAATGGAGTGAGTTCCGGGCGATCGAGTACGTGAACCTCAAGATCGGCCGCGTGCACTTTGAGTACCTCGACGGGGTGAACCGGTTCGTAGATTTCGCACGCAGCCACCCCGACGACGATCGAGTTGCCGGCTTCCGCATCGTCTTTCCCCTGGTCTCCTATTACGACTGCCTCTTCGACCGGGACCGCTGTGTACAGGCGCTGCCCGACCCGGCCGACGTGCGGGTCGCCGTGGACAAGCTGGAGCAAGAGGGGCGGCGGCCCGAGGCCATGTTGGAGGGAGTGGGTTGGGCCGTCGGGATCAGGCGAACCGGAGATCGAGCCGGGTGCGGGGCGATCTTCGGTCGGTCTGCTCCGGACGATCAATCGCCCCTGTGGAGGGGCTTTGAACTGGGCTTCCCAGAGGAGACGCCCCCACCGGAGCAAGGGCGTTGACGGCCTCCTCGCGAACCGGCGCCTGGCTTTCGGTCCTTGTGGTCACCGTCTTCATCGCCCTGCGCCTTGTCCTGGTGCTCTCCAACATCGACACGATCCACGAGCTCGACCGGGCCGAGGTCAAGCACTTCTGCCTGTCGGAGGAGTTCACCCCCCAGGAACTGTTCGAAAAATATTTCCACTGGCTGGACCCGCACGGCCAGCATGGCGGCTACACGCTGAACATCGTGCTCTACTGGATCCTGGCCCGGGTGATGGGAGAGGGGTACATCACGCTCAAGTGTGTGGCCATAGCCTATGCCGCGGCCACACTCTGGATCTGGATGGCGATCCTCAGGCGGTTTTTCGGCGTCAGCACGGCCCTGATCCTTGCTGCCCTGTTCGCCCTTTCCTCGGCCTCCTTTACGGCCTGGACCTCCACGGTCTGGGGGAGCCACCCCGAGTCGTGCTTCTTCTCAGCCCTTTGCGTCTATCTCTTCTTTCGCCGCCTCTACTTCCATCAGCCGACCCGCTACGCCGACCTTCTTTTCGGCCTTCTCCTCGGCCTGTGCGGGTACATCTCCCTCCTCTTTCTCCCGACCGGCCTGCTCTGCATGATCTTCCTCCTCCTTCGCCATGGAAGAAAGGGGATCGGCCGGGTCTCGATCATGCTCCTGGCGTGCGTGCTGGTCCTGGCTCCGCTGCACTATTTCAAAATGAAGGCGACCCACATCCCCATGGAATTCACCGACCACGATCTCGCGCCGGCTTCCGCCCCATCCGGAGAGGCGGGTGAGAAGACCTCACCCCTTTCGGCCGCCGCGGGCCTGCTGAAGCGGTCACTGGAGAACTACCGCTGGACCCTGAGCACAGGCATCAGCCTGCCCGTGGCCCCCATGCTCGCCTCAGAACGCACCCTGGCGGACGGCCGTCTCGACCTGCAGCGGTTGAACTTCGCCGCCACCCTGATTCTTCTTCTCGCAGGGGCCCTGGCCGTAGTGCGCGCATCCCTTGGCAAAGAGATCAAGCCGGAGGGCCTGGCCGTGGCCTGCTTCATCTTTGTCTACCCCATCCTCTTCTACAACTTCCTCGCATACTCCAATCCCTTTGCGCCGATCATCCCGAACCGGTACCTCATTGTCGGGCTCCCCTTCCTGTTCGCCGGCATCTCCCTTGCGGTCTCCGGAGCGGTGCTATACAAGCCGAGCCGCCTCACCCGCACGGTTCAAGTCCTCCTGATCCCGCTGCTCCTCGTGAGCCTCTTCTGCGGCATGCGGGACACTGCTGCCCTGGTCTCGATGAATACCATGGCCCGGGCCCGTGACTTCCGTGTCATCGACTACATCAAGCTGAACATCGGCGGCGTCCACATGCCCTACCTCGACGGCGTGAACCGCTTTGTCGACCATGTGGGCACCCACCCCGACGAGCACCTGCTAGCCGGCTTTCGAATCGTATTCCCCCTGATATCCCGGTACGACTGCATCCTCGACGTCCCCCGATGCATCGAGGCCGTCCCGAATCCCGAGGAAATAAGAGCGCGCCTCGGCGAGCTGGAGGGCGATTGGCACGCAAGGGAGGCCATGCTACGGGGCGTAGGGTGGGCCCTCGGGTTAAAACGCGGCGGCGACCGCGAATCGTGCCGGGAGCTCTTCGAGGCAATCGCGCCCCATGACACCTCGGCCCTGTGGCAAGGATTCGAGCAGAGCATCCTTTCCGACCCTGCAGAGCCGAGCCAAACCAAACGGAATGAATTGCCCGATGGAGTAGAAAGCACACCTTGAACGACCCGACGGCTGCGGCCGATTTTCTATACATCGACAGATCCACGAGGATGCTCGATCTCGTCCCCCGTCTGGAAGGGGCGCAGGAGATCGCCCTCGACATCGAGGCGGACAGCCTTCACCACTACTTCGAAAAGGTATGCCTGATCCAACTGTCGGCGGGAGGGGAACATTTCATCGTAGATCCCCTCTGCGGGCTGGACCTCTCCCCCCTTCTCGGCCTTCTCGCACGCAGGCCTCTCGTCCTTCACGGAGCCGACTACGACATTCGCATGATGCGGTCTTCCTTCGGGTTCCTGCCGAAGACGGAGGTCTTCGACACCATGCTGGCGGCGCGCCTGCTGGGGCACGACAAGTTCGGGCTCGCCTCCCTCGTGGAGCGTTTCTTCGGTGTGGAAATCGGCAAGGCCGGGCAAAAGTCCGACTGGTCCCGTCGCCCCCTCTCCGCATCCCAGCTCCGATACGCGAGCGCCGACACTTGCTACCTCCTCCCCCTGGCGGATAGGCTCAGGCACGACCTGGAGAAACTCGGCAGGATCGCTTGGCACCGGGAGACCTGTGAATCGATGTTGCGGCAAGCTTCCGTCGAGAGAGGCAGGGACCCGGATTCGGTCTGGAGGATCAAGGACTCGGGAAAGCTGACCGGCCGCCAGCTTAATTATCTCAAGGCCCTCTGGCACTGGCGCGACCGCGAGGCGCGCACCCTCGACCGGCCGCCCTTCCACGTTCTCGGGAACCGGCAACTCCTCGACCTGGCCGTCCAGGCGGATCACAACCTGAAAAGCACTCTTGAGGCCGGCCCGAAGTTCCACCGGCACAACAAGGGGAGACGACTCGAGGCATTGAGAGCCGCCCTGCGCGAAGCCGCGAAAAATCCGAAATCCGAATGGCCTGAGCGGCCGAGCAGAGAAAAGCCCCTGTCGGCGCCAAAGCCCCTCACGGCTTCCCTCCGCGCCCAATGCGACCGCTTGGCCGGAGAACTGGGGATCGAGTCATCGGTCCTCGCTCCGAGATCCGCCCTCGAGAACATCGCCCTCAACAGGCCCTCGACTCTCGAGGAGATCATGACATACGGCCCCCTCCTACGCTGGCAGTCGAGCCTCCTTGCACCCGCGATACTGAAGATATTGAAAAGAAGATAGACGCCGTATCCCGGTAAAATGAGGAGGGTGTTCGGGTATCGATTTAAAATCTTGGTACAGACAAAAAATTAAGTATGATCGATAGAGGAAAGTTACCTGCATTTTTGGAATATGAAGATTTTTACATGAAACCTTGAATTTGTGTATAATCCAGTGGCAAGGAATATGCACCTAAAAAACCCTCCGCTAAAGACGCGAAAAACATGAGAATCCGTACCAACTTTCCATGATTCAATGGACACTTCCTCTCGTTGAATCGTGAGATCCCGAAAAAATTTTATGAAAAATTATCTATTTTTTTAACCAAACGATGCTTAGCGTCCTCTATATCGGTAAATAGAACTTATCTTCATCTCCAATGTCGTATTTTAATATGCCTGCGCGGGCGCTTAAACGGAATCGCATAGTGACGCACTGCGCTACACTGAAGAGGGTTAGTTTATTTCAGGCTTTAGCAAGGGGGATTGTGCCATGAAAACTCTAATTCGTATCGGTTGCGTAGCCTTTTTCCTGATCCTCACCTTGAGCGCACATCAAACCCTTGCCGCCATGATCCACGTCCCAGCCGACCAGCCGACCATCCAGGCTGGAATCAATGCTGCCGTGGACGGTGACATCGTACTTGTGTCTCCCGGAGTCTATATCGAAAATATTAATTTTTTCAGGAAGGCGATCACAGTGCGGAGCGAAGCAGCTCCCGAGGGAACCATCATCGATGGAGACCAGATCTGGTCGGTAGTGACATTCATAAGCGGAGAAACTGGTGAGGGGGTAATCGATGGATTCACTATTCGCAATGGTGCTGCAGACAAGGGAGGTGGCATCTATTGCTCCGGCACTTCACCGACAATTACAAACTGCACGATTTTGGAGAATACAGCTGACTCGTATGGCGGCGGGATTTACTGCAAAAAGTCGAATCCCATAATCACGAACTGCACTATCGAGCAAAACTCCGCTCATTCCGGCGGCGGAATCCATTGTTATATCGATTCCTCTCCTATGATAGCAGACTGCGCTATTTTAAATAACGAGGTTAACTCTCATGCTGGCGGGATTTACTGTCGACTTAATTCTTCACCGACTATTACGAACTGCACTATCACTGGAAATACAGCTGCCTTTGAGGGCGGCGGTCTTTATTGTTCCGACAATTCCTCTCCCATGATAACGGACTGCGCGTTTTTAAATAATAGCGCCGGCGAATATGGGGGTGGTATTATATGCAATCGTTACTCTTCACCGACTATCACAAATAGCACGATCGCGGAAAACCACACTTCCGGAGAATTGTCCACGGGTGGCGGAATATCTCTGCACAATGATTCATCTTCCGAGATCTATAATTGCACGATTACAGAAAACACAGCTCAATGGTTCGGCGGCGGGATTCACTGCCAAGACTCCTCCTCCTCGATCCTACAATGCACGATCGCTAAAAATGACGCTGGAAACAGCGGTGGTGGGATTTTCTGTGTATACTCTTCTCTTACGATCACAGACTGCATTATTTCGGAAAACAGTGCTTATCTTGGAGGTGGTGGTATCAGTTGCTTCTATTCCTCCTCTTCAATCTCGATGTGCACAATCTCTGCAAATACTGCATTCCACGGTGGTGGGATTTGCTGCGATAATTACTCTTTCATGAAATCGTCTCCAACGATCACAAACTGTATAATCAAAAGGAACTCTGCTGCAGCTGGCGGAGGAATTTACTGCAGCTGGTATATCTCTTCTGCTATCACGAACTGTACGATTTCTGGAAACGTGGCTGCCGTCGGTGGGGGAGGGATACTATGTATGCAATCTTTCCCATCAATCACCAACTGCATCTTGTGGGGGAATTTTTCACCTGAAGGCCCGGAAATAGCTCTCAAATCCAACGCTACTCTTTTTGTGAGTCACTGCGATATTCAGAGAGGAGAATCCGCAGTTTATGTCGAACCGGGGACTTCATTAAACTGGGGAGAGGGAAACATTGATGTAGATCCGCTCTATGTAAGCCCGTGGAACTATCACCTCAGGCCTGATTCCCCATGCATCGACACCGGCACCGACGCAGGAGTCTACACAGACATCGACGGCCAGTCTCGCCCGTGGGGAGCCGGATTCGACATGGGTGCCGATGAATTTTCCACTGAGCCCTGCTCCGTGATCGCCTCCTCTGGGAATCAATTTCTCGTACTCTATTTACTTCCTGGCTTAGCCTTGATCTTCTTCAGTCGGAGGTTCTTGAGGAGATATTTTTAGGGGCTATTTCTTTACCACCCGATGGTGCGGATCTCTGCAATCTATACGCACTTTGGAGCCATCCAAAATAGCAAAGCTTTCACAATCTAATCGTTAGAAATCCGGAGGGCTGAGAACTCACGATCACTGCTTTCAATATGTACTTTTGGTCCTTTCAAAATATTTTAGCTTCCACTCTGAAACAGATCTCAGGCACACAGTTACCTTTGAAAGCTGCCTGTTCGGTCCCTTCCGCGACCGGGGTCTCATTCCCGCCCGGGATTTTTAAAAGCTGCCGATCTCCCTCCGGAAACCCTTTAGCGGAGCCGCTCTTCCTTCGAAGAGAGGTTCATCCTCGTCTGCGACGGCCATATCGGCCGAAAAGAACTTGCAGTGACCGGTCCTCACATAGTGCAGGGCCTCCTCAAGCATGGCTTCCTCGGGATCGCCCAGATCTCGGCAGAGGTCGTCCGTGACCCGGCAGGTTGGGAAGAGTCCATTGTAGTAGTTGCCCCTTCCTTTGGCATGGACTCCTTCAAAAGAAATGGGTACCAAGCGCATATCGCAAATTTCCTTCGTACTCATGCCGACAGGTTTTCCGCAGGTGGTCGAGCCGATCGTTATGACCATTGCCCTGTTGTTTTCATACGTTTCCCTCCATGTGGTCCTCACGGTTTATTTTTCAAACAGGTCAGGTGCCCGTCAGTGTAGAAGATATCGAATCCCGGGCCGAGGAAATCCTTGAGGCAGTCGGCGATGCTGAAGATCACGACCCGCTTCGTGGAGCGTCCCAGCAGGTCGGCCAGGCTTTCATAAAAGGCCCTTCCTTTTTCCGTTGTTGGCCGGACCGGTCGGTACAGGTAGAAGAAGTCTATTCCCTCCAGCGATTGTTCGCATACATCTCCCGACACCCACTCGACCTTTTCGTCCGGGATGCCGAGCCAGGTCTGAAGCCTGCGCCCTATCTCTATCATGCGGCTCGAAATCTCTATCTGGATGGTCTTGCGGTGGGGGTAGAGATGCTGGAGGAGGAGGCCCTGGAGGCCGTTGCCGGCGCCGAGGTCTGCGCTCACCGTGTCGGGGCCGATCCATGGGCCTGCCTTCAGGATCGGGCTCAGGCCTCCGGCGTGAGCCCAGTAGCCGCCGGCCTCGTCCATCCGGCGGCGCTCTTCGGGCGTGTAGCTGGCTTCGTGCATGTGGAGGTGGGCGTAGAACGTCAGGAACGCCTCCTCCAGGGCCTCGCCGTCTGTGCCTTTGGCGCAGTTCAGAAAGTGCTGTTTGTACTCTTCGTACCTGGGGAAGTCCCTATCCGGATCCGGGGGAGCGGGGAGTTCGGCCAAGAGGAGCATGAGTCGGGTCAGGCGCTCTCGCTCCGGCTCGGAGTAGTCGTCCGGGTTCAGGAGGCGGACGAGTTGGTCTTTTAGCTGCTTCATTGGTGGCTGTTAGGTCATTGCGAGCGATGCGAAGCAATCCACCGAGGTCGGAATGCTGTTGTACGCAACGGATTGCTTCGTCGCTGACGCTCCTCGCAATGACGAAATTAGCGGGTCAGCTTCTCCAGGTTCTCTCGGGCGAAGCCTATTGTGGGATCCAGGGAGAGGGCCTTTTTGTACATCTCCACCGCTTCCTCGATTCGGCCCAGGTCCCGGAGGTTCGATCCCAGGTTGGCCCAGTCTATGCCCGAGCTCGGGTCGATCTCCACTGCGCGTCGAAAACACTCGACCGCCTTTTCGTGCTGTTTTGTCTTGTAGTAACAGAATCCCAGGAGGTTGTGGTTCGGGAGGTCCTCCGGGTCGGCGTTGATGGCGCTGCCGAGCACGTCGATGGCCTCTTCGAAGCGCCCCAGCTCTTTCAGGCATGTTGCGAAGTAGAAGAGCACGCGCCCCAGGTCCTCCTGGGCCGGGCCGAGACGCAGCGCCTCTCCGAAGTGGTCCATGGCTTTCAGGACGTTGCCCTGGCCGAGATCGCAGACGCCGCGATAGAAGGAGACAGGGGGCTTTTTCTGCCCCGGCCCGAGAGAGCGGTCCAGGTAGGGCCGCGCCTCGCTGTACTCCTCGATGTTGATGTGGCACAGGGCCATCTCAAAGCACATGTCCTCGACCGGCACCTGTTCCGATCCGGACTCGAGGGCCTCCTCGAACCTCTCCAGCGCCTCGATATAGTCTCGCCACTCGAACTGGACGCGGCCCCGGTGATAGGCGACCAGGCCCTGGTCGTCCGTGTGCTCGGCCGCGAGCTTGAGTGCCTCCTCGGCCTTGTCGAGCTGTCTCGAGTCGCGAAGGCAGAGCCCCTCGTGCAGGAGGGCGGCGGCCTGATCCGCCTTCGTATCGGAGAGCTCGAAGGCGCGATGCGCCAGCTCTGCGGCCAGGCCGTGCCGGGCGCGGGCCGAGAGGGCCAGGGCGAGCTTGAAGCAGGCCTGCCGGCCCTCTGTTTCCCTGTTGTTCGCCGAGAGGTTGTCTCTCATGGAGAGCACGGCCCGGCCTATGCACTCGGGGCAGCGCGATTCATCGGGTGGGCCGGGCACGGCGAATTCCTTGGTCTCGGCTCGGACGAGCCGGATCCCGGGCTCTCCCGCCTCCCACTGTCTGAAGCAGGAGAAGACCGCTCCCCCCTTCTCGTCGATCACAAGGTGGGGAGTGCAGGGGAGTGGGAGGTTCTCATCTTCCTCTTCCTCCACCCGCTCGAGGACCGTCTCGAGGATGTGGCTCATCCGGAGCTGGGCGACCAGGCCCTTTCTGTCCGGGTCCAGGAAAAACCTCGCTTCCCCGCGGTCCGCCCGGTCGGCAAGTCCCTCCAGGGGCCCGCCCGGGAGATAGAAGCTCGGCGTGGCCAGCCGGGCATTAAAGAATTCGGCGGCCTTCAGCGCCTCCTCGGCCGACACGTCCGGGGCCGGTTCGATGATCGGCGGAATGTGAAGCCGCGCCTCGCCCTGGAGCTCGTAGGCCCTGCTCTGATAGAGCCGAGCCGGGGCGACGAGCCGCTCCCACGCGGCCCTCTCGCCCGCATCGGAGCGGCGCAGCTTCACGAAGGGATGCACATAGAGGGTCGCAAAGCCCCGCTCCTCCAGAAAGGCGCAGGCCCTCTGAATCAGCGTCTCTGCGGCCCAGGCCCCGTCGGCCCGGCCGTCGCCGATGACGTAGATGTGGGCCCGCCAGTTCAACCTGGGCAGAAGGGCCTCCACCCACCGGAAGAGGTCCGCCCTCTCCCCGTCCCCCGCATTGGAGTCGAGGATAACATAGGCCGCTTCCGGGGGCCGGCCAAAGGGGTGTTTCCAATCAACGATCATATGAAAGCAGACCTTTTTTACAATTCATCTCTTTCCCTTTTTCCCTTTTCTTACACAATCCGCGTAGATGCCTCTATGAAAGGCTCTTTCCCTCTCCTCCGCTTGCGGGGGAGAGGGAAAATGAATGAATCCGGGTCAATCCATCGGCAAAGCCGGTGGATTGACCCGGATTCATGATACAACCCGCTTGCCGCCGTCCAGGGACTCGGCCCGCCAGGCCGCCTTCACCTGCTTGATCTCCTCTTGCGTCATCCACTCGGTCTCGAAGGCGGCGCCGATTGCAAGATAGGGCGGCAGGTTCTCTCTGATGGGCCGGATGCCGTGCTCCCGATAAGAGGAGTAGAGCTCGGCCCCGAAGTAGAGCTGCATCTGCTGGGCGTTGCTGTTTCCCTGTATCTTCACCCCGCATTCCTTCACGAATCGCAGGGTCTGGAGTGCGTCGGCCATCGTCTCGCTGGGCAAGGCGTACTGGCTGAAGAACTCCACGTCGAGGCCCGCGGCCAGGGCGGCGCGCGCGGCCTGTCCGATCCGCTCCGGCTCGATCCCCTTGTTCAGCGACGGATAGACGTTGGGCGAGGCGCTCTCTAGGCCCAGGGCGATGGAGCCGACCCCGGCCCGCTTCATGAGATCGATGAGCCCCGGGGTGAGCATGTCCGCCCGGGTCTCGATCCACAGGCTCACATCGAGGGCGCGGCGGAGGATCCCCTCCAGAATCCCGACCACCCGATCCTCGCTGAAAGAGAAGTTGGGATCGGCAAACCAGAGCCGCCTGCTCCCCTTTTTCGATACAAGGGCGATATCTTCGAGGACCCGCTCGACCGACTGGCTGCGGGTCACCCGGCCGAAGGCGGCGGGGGTGTAGCAGAAGCGGCAGCTGTTGGGACAGCCCCGGGAGGTCAGCATGATCGACTCCTCCATCGAGGCGGGATCGAGGACGTCGGTGAGCCATGGAGAGGGGTAACAGTCGAGATCCGCCGGCGCCTCGGGGGCGGGCCCGGTGAGGCACTCGCCGTCGGCCGTCCGCAGGGTCGCGCCCGGGATCGGCCGGTCTTGGTCGCCCCCCTCGACGGCCTCGGCGATCGCCTGGATGACCAGCTCCCCTTCTGCGCGGCTCAGATAATCGATCTCCGGCATGGCAGAGAGCGCTGCATCGGGCATGAAGGTCGCCTGGGGCCCGCCGAGGACGACTCTCGATTCGGGCAGCACCTCCTTGACCAGGCGCGCCATGGCCCTCACGTGGGGAATGTTTCTCTGGTAGGTCCCGAAACCGACCAGTCTCGGCTCGTATGCCTCGAGGGTATCGGCCAGCCCCTGCGGGCTGAAGCGACTGTTGGAGCCGAGGCTTATGACCTCGGTCCGGTGACCCGCTGTTTTCAGCACGGCGCCCAGGTTGCCGAGCGAGATCGGCGTCACCGGGGGCATGAAGGGATTGATGTCGATCAGTAGTGTGCGCATGGGTAATTGTTTTTGAACTTATCGCACTTCGGGCGGATTTTTAATCTCTGACAATTCATACTTTTCATTATAGAAATTCAACCACAGAGGACACAGAGGTCACAGAGAAAGAAGGAGTTTGATTCCATTGATTCTCTCTCTGTGACCTCTGTGTCCTCTGTGTCCTCTGTGGTTGAATTTCCTTAAACGAAATAAATATGAATAACGGATTTTTTCCGTTCATGGGCAATACGGAACGATTTCGAGATAGCCCGAGGCCGCCTGCATGAGGACCGTCAAATCGGAAACATCGAGCCGTCCGTCCGGATTCGGAGCGGCCGTGATCGGGAGCGCCGCCCCCTCGCAGATCTGCACCGGGGCCACGTCGATCAATCCGGCCTCCTCGCCGGTCAGGTCGATGGCCGAGCGGATGCCGTCGATCGCAAGGTTCAGGTCGGCTGCGGCCAACATGCAGTCCCCCTCGCCGAGTGGGCCCAGGTCGCCGTAGTGCTCATCCGTGAAACCGTCGCAGTCGTCGTCGATCCCGTTGTGGCAGATCTCTCCGGCGCCCGGGTTCACGTCCGGGTCGGCATCGTCGCAGTCGCCCCCTCCGCAGACATAATCATCCCAGCTGTCCGTGTCGCCGTCCCAGCACTCGGCGAAGACGAGGTCGTCCACGCGACGCGGAGCTATTTTGAAGTTCCCCGCCGAGTAATAAAGAACGCCGGTGATCGAATCCAGAGAGTCTCCCTCTCTGGGCTCATAGTCGTCCATCATCAGGTCGTCCACCCTCAGGCAGCCGGCCACCTCGTACTCCCCGAGGTCGCCGGGTGCATCCGGATTCTCACCGGTCACCTCGACATCCTCCACCCGTACCAGGCCCCCCTCGTATTCCTCTGCCAGGGGGCCTCCCGTTGCGATGTCGCAGGGGGCCACCACTTCGGGGCCGGGCACCGGCCGGCCTGTGGCGGTGCGAAAAACGCCGCCCGCCTGGATCCGGGTCATGCCGGAATCCTCTTGCGTGATTCCCGCCACCATGACTTCGTCTCCCTCGGCGATGTCGCCGGGAGCGTACTGATCGGGGTCATAGATCATGATCCCGCTCCAGGGTCCGGAGCCTGGTTCCCCTACGAAAAAGTGGCCCGGGTGGGTAACCGCCGTGACGATGACGCCCGGAACAAAGACCACGATACCCTCGGGGATGAAATCCGGGTGTGACGGGTTCTGTATCTGGTGGATCGAGCTCTCTTCGAAACCCGGCTCTACATTGATCTCCACAAGGGGGCTGATCGTGAAGCGCCCGTCCGTGACCACGAGATACAACAGATGGGGGCTCCACAGGCTGTACCCCAGCGGCGGGGTCCAGCGGAATTTTCGGGTGGATGGATTGAAGGTAAAGGTCTCGTTCGGGTCGGGCACATCCCACGGCGCCGGCACCTCCTGGCCGTTGAACTCCGCCCTGTAGGTGAGCTCGTCGCCGTCGGCATCGATGGCCCGGATCTGCACCTCGATGAGCTCCTCCTCCACCACGGTCGCCCCGTACGGCTCCGACAAGAGGATCCCGTTCGCCTTGATCCAGTCGATTTCGGGCGGATGGATCGGCTCCACCGCGAACATCACGATGGGGTAGATGGTGAAGCGCCCGTCGGTGACCTCGAAGTTCAGCTGGTAGGGGCTCCACTCACTGTACCCGAGGGGCGGCTCCCAGCGGAATGTTTGCGTCTCCGGATCAAAGGTGTAGGTCGGGTCCGGGTCATCCGTCTTACCCGGCGCCGGCACCGGCTCCCCGTTGACAAAGGCGCTGTAGAAGAGCTCGTCACCGTCGGCATCGGACGCTCTGATCTGAATCTCGAGGAGCTCCTCCTCCTTCACGCTCGTCTCGTACGGCTCCGAGATCGGGGTGCCGCCCGCCTTGATCCAGACGACCTCGGGCGGGTGGATCGGTTCCACCGTGAACATCACGACCGGAGAGATGGTGAACCGGCCGTCGGTGACCGTAAAGTTCAGCTGGTAGGGGCTCCACTCACTGTACCCGAGGGGCGGCTCCGGATCAAAAGTGTAGGTCGGGTCCGGGTCATCC
>CAZFWM010000105.1:0-20731 GCA_964522545.1 uncultured Thermodesulfobacteriota bacterium
GGCAATGCTTTTGGAGGTGCCTTTTATATGATTATCAGAGCCTGGGAACGAGGGGGATGAATCGCGCCCCTACATATTCGGTGACGGTTGGCCGTAGGGGTTCGATTCATCGAACCCGAATAAAGGGCGAAGCGAGCAGCAACCCTACTCTCCTGAAATGTTGGCCAGGGCGTAGCTGCCCGGGCTGATCACGGCCGGGTCGGTGAGCACGTCCACGCAGGCCACGGTCCCTGCCTCGAAGGCCCGCTCCAGGGCCGGGGCGATATCCTCCGGCTTCTCGACCCTCTCTCCGTATCCGCCCAGGGCCTGGACGAGCTTGTAATACGGCACATCCCCGAGCTCGGCCGCCCACCCCGCACGGTCCCCGTACCGGATCTCCTGGCTGTGCCGGATCATGCCCCACCCGAGGTCGTTGCTCACGACCACGACGACCGGAAGGCCGAGGCGCAGGGCCGTCTGGAACTCCATGAAGTTGAAGCCGAGGGAGCCGTCCCCGGTAACGAGGCAGACCCGGGCATCCGGGTTGGCGAGCTTGGCCGAGAGCGCAAAGGGGAGGCCCACGCCGAGGCAGCCGAACAGGCCGGACTCGAGATAGGCGCAGCTCCTGTGATGGGTTCGCGTCATGCCCATCCAGACCTGAGTATCCCCGCCGTCCACGGCCGCGATCCCATCGGGCCCAAGGAACCGGTCCACTTCCTGGCAGAGGCGCACCGGGTGGATCGGCGTCTGATCCACAGGGAACATCTGGCCGAACATCTCGCGACCCTGCTCGTGAAGCCTCCTGCAGTCCTCGACCCAGGGCCGGGTCCGTTCTGCGTCGAGACGGCCGCCGCCTATCTCTATCATTTGTTCGAGCACGAGGCCCACATCGCCCACGATGCCGACCTGGGCTGGTCGGTTGCGGCCGATCTCGGCCCCGTCGGGATGGACGTGGATAATCTTGACACGGGAGTCGAAGACGCCGCCGAAGAGGAGGTAGAGGTCCATGCGGGTGCCGAGAAGGAGCATCACGTCGGCCCGGGCCATGGCCTCGGCCGACGCCCCGGGGCGGATGGCCACGGCCGGCCCGAAGCCGTACGGGTGATCTTCGGCCACGATGCCGGCCGCCATGCCGGAGGTGAAGATGGGCACGCCCGCCTCTTCGGCAAAACGGGCGACCGTGGCATCGGCCCCGGAGAACCAGGCCGCGTTTCCGCAGATCGCCACCGGCCTTTCGGCCCCTGCGAGCAGCTCCAGGGCCTTCTCGACCTGCTCCGGGTTGCCCGGAGTGCGGACGGCGAGGTCGGTTGCGGCCGCGGGCTCATCCTCGGCCTCGACCTCTTGGCCCAGCACGTCCACGGGGAGCTCGAGGTAGACCGGACCGGGCGTGCCCGAGACGGCCTCGCGGAAGGCACGATCCACGAGCTCGGGGATCCGGTCCGCCCGGGCGGCCGTTCCGGCCCACTTGACGATCGGCTCGGCCACCGGCTTCTGCACGAGGTCCTGGAGGTCGAGTCGACCCGCCATGGTGGTGGCCACGCTCCCGGCCATGACGACCAGGGGCACCTCGGCCACGCGGGCGTTGGCCACGGCCGTGAGCGTGTTCGTGAAGCCCGGACCCGCTGTCGCCAGGGCCGCTGCGGGCCGCCGGTGAAGCCGGGCCCATGCCTCGGCCATGAACACGGCGGCCTGCTCGTGCCGCGTGTCGACGAGCCGCACGCCGGCCTCCTCTGCCGCCTCGTAGATCGGGCCGATGTGTCCGCCGCTCAAGGTGAAAAGATGAGTTGCGCCTTGGCGCGCGAGCGCCTCGGCGACCAGACGACCGCCGCTCTTAGTTGCCATGTCCTGCTCCTTTTGCTGTGACTTCTTTAAGAAAGATGGATTATTGCAAATTCCGAAAGGGTTAGTTTAACACGAAGAGCACGAAGAATGAAAAGGGTTCCCTTCGAACGGACTTTTTCACTCTGACATTTCAAACGTTACGTTATATAAATTCACCACAGAGGACACAGAGGTCACAGAGAAAGAATGAATGTGATCAAACTTTTCCTTTCTCTGTGACCTCTGTGTCCTCTGTGGTTGAAAATATCTTTTTTACACGCTCTACGGTTTTCCCTCTCTGCGACTTTGCATTAAAACTCTTTGCCGGAATAAATTGGACTTCCAATGGAGTTAAGTTATGAATTATTTCTTCGTGGCCTTCGTGCATTCTTCGTGCTCTTCGTGATTAAAACCTATGTGGTTATCATTCAAGCCTACCCCCCTCGCGCCAGAATCCGGGCGAGCCGGGTCTGCTCCAGCACGATGCCGCCGTGGGGGCAGAGCTCGTCACAGCAGTAACATCGTATGCACTTCCCGTAGTCGAAGACAAGGTCCTCCCCCTTCCTACGGATGGCCTTGACCGGGCAGCTCTCTATGCAGGTCTCGCAGAGCACGCACCGGTCCGACCTTTCGGGGCGCGGCTGGAGCTGATTGCGGAAGAAGTGACTGAGGATGCGGGGCATCCTCGTCTGAAGATCGCTCCCCATGGGAAGAGTGAAAGGAGGATCGCACGGCGTGGGCGCTTCTCCGGCGATGAGGGCCTCTGCGGGATCCCCGGCGGAGAGGCCGCTCCGCCGGGCCGTCCGCAGCATCGGTACGGCCCTCGGATCGAGGCCGATGAGGCGGCAGACCTCGAAGTCCAGCCGGTACGGGTCCTCGGACAGAAGAAGGGCCCCCAAGGGCCGTGGAGTACCGTGGCTCGGCCCCTCACCCTCCATGCCGACCACACCGTCGGCGAGGAAGAGGGTGGGTCGGTGGCCGCGGGTGAACTCTGTCAGGTCGACCAGCATCCGGCCGAATTGATCCACGTCGGGGAGCTTCTGGTGATAGCTCGTCTTGAGCATCCCCGGCACCAGGCCGAAGAGGATCTTCGAGGCGCAGGTGAGGGTGACGAGCTGGTGGGTCTTCACCTTCGGCACGGCTATGATCCGGTCGACCCCGTCCATCATGCGGCACAGGTCGAAGGCGCGTACGAGAGAGCCGCCCGGGTTGGAGAGGCGCATGGTCGAGAAGTCCTGGTTCAGCTCGGCCCCTGTCTCGCGGGCGACCTCTGCGAGGCCGGAGCGCCAGTACGCGGTGCGCATCATGCTCGAGCGGAAGGGTGCGCCCATGCTGTCGCCGATGACCGCGGTCGCTCCCGCGTCGCGCACGAGCCGGGCCAGAGCCGCGACCACGGCCGGGTGCGTGGTGAGGTGCCGGTCAGGACGGGCGGGTGCCAGGAGGTTGACCTTGAGCAGGACTCGCTCACCCGGCTTCACGAACCGGGAGAAGCCCTCGTGGGAGGAGAAGAGACGCTCCACCGCGGGCCCGACCGTGCCGATGGCGTAATCCTGGCATGCCGTGATGGAGACAGGAGTCGCTATATTATCCTTCACCTTTTTTTGTGGCATCGAACACCTTTTACAGAGGAAAATAGGGCGGGCCGTGCCCGCCATACAAGCCGGATGACCCCCCAAACGGCGGCCATGGGCCGCCCTATAAGAAATCAGACCCCTGGATAGCGGCTTCGCTCTCGCAGGTCCCGGGCCAACTCGACCGGCACGCTCCCCTCCAGGTTGACGATCTCGATCCTGCCGGGATCGGTACCGAACAGATGGGCCCCCAGGGCGATCGTGGGATTCGACCAGGGGCTCTCGACCGGGGGCGTTGGGAGCTGCTCTGTCTTGATTCCCTCGCCGAGGCCCCACCCGAAGGTGACGACCACCTGATTGGAGAGGTGGGCCAGGCCCGGGTAAAAGTCGAGCAGGAAGGCCGCCGACGGCGTATGGTTCTCCCGAAGGTGCTGGAGCATGGCCGTTGCGAGGGCGTCATGCGCCACAGGGCAGTCCGAGGCGAAGACAAGGCCCACCGGGGGTTCGGCCCGGTAGCCGTAGTCGGGCCCGAAGGTGGTGAGTGCGGCCGTGCCAGCCGTGAGGCAGAGCCGAAGCTTTTCGCGGATCGCCGGGGCGGCGGCGATCTCAGCGATCTTCTCGAACAGGGACGCCGCGTCGCGGTGCATCTCCAGCCGGGTGTCGTCCCGGAGCCAGCCCACGCCGATCTTGAGCGCGAAGGTGACGCCGGATATGGCGTGCGTGGAGAGCCTCGGCAACAGCACGATGTGGTCGACCTCGCGGATCACCCCCGGGAGCATGAGCCCCCCGCGCCAGTGGCTCACCCCGGGAGGCTCGGCCTCGAAGTACGAGTCGTAGCCGTCCTCCTCGTAGTAGTACGGCTCGGCCCCACCCGCCTCGATGGCCGCGTGGAGGCAATTGTTCGTCATGGCCTTACGCGTACTCCCATGCTGGAAGTCCGGGCCCACATGGACGGTCGCTGCGCCGGCCTTGTCCCCGGCGAGGACCCGGCCGGCCCCCTTTTCCCGGAGCACCCGGGCCATCACGGTCACGGCCAGAGGCAGGGTGGAGGCCGGGTAGAGTCGCTCGGTGTTGGACGAGACCTTGAGGAACACCGAGTCCCCCCGGCTGAGCCAGCTGAAGTCCGTGGTCGTCTCGAGGACATCGCGGATCGCCTGCTCGATCGTCTCGTCGTCGGCCCCGGCGGCCACGCCTGCCATCATGACCCGGCGCGCCTCGCCTCCCGACGGCGCAAGCGCCACGCCTCCCGTGTGGCATCCGGACAAGAACGCACACCCCGAGCCCGTCAGGGCGGGCAGCGCGATCCCGGCCGCCTTGAAGAACTCACGGCGCGTCAAGCCCCGCCCGGGGCCGGATCGATCGCTGTCTCTCATGAAGTCCTCCGATTCAGAAACAACATAATGAGAAGAAACCTCTGAGGAACCCAGGAACCCATGAATAGAATCTGAATGGTTTTAGAGACTATCAAATTCTCAATTGAATATCTTTATTCAAAGATTCTTCTTCACCTTCCTTATGTTTATTCCTGGGTTCTTGGGTTCCTCAGAGGAAATTTTTAACGGACCTGTCATGATCATTCTTTGCAACCCCTGAAGATAGTCATCTACCACGTCACGCGGTGGTCCTCGGTGATCCCGAAGATCCCATTGATGTTCCGTGTGTCGCCGCGATCGTCGACCATGGTTCCCTGGAATAGGCCGAATGGCTGGTGGTAGGCGGAGACGAAGAGACCGAGGTTGATGACCTCGCTCCGCTCGCCCTGCGGAGTGAATGTGAGGTCCACCCGTCCGTCCGCGGTCCGGATGGTCCAGGGATCGGTAGTGCGGCCCGGGATCGTGAAGCGGGCCTCCTGGAGCAGGGAGAGGGAGTTCCCGGCCCAGATGGCGTTCTCGTTGTTGTCCCGATCGTCGGTGATGATGTTGTGGGTGAGGTTGGCGCCGATGAGGTCCCCCTGCTCGTCCCGGCCCGCAAAGGTCGCCCACTTCCAGTGGGTGCGATACGGGTAGAATGATTTGTGGATGTCGAGGAGGGCGTAGTCGGTCGCGGGGTCCAGGTCCACCTCGGTCTCGCCGAAGCGCACGCGCCCCTCGATCGGGCACGGGACCTTGTGGGTGTACAGGGGGCGGTTCGGCTTCAGCCGGAGCACCGCCACCAGGGGCTGGACCTCGGAGAGGTCCTCGCGGATGGACAGCTCGGCTTTCACGGCCGGCCGCCCCTTGGCCTCATCGATCGCCACGTCGATGTCGTGCCTTCCCTCCTGCAGCTGATTGCGTATTTCGATGGAGTAGCCCTTGGTCCGGAAGCTGCACCGGTCGTTCCAGAGCTCGCGGGCGAGGGTGACGCTCCCGGTCCCGGCGTTCCGCTTATGCTCGATCAGCTCACCCGTGCCGCGGTCGAACATGTAGAGCCATGAGACACCCATCATCTTGGCGTTCACCACGGCCAATCCGAAGAAGTGGTTCTTTGAGATGATCCCAAAATGCTGCCACTCCTTGAGCCGGAAGTTTCTGAGTGCTTTTGGGGGAAGGCCGCTCGGGCCGGCAATGTCGGCATCCAGTAGGTTGACCTCCCTGAAGGGTGTTCTGAAAATGCCGAAGTGGACGCGGCCGCCGTCGACGAGACGGCCCGGGGTGTCTATCATCTCTCTCATCTGTTCCTCTCCTGATGGGGTAGAGCCTTAACCAAAAAAGAGAATATCGAATATCGAACAAGGAATATCGAACAGTAGAAGTATCATGAATAATCCGGGTTAGACCAGTCAAGGGGGATCACGCGAGACGAAGGGATGGGCCCTCGAGAGGGCAGGCCAGGGCCGAAATCGAGCATCCTTGTCAACTCTCCTCATTGTCTGGCATCATCCCATTCATGGGCACGTTGATGGCAGGGGCCGCCAGGGCCGATATCACGCCGAAAAAGATGGGGATACGGATGGGCGGGCACGCGGTGAACCGGAAGGCCCACGCCGTGAAGGACCCCCTGATGAGCCGGGCCCTTTACATCTCCGACGGTCATGAGGAGTTCGCCCTGGTCAGCCTGGATCTGGTGGGGCTGATGAAGCACTTCGTCGACCGGATCCGCTCGCGAGTGCCGGGTATCTCGCCCGATCACATCCTTATCTGCTCCACCCACACCCACGACAGCCCCGACACGATCGGCTACTGGGGCCCCATGATCTTTGAGGTGCCCCTGCGGAGCGGGCTCGATCCGGAGTACATGGAGTACATGATGGATCAGGCGGCCCGCTCGATCCTCATGGCGAAAGAGGCCGCCGTGCCGGCCCGGCTGCGTGCCGCCGGGGCGACCGCGCCGGCCGAGGGGCTCAACTGCAATGTCCGGGAGGCCGGGCTCAAGGATGACGAGGTCCAGATCCTCGAGTTCGTGGATCTCCGTGGAAGGACGATCGCCATGGTCTCGAACTATCCGTGCCACCCGGAGATGCTCGGCCACGGCAACCGGCTCATCAGCGCCGAGTTTCTCACCCCATTGCACGCCCGCCTGGAGGCCCGTTTCGGAGGTGTCTCCCTCTTCTTCCAAAACGCCCTCGGCGGTATGATCACGGGGGCCCCGGCCCTCGACGATGGGTCCTTCGATCCTGACGTGGGGGAGGCCTTCAACGAGGTCCTGGCCAAGGGGCTGGCCGGGGTCATCATACGGGGTCTGGAGGAAGGGGCGCGCCCGGTCGAAGTGGAGCGGATACGCTTCGCGCACCGTGAGATCCGCCTCCCCGTAGACAACTGGAAGTTCAGGCTCGTGGCCCGCCTGCGCATCATCCCGGCCGAGGCCATGGACCGGCGCCAATGGACGGTGACGTCGGAGGTGAACCTGCTCGACCTCGGGGAGGTGAGGATCGCCACCTGCCCGGGGGAGGTACTCCCTGCGCTCGGCTTCGAGATCAAACGCACCCTGGCCGCCCCTTTCCCACTGGTCGTATGCCTGGGCTGCGACGAGCTCGGCTACATCCTGCCGGAGACCTCTTTCTCCGATCCTCTATACCGCTATGAACGCTCCATGTCTCTTGGGCCCGGGACAGGGCCCGAGCTTTTGGAGGCGGTCCGAGTACTGGTCGAAGAGGTATCAGCAACCATTCTTTAGGTATTTCTTAATCATACCGATTCAGCCCGATCGACCCACCCCTACGCGCTCGTTTTCACTTGAACTCGATGAATAGAGCATCCACCAGCTGTGGTTTGAAAACATTTCCATACCGCCTGTTTCTCGATTCTGGTCCTCCACGCGATTTTCAGCTGCACCAGCAGGCCAAAGCCGATTCAACTCATTGTTTTTTATGGGTTTTTGCGTATCACGGCACGTTCCCGGCTGCAGTCGTCAGGTTGAGCCAGGAACAATTTTTTGTTGCTCCCTGCATTTTTTTCAAAGGAAGACCGGATCACATTTGCTTGATTCCCTGGTCTCTCACAAGGAGACGGATTTTCTCTTTGCCCGGAAGGTCAAGGTATTTCAGGGCCAAAGGGGTGCGTTTCATAATTTAAGGTCGGGATCGACTTTGTTGGCATATGGTTTGCTAACTACCACAGGCAACAGGTGGTAACCGGAAACCGTTTAGGTGGAGCGCGGTTTTTCCGGGAGTCTCAGAGGATTTTTCCGTAAACAGGAAAGGGGGAAGACATGAAGAAGACAGTAGGAGTAATTGGAGTCGTTGTTTTGTTTGCCCTTGCAATGGGGTGCAGCGAGAACGCAATAATGCAGGGAGATTATCGCTCCCTGGGCGTTGTCCGGCCAGAGCTTCTCGATGAGATCGTGATGCAGCCGGCCCTCATCGGATTCGATGGGGAATCGATATGTGATGTCGTGACTGCCGGTGGGATCAAAGCCGATCCCGTGATGTACCTCGTTGACAGAGGTCGTCTCAGCTTGAGCACGGAAGAGGCGGTCAAGGAGGATATCGGTATTACGACCCGTAACGGGGAGCTCATCGCCCTGAAGACAGCCTTCAATGTGATCGGAGATTTTGAGGCGATCACATTTGGTATGAAAAATGGCCTCGAAGGGACCGAGAGCCCGGCGGGAAGGTATCATTCCGTCTACTTCACCTACGGTGATGTGGACAACGACGGGGATTCTGAACTCTCTTTTGGGACGGATACCTACTTCTTTGACGCCACGGGACTCTGGTATACAGACCGGCCTGACCGTGCGCCCGGAATGGCTGATACCAGGCCTGCCCTTTTTCAATCGAATGAGATCAGCAAAATAAATGAGATGGCAGCGGAAGGAGCCGGAAGCTACAGCGCGGACAGCGGAAAAATCATCGTATCCGCGGGTACGGGAGTTCTGGAAGGGCTGTACGATTCGGTGCACAAATTCATGGTGATCGTCGACGAATCAGCTGCGGACGGGATTGGAGTCCAGTACTTCATGAGAGATACCGTCTCAGAGACGTCCAAAGTTTTAGGGATTTACAACTTCGTGAAGATGGACGCGAATCCTGAAGAGGCTACCTTTGTGACGAGCCATGGGCAGCTCATCTTCGATGCCGATTCAGTCTACATGTCAGACAACATCGGACTAATTGAAAACGAAGACTGGGGTACGTGGGAGTTCGAGAACCGTGCGGGTGGTGCGCAGGAGATCGTTCTTGATCTGCCCGGCAGCAACAATGATGGACTCGTCGGCATTGGGACCCATGACGGTGAAGTGCTCATCCTCGAAAAGGTCGCACCCGATGCTGATCAGGCCTCTTTACTCTGGGCTTTCAAAGCGCCCTAGTAGGAATCTCACCATAACTTAACCGCCTTCTAGAGAAATCATGGGGCGCCGGCCAAGGCCGGCGCCCCCTTTTTGTGGGTGCGAACCGTCACTGTACTTTTCGGGTCAAGGCCAAGCAGACGAGAAGGATCACCAAGGGACCGACCATCCAGAGAGCGAGCATCCGGCCGACCGAGCCCTGTGTCTGAAATTTGCCCGCGCGGGATGCTCCACACAGAAGCAGGACGTTGCAGTTGTTGTCCTTTCCGTCGCCGACGATCTCGGGCGCCCCGGGGTAGGTGCACGGATCGAGATCATCGCAGTCCCCGCAGGCGGCCCAGGTTCCGTCTCCATCCGCGTCCGGGTCGCAGGAGTCCCCCTCGCCGTCGCCGTCCAGGTCGCTCTGCCCCGGGTTGCCGACGTCCGGGCAGCTGTCGCACAGGTCCCCCACATGATCCCCATCCGAGTCGACCTGGTCCGGGTCGGAGATCTCAGGGCAGGTGTCGGTGACATCGGCGATCCCGTCTCTATCCGTGTCGAGCTCGATGGCGGCCCTCAGGTCCGGCAGGGGGCCGATGTGCTTCTCCTGCGGCTCACCCTGGGGCGTTCCGGTCCTGGTGAGAATCCGGATCGCCTGTTCCGGGTATAGGGTGTGGCCCGCCGCCCTGGCGATCCCCTGAATGGACGCGGCGGCCCCCACTACGATGGGCGAGGCGCTCGACGTCCCGCCGAAGGAGCCCGTGTAGAAGTCATTGATCTGCCAGATGTCGCAGTGGATGCAGTCGAAGCAGTCCAGGAAGGTCCCCCAACAGTCCGGAGGATCGTCGGGGTAGAGATTGCCGTAGCCCGTGGTCGCCACGCCCGACCCCCACCCGTGCAGGTCGATGCGCCTCCCGTAATTGGTCCAGCACGGCGGGCTGTGATCGGCGGGGTCCCCGGCTGCGGCCAGGATGGCGCCGGAGTCACGCACCGCCCGATTGAAGGCCCCCCCGTAAGCGGGATTGTCCAGGTTCATCGAGCCGTTGCCCGCCGCCTCGACCACGATGAGGCCCGCCGCGGTGGCGGCCTTGATGGCGTCATAGGTCGCCTGCCAGTACTCCACGGCGATGAACTCGAACTGGTCGCAGTTGCACTCGCAGATCTCCCCGCTCCTCGGCCCCGGCCGGTGGACCTCGATGAGCACGATGTCCCCGGCATCCAGGGCGAAAATTGCCTGGATCACGGCCTGGGCCACGGTGTGGTTGACGAGGCTGAGGATGCCGATCTCGGCCCCGTGGGCGATGCCGGTCACGCCGTAGCCGTTGTCCAGCGCGGCGATCACACCGAGGACCGCGGTCCCGTGGCTCGCGAGGGGATTTGCGAATCCGCCCACGTAGAAGGGGGCGGGCAGATCGTTGTGGTGCAGGTCCCAGCTCGACTCCACGTCGAGGATTTTCACCCCGGTCCCGTCCCCGCCGGGCACTGTCCATGCGTAATCGGCGTCGATCCCGCCCTGGGATGCATCCCGGAGGTAGCCCTGCTTGGAGGTGTAGTCGCCGGGCCCCCGGTCCGTGCGCGCCGAGGCCTCATAGTCGATCGGTTGAGGGTAGGCGATCTCAATGATGTCGAGTGCGTTGAGGCGGTCGGCCAGCCCGGCCGGGTCGCCTCCCGGCCGGAGCTTCACCATGTGATAGAGGTTCAGGTCGGCCAGGTCCTCGTCGCTCCGGGACAGGGCCCGGGTCCGGAGGTCCCTGAGGACGTGTTCACTGAAGGGAAACATCCTCTCCATCGATCGGATATCCTTTCTCATCGGTATCCATTTCAGGGCCTCCACCGGGCGGCCATCGAGGGTGGTCCACCGGCCTCCCCGAAGGCTCACTCCGGATCCCTCCCGGAATTTGACCACCAGGAGGTCGTGCCGCACATGCTCGGTGACCACGGTTCGCGCCGGTTTGGAGGGGACCCGCCTCGGCCGCCTCTCCAGGGCCATGGCGGGCGCAAGAGCGCCAGCGGCCAGGAGAACAAAGGCGAGAAAGATCGGGATCGTTTTGGATTTTGTTTTCATCATCTCCCTTCCGACTTGTTTCGTTTAAGGATTTAAACGTTGAGACGTAGAGAAAAGAAATCCGTGTAGCTTATGAAAAAAGGTTTTTCAACCACAGAGGACACAGACGTCACAGAGAAAGAATGAATGCTTTCAAGTTCTTCCTTTCTCTGTGACCTCTGTGTCCTCTGTGGTGAATTCTTTTTGATGATGAGAAAAGTGCTTTATATTCCTTTTGCTCATGGACACACCGGGACGAGCTCGATGTAGCCCGCCGCGGCCTGGTGGAATACTGTCAGGTCGGATGCATCGAGCCGGCCGTCCGGCCCCGGCACGGCCCGGATCGGCATACCCGCCCCCGGGCAGATCTCGATCAGGGGGGCCATATCGAGCAGAACCGTCTCCTCCACGGTGAAGTCGAGGGACGAGGTGATGCATTCGACGGACAGGTTGAAATCGGCGGCCGTCCAGCGGCCGTCTCCGGCGCCGAAGGGGCCGAGGTCGCCGAAGAGGACCTCGTCCGTGAGGCCATCGCAGTCGTCGTCCCTGCCGTTTCCGGGCGCTTCGGGCCGGCCGGGATTAACGTGAGGATCGCCGTCATCGCAGTCGGTTCCACCGCACAACTCCGGGGAGTATCCGTCCCCGTCGCCGTCGCTGGTCATACCGCTGCTGTTTTGCGGCACAGGGTCCGATTCACTGAAGTCCGTCGAGCAATCGTCCGTGTCGGTGTGGGCGGCATTTCGAGATAGAGCACGGCCTCCCGGCACGTCGGGCGCACAGTACGCATCCGGGCAGGGATCGGCCCTGTCGCATGAGAGGTCGTTCGTGTTGGGCGTGTCGTAGAGCAGCGTGTCGTTCACGATTCCGACCAGATTGACCAGGCGAACTCCGTCGGTTTTGCTCCCGCCGTCCTGGATGGCCGGATCGAAGTCGACCTCCAGGTCGGGCGCAACGCAGAATGCCGAGGTCACATCCTTCCCTCCGACAAGGAAGTATTCGCTCGGCCCGATCGAGTAACCTGCCGGAAAAGGGTATTTCCCATAGTTGAAGTCCTTACCGCCCCACTGGAGCTCCCACCCTTCGAGACTGATCGTCTCGGTCCCGGTGCTGTAAAGCTCCACATACTCGTACCCCTCGTCCGCGGAGGTGTGGTCATAGTAGAGCTCGCTGATCAGCACGCCGGTCATTGAGGGAGCGCAGCCCGGATCGTCTCCGTCGGCGAGGCCGTCGCAGTCATTATCCGCTCCATCGGTGCAGTTGCCCACCCCGATGTTCTCGGCAGCGCCGGGATGGATGCCCCCAGGCCCTACGCCCCCGCAGGCCGGCTCGTCTCCGTCGTCACAGCAGTCCGGGCCGCCGCACTCCTGGTCGGCGTACCCGTCGCCGTCATCATCGGGACAGGTCGAAGCGAGGTCCGATATGTCGCGAGGCTCCAGCTTGAAATGACCGTAGGTGAAGGAGTGGATCCCGGTGATCGAGGAGAAGACCTCACCCGTGAAAGAGTGGTATTCAACCATCTGATCCCCGATGAGGAGGCATTCGTCCACCTCGAAGATGCCATCGCCTCTTTTGCCTTTGGGGGCCGTGTCGGTCACGACGGCATCGAGCACCCTGACCAGGACCCCCTCGTAGCTCTCTGCCAGGGCCCCTCCGTCGCAGATGTCGGCCGAGCTCACCCCGTCCGGCCCGGGCACGGGCTGGCCCGAGGCCGTCCGGGTCACCGAGTCGATCTTGATCTCGGTCATCCCGAAGTAGTCCGCCGTGACGCCGATGAGGCTGAGTTGGTCACCCCGTGTGAGGTCGTGGGGCGTGATGTTCTTCTCGTCGTAGATCATCAGGCCGCTCCACGGCCCGCCCGCGGGCTCCTCGACGAAGTACCGGGAGGAGCTGCTCAGGAAATCCACCCCGGTCACGATTACATCCTCCACCCTCACCCGAGTCCCGAGGTCCGGGTGGCCGGGGAGGGACTCGTCCTGGATCTCGTAGAGGGTGTGGAGCTCGGCCCCGCACACGTCCGGGACGTAGTCGCTACAGTCGCGGGGCTCGAGCTTGTAATTTCCGAAGCTGTAGTGCTGTATCCCGGTCAAAGATGTGAAGCCTTCCATGAGCTCCGGGTTGTGCTCGAAGAAGAGGTCGTCCACCCGGTAGACCTCGTCCACCTCGAACTCCCCGTGGTCGAGGGGGGCGTCCGGATTTTCGCTCGTCACCACGGGATCGGTGATCCTGACCAGGACCCCTTCGTAGCTCTCGGCCGCCTCTCCGGGGCCGGCCAGCTCGGCGGAGCTCGGCTCATCGGGCCCCGGGACCGGCTGGCCCGTGCCGGTGCGGACCACGCCGACGGCGCTGATCTCGGTGACTTCATCGAGCTCGACCACCACGCCCTGGACGGTCACCCTGTTGCTCCGGGCCAGGGCCTCGGGCGCGCTCTGACCTCCATCGTAGACGAGGAGGCCGCTCCAGGGGCCGCCGGCGGGCTCCTCGACGAAGAAGATGTCGCCGCCGGAGACGCCTGTGACGATCACGTCCTCCACGAGGACGTTCGCTCCCTCCGGGGCGTGGTTCGGGTCATCCGGGTTCTGGATCTCGTAGATCGTGTGAGGCTCATAGGTGACGCCGGCGCATTCATATTCGTCCCAGTTGTCCCCATTGCTCACCCAGTACGAGGCGCCGTCGGAGTAGACCATGACGGTCCCGTTCACCAGGACCCCGCAGCCCGGGGGGGGCTCCGGGCAGGCCGGAAATTCGGGATGGCCCTCATCGGTCTGGTAGATGGTGCTGTCCACAGAGCAGATCCGTTCATACACGCTGCACTTCGGCATCTTATCTTCCGTGTTGCCGGTGGAGCAGATCGAGACCTCGGGGAGGATCATGCCGAGAAATCCGCGATCCGAGCTCGTCTCGCTCCCATGGTGGTTGACCCGGTAGACATCGATGGGCGGAGCTCCGTTCCCGGGGCTCACGAGAGCCGCCCCCAGGGCGGGCTCCACAGCGCTGGTGAGATCCCCGGCAATGAGGTAGCCGAAGTCGCCGTAGGAGATCACGATCCCGATGCTTTTTCCGTTCTCCTCGACCGGGTCCGAGTAGGCGCCGCCGATCACGAGGCCGTCCACACAGACACACACAGCGGTCACCCCGCCGCCCAGGTCCACGCCCTGGGCCGAGAGGTCGCCCAGGGCTATGGTCTGCCTGCAGCCGGTCACCGAGCCGAGATACTCCGACCACTGGACTCCGGCGTGGCTTCCCCCGCGGTCGAGGCAGACCTGGGGCTGGCCGGCCAGCGAGAACAGGCCGTCAAAGCCTCCGATGTGGTCCGAGTCGTAGTGGGTGGCGACGGAGTAGTCGATCTGCGTGATGCCGTGCCGGCTCATGACGGCGAACACGTCGACGTGGTTCCAGTCGTTTCCTGCGTCGATGAGCAGGGTCTTTCGCACGCCCGAGCCGGGAGGGTTCTCCGGGCCACGCACCAGGGTCGCATCGGCCTGGCCTACGGAGACGTGGTAGATCTCGAGGTCATCAGAGGCGGCAGGGGCCGGGGTCGCCCAAAAGGCCGGAGTCAGCAGGGAGATGAAGAATGTGATGATTATCGTGAAGTAGTTTTTTTTCATTTCTTCTTCACGATCCGAAGCCGCTTGCGCCGCTCATCCCGCTGTTTTTGCTTCACCATGATCCTCTTTCCCTTGAGCATGCGACGGATCATCTTGATGCTCTTCTCCAGTCGCTCGAGGGACTGAATCATCTCTTCGATCCGGTCCGGCGCCTCCAGGGTGGAGGCGATCTTGTTGATCTCTTCGTAGTTGAGATTGTGGAGGTTCACGGCGGCCTCCATGGCTTGAGCCGATGTGCCATTAGCCTTTCATCGAGACATCTACGCGGCTTGCGTAGATATGGGCTCAATGTAAATGTGCCGAGTGAGTTTACAGTTTACAGTTAACAGTCGAGAGTAAGATGCCGGTAACTCTCAACTCTGAACTGTTGACTGTCGACTGAGGACTCAACTTCGTATTTGTCATGCCACCTTTTGCTAATTTGGTTACGGCTATGCCGTCTTAGGGCAGGGCACAGGATATCTGGGTGATAGTTCTTACTCTCTTCCAGAGTATGTCCAAGAGAGAATGGATGCAACCCCTACCGCGAATCACCCACGCACGGTACCCTGTATTCTGGAATGTTCGAAACGGCCAGGGAACGAGTGAAAAATAGTCGTCTTTATGATATGAAAACGCAGACGACCAAGAGGGAGGAGCAAGAGGGAGTAAAAAGATGAGCCTGCTCAAAGAGGTCCTTGCAAGTGAGGTCGTTCCGGCCTTGGGGTGTACGGAGCCGATTGCCGTGGCCTATGCCGCGGCCCTGGCGGCCAGCGAGGTCCGGGGCGAGATCGACTCGGTCCGGGTGAGTGTGGACCTGGGGGTGTACAAGAACGGGATGGCCGTGGCGATCCCCAATGCGGGTGGAGCGAGGGGGAACCTGATCGCCGCCGCCCTGGGGGCTATCGTGCGGGCTCCGGACCTCAAGCTCGAGGTGCTGCGGGATGTGGGGCCGGCGGAGCTGGCCGAGGCCGAGGCTCTGGTGCGGTCCGGACGGGTCCGGATCGATTGCGACGTCACCCGGGACGACCTGTACATCGAGGCGGTCGTCGGGGTTGCGGGGGCTTCAGCGCGGGCCGTGATCGCGGGGGGGCACACCGACGTGGCCCGCCTCGAGCGGGACGGCCGTGCCGTCCGGGGCCCGGACCGGGCGGGAGAGGCTCGCACGGCTCCGGGTGCCGCCCGGCAGGAGCCGGGCAAGGGCGGCTACCGAAGCGCCCTGCGCAAGGCCGCCGTGGTCGACTTGATCGACGCGGCCGATGGGGCGGACCGGGACGACCTCGAATACATCCGCGAGGGGATCGAGATGAACCGGCTCATCGCCCGGGAAGGGATCGAGCTCCGGAAGGTCGGCTACTACCTCCAGCAGCTCACCGAGCGCGGCTATCTCGCCGACGACGTCTTCTCCTCGACCAAGATCCTCACCGCCTGTGCCACGGACGCCCGCATGGACGGAATGAACCTGCCGGTCATGAGCAGCGGCGGGAGCGGCAACCAGGGGATCGTGGCGATCCTGGTGCCGGACAATGTGGGCCGGGCCTTCGGGATACCGGAGGAGAAGATCCTGCGGAGCATCGCCCTCTCCCACCTGGTCAATGCCTATGTGAAGTCCTTCACCGGGGGGCTCTCGCCCGTGTGCGGATGCGCCATCGCGGCCGGCGTGGGCGCGGCCATGGCGATCGTCTACCAGCGGGGGGGCAGGGATCCGGGAAAAATGGCCCTGGCCGTGAGCAATCTGCTGAGCGACCTGGGAGGCATGCTCTGCGACGGGGCCAAGAGCGGGTGCGCGCTGAAGGTGGTGAGCTCCACCGACTCGGCGATCCGCTCGGGCTACATGGCGATCCACGGCTACGGGATCACCGCCATCGAGGGCTTCGTGGGCGAGACAGCGGAGCGCACCATCCAGAACCTCGGGCGCATCAGCGACGTCGGCATGGCCCGCGTGGACGAGACGATCCTGGACATAATGGTCCGCAAACAGCTCCTGGCGAGGGAGACTTAGGATTCGATTCATCGAACCCGGGGCAGGGCGCTATAAATCGCGCCCCTTCGGCATCGGCGTCGACCCTTTGCATGGGCGATCGGCCGATCGCTCCCGCCCGCGGACCTTTTCGCCTTGACCTCGAACTTCCGGATGGGCTATTAAATAATAGAAAAATAAGACCGTCCCCGGCTGTTGTTTGTGGAAACAGCACAAGGGGGGCCTTCTCATCAAAAAAAAGGAGTCTAAAATGCCCAAACACATTGATGTCCTGTTGCTCTGCGCCCTGCCCGCCTCGGGCAAATCTGAAGCACGCCGCTACCTGGCCAGCCTCTCCCCCCAGGAATGCGAAGACCAGTTCGGTATCGGCCACACCGTCCAGCTGGACGATTATCCCTACGTGCATATGATGCGCCGCACCAGCGAGGAGCTCAGTGCCTTGGGGCTCGAGCCGGTTTTCTTCGAGTCCGCCGATCGGTCGATGAAGGATCCCCTGGATTGGGGAACCCTGATGGAGCTGTTGAACGAGGACTACCACGATCTGCTCGCCCGCAACAAACCGGCCCCGGCCTGTGCCGCCACCTGGCTGATGGAGCGTTTCGACAAATGCCGTACCGCCGTCGGCGCCTCCCCCTTCTGGGGTGGTCTGGGAGAGGATGACCGCGCGAAGATGATCAAGGAGCTCGGCCCGGAAGCCAAGAAACTACTGGACGACAAGGTCGCCGAGGTGCCGGAGAGCCTGGAAGGGAAGACCGTGGTGGTGGAGTTCGCCCGCGGCGGCAAAGACGGCTCCGACATGCCTTTGCAGGACCCGTGGGGGTACCAGTACTCCCTGCGCATGCTCTGCCCCGAGATGCTGGAGAAGTCGTCGATCCTCTACATCTGGGTCACGCCCGAGGAATCCCGGCGCAAGAACGACGACCGAACCGACCCGAACGATCCCGGCTCGATCCTGCATCACGGCGTGCCGATCGAAGTGATGATGAACGATTACGGCTGCGACGACATGGCCCACCTGCTGGAGACTTCGGAGAAATCCGGAACCGTCACGATCAAGGCCCACGGCAATACCTATCACCTGCCGCTGGGACGCTTCGACAACCGCGTGGACTGCACCACCTTCATCCGCGGCGATGAGAGCGGATGGTCGGAGCAGGACGTGGCGACGCTGAAAATGAGAATGCGCGAGGCCTTCGACAGTATCTTCGAAAGTCTGGATGACGAATGACCGGCCGGTGAGCACATTCACCAACATTGCGGGCCGCACCGGCAGGTACTCGATCGCCATGGGCGGTCATCTACTCGGGCTGCTGGGGCTCCTGGGCAGGGTCCTGTACAAGTCCGCCGGGCTGATGACCGGCAGGGTCCGGTTTCCCGCCGGGGGGGTCCTCTCGCAGATAGACCAGCTCGGCATCGGTTCGCTGGGCGTCACCATCCTCGCCGCCTCCGCCGTGGGCATCTCCCTGATCTTTTTATCCTTCGAGAACATGAAAAATCTGGGAGGGGCCTCGATCTTCGCGTTTTTCTTCACCAAGGCCCTGTTCAGGGAGATCGGGCCGGTGCTGGCCGGGATCGTCATGGCCGTGAGGATCGGGTCCCATGTGAACTCGCGGATCAGCTCCGTGCCGATCGGGGAGAGGGTTCTCCGAGGCGAAAAGGGTGAGGAGCTCGACCTGGCGGGGTTGCTTCTGCCCGCGTTTCTGGCCGTATGGCTGGTAGGCCCGGCCCTCTACCTGTTCGGGGTCTTCTTCGGGCTTCTGGCCGGGGTGATAAGCCAGACCCGGGGCTCCCTGGAGAGCTTCATTCTCTTCTTCCGCATGATTCTGGACAGCTTCGCCCCGGGCGACATCGGATTCGGACTCTGCAAATCGCTGGCCTTCGGCGTGGCCGTCGTGTCGATCGCAAGCTACATCGGGTTCATCACCTCTCCGGACCCGGAGTCGGTGCAGAAGGCCACGGTCCGATCCATCGTGGTCTCCGCGGTCTTCGTCCTCGTGATCAATGCCGTTTTCGCGCTGACCTATACATACACCCCGCTGGTGTACCATCTCCAGGGGCTTTAGAATAAAGAGAGGCGATATGGGCGACGCATCGGGTAACAGGGAGCGACGGCCCGAGGAGAAGGCAGGACCGAATGGATTCACAAAGGCGGAGCTGCGTGCGGGCCTGTTTGTTCTGTTTGCCGTGATCGCTCTGGCTTTTTTCTACTTCTTTGCCGGGGACATGGGATCCATGCTCCGGCCGCACAAGAGGCTGGTGGCCTGCTTCAATGACATAGGCGGGCTGGAGGTCGCGGCGAGGGTGAAGTTTGCCGGAATGGAGATAGGCAAGGTTACCGATATCCGGATCGTCGAGGGGGCCGATCACAAGGTAGAGGCCGAGCTGAGGGTGCGCGACGACGTGCCGCTCAGGCAGGGCACGGTCGCCTCGATCCGCGCCACGGAGCTGGTGATCGGGAAGTACGTCGAGCTCTCCGGGGGGCTGACCGAGGCGCCGCTGCTCGAGGACGGGGCGGTCATCCCGGGCTCCCAGGAGCCTGTCATCGACGAGGTGATCAACTCGGCCGGGAGGATCATCCTGGACATGCGGGACATCGTCGGCCAGGTGAGCCGGGTGGTCAAGGAGCAGAGCTTTGCGGACCTTATGACGAACCTGAACAGGATGGCCGCCATCGCCGCGGATCCGGACAACAACATCCTCGACAACCTGAACACCGCGGTCGGCTCGCTGGCCGATGCCGGCATCGTGGACGACATCATCGCGATCACCAAGGCCGCCTCCCAGAACAGGGAGAGGATCATCGGCCTCGTCGAGCAGGGCAACCGGCTGGCCATCGAATCGAACCAGCTCCTGCTGGACCACGAGGGCGAGCTCTCATCGATTCTCCAGGGGTTAGGCCGGCTCGCCGGGGTCTTCTCCGGCGACACTGAACCCCTGGCCGGGGATCTAGCAGGACTGGCCGGCAATGCCCTGACCGTCGCCGAGGCGCTCCCCGGGCTCATTCAGAGCACGGAGGATGTTCTCGCCAAGCTGGACCGAACTCTCGGCTCCCTCAACATCATACTCGCAAAGACAGAGGGACTCGATGAAGAGGACATACGCCGCTTCCTCCAGCAGGAAGGCATGAGGATCTACTTCCTGGAAAACCAGGCACCTGAGGCGGCGAAGCCGCAACCGAATCACCCCACGCCCTGATCCTAAGCAATCAATCTTTGGAATCGACCGTAACGCCGGCCTCTGGCCGGCATTCCGGAGAGAAGCAGTAATGTAGGGGGTTGATTCATCAAACCCGAGAGAGGGGCGACCGGCCGGTCGTCCTGTGGGCGGCTTGTGACGGCACGGCAGGCCGTGCCCCTACGTGGTCTCAATCCGTAAGAATCCACCGGCTCTACCGGTGAGAATTGACAAGGTTCTACCATTACGAGCGAGAGGAGCCAAGATGTGCCAAGAGAAGCCGGTGGAATCTTACGGATTGATCCCTTGGAGAATTTTCGCTCATGAACACTCTTGTATGGGTATTTGAAAAGGTGATTGAGAGAACCGAAAGAATATGCGGAAGCATAGAGGATGGGGTTCTCATGAAAGTGAGGAAAAGAGAGGTTTTTCATGAGGGAAGATCGAGAAGGAGGCCCCATTATTTCATGGGATTCCATGCGTCAAAATTCTCCAAGCAGAATCAGCGACCAGGGAACGATCAAGGGCGACCAAGCTCGACGGCCCCTTTCAGGGGCCTTCCTCATACCACCGGTTCTACCGGTGGTCGCTGATTCCACAATCGATGCGGCCGTCAGTTGAAATCGACGAACCCGCCCTGGCCGTCTCCGAGGAAGATGGTGATGTAGCCATCGTTCCCTACGACCACGTCGGCATGTCCGTCCTCGTTGAAGTCGGCGGAGGCGGCACATGAGGGATCGCCCACCGCGATAAAATCGCCATGATGATCGAATCCGCCAAGGCCGTCTCCAATGTTGAGGAAAAGAAGGTCTAAACGCAAATCAAAACCGACCACGTCTAGCCCCAAAATAAGCGCAGTTTGACTCGGTTGTAGCTCACTCGAGAAACAAAA
>CAZFWM010000106.1:0-20716 GCA_964522545.1 uncultured Thermodesulfobacteriota bacterium
CATGCCGCGAATTTAGCACAACTCGGTGGTACAGTAAAGTGGATAGCCCTTTCGTCAGTTATTGCGCAAACGATGAAGCAATGGCCCCCTTCCCCTTGTGAGAGATCGTATCCCCGGGCGGGCCCACACCCTTGAGTCTGGCGATGACGCGCGGGGGAGATCGAAGGTTTTCTCTTCTTAAGCTACTGATAATCGGCAGCCTGATACTTAGGTTCCAGGTCTTCCAGCGGGAGCTTCATAATCCGGGGCAAGAAGGCATTACGAAGCAAGAATATCAGTACAATCTCGAACGGATCATTTCCTCGGCTCGAAACAGCGGAACCGAAGTCATACTCCTCTGCATCGGGTGCTTCCAAACGCGATCGTACACGGCGCTCATGAAAGATACGGCTCTGCGTCAAGGTGTTCCGATCCTGGTTGATTCGGAAATTTTTCCTGATCACCCCGCATCATTGAGAAACAACTCGCAGTTTGACTCCCTCATCGCAAACGTCGAAGAGAGAGTTGGCAGGGAAGTCCTCGACAGGCCGGAAAACGCCTATCTTTATCTACGTGTCGACGAGGGCCATCCGAATGAGGTGGGGAACCGTCTTATCGCGAATGCGCTGGCAGAGATAGTGATTCATGATTATTTTTCTGATGGGGAAGGCCGTTTGAAATAAGAAGAAACTATCGTTATCTCCTCAAGAGTACATTCCACAATTGGGAGCAAGATCAAGGCCGAAAGAGCTTTTTGAACATGCCGGCTGCATTCGAGAATATTCCGGGCAGGTCGAGCCAGTGCCGTGGTGTAAAAACCATTCTAGCCAGGTACGACGGTCGCAGGTAAAAATCCATTGTCGCCCTTCTTTGCATTGCATCGACCTCTTGGTCTGGCGGATGTGAGGATTGACCTCTTGGCACCGAGGATCCGTCCAGGGCCTCCAAGTGGATCGGCTCCTCTGACGATGCATAGAAAACGGAGCGCCAGGGACTGCCGAACCGGATCGTAGCGATGTTGAATGATGCGTATCGTGCCCGGATACTCCGGGCCAGAGTTAGGGTCTTTTCAAACTGTTTCTCGTCCTCCCGGGGAAGTCCGATGAGAAAATGCGCTCCGTAGGAAAGGTTGATCCTGTCCATGGCTTCGCACGCATGGACCACATGGCTCCTTTTCTGTCCTTTCATCTCTTGCATCAGTCCATCGTCCCCGGTCTCGATTCCGAGCATGACCAGCCTGCACCCCGCCCTTTTGAGCTTCCTGGCAAGGTCTTCCTTCAGGCCGTCAGGCCGGGCATAGCAAATGAAGCCCAGGCCCATGTCTTCTTCGAGGAGCATGTCGAGCACTTGGTTCGTGAAATCGAGCGCAGCGTTGAAGGTCATGTCCTTTATGAACAACTCGCGGAGACCCAGTCCTCGGATAGCCTTCAGCTCATCACCAAGGTTGGTCAGCTCCCTCGTCCTGAATCCCAGGGTGCCGCTGTTACAGTATAGGCACTTATAGGGGCATCCATAGTTTGTCAGAATAGAGGCAAAGGCGCCCCGTAGAAAGGGCTGGCGATATCCCTTGGCGGCAAAGATGGTATGGTCCGGTACTGGATAGTCAAAGACATCTTTGGGGACAACGAGTTCAGGGGTATCTCCTGCTTGCCAGAGCTGAGGGCCGGCCGGAATACCCTCGATGAAAAAATGTTTCAGCGCAGGCGAAGTGAAATCGCGAAGAACATAGGATATCCATGGGAATTTTTCCGATACCCGCTCCGGCTCGAACTGTACGATATCCCCGCTCACCACAACAGGAGCGTTGATCCGCTCCTGCAGCCTTCGGATGAAGTGGAAATCCTCTGGATAGCAGGCGGCGCCCACCAAAGCAAATATCGCGTCGGGGGCAAAGAGGACGGCTTCGGAGAGAACCGATTCTTCAGACCGACTCCCGGGCAGGGCGCAATCGAGGACCTTGACAATGCATGAGTCTCTCAGATACCCGCTCTGGACAATAAAATCGATCGGCTGCCAAACGTAGGAGGCCTTGGACGTGGACGAGCAATAATAATCACGCAGAGTGGGCCGTGGGGCCGGCGGGTTCATGAACATGATTTTCTTTGGTGCATGCATTTTTCGAACTGGCGACAAAAAAATTCATACGGGTCGGCCATGGAGCATGGCAACTAACTATATAATATTACAGGATATTATTGCAAGTCAATGACAATCGTCGCGAAAAAAAGTCCGGGGGCTAGAAACTATTTAGCCGATTGAAGAAGCTTTGGAGTATTGCTCCGATTCCACACGCGTACTGTCATCATGAGGCGAGGCCGAAGTATACTGCGCATGGTGAAGAGCTTCATTCGGTCCAGTTCATCGCTTGCCGATTCACTCAGGTCGTGGCGCCAGCACCGATGGATATAGGCGCGGCCCCGTTTTCGAACCCACCTGTCCAGCTTGGTGAACATCCCCACATTCCGTCCATGGCGGTGGTAATGTAGATACAGGTGGAGCCGAAGCGAGAGACCAGTCACTCGAAGGGCCGTAGCGAAGCGGAGGAGTCGCGAAGCAACTTGACGGGTCTCGTAGCGCAGGCTATTATAAATAGATTTTGCTGAGGAGCTAAAAATATAGGACATTTGTTTTTAAGCAGAATAGCAAAAATATACCAGAATTCAGGAAATCAAGCAAGAAAAGACCGACAATCCTCCGAAAGGGACGGCTTATCGCGGCATCCTTCGGAGGCGTTCGAGAGAATCTTCGTTTCCCGCCGTCGATCGGCGCCGGTCGCGGCGGGGTGATGTCTGCCCCATGGAGTGATCCGATCCATGCGAGTCTTCTTTGTTGTCCCCTTGTCGAATCTTTACGGTAGAGAGGTAAACCAGACCGAGCCGCTCGGCGTGTGCTACGTGGCGGCCGCATCCCGGGAGGAAGGGCACGAGGTAAAGATCGTTCATCAGATCAATCCGGAGGACTTGAAGACAAAAGAGATCATCAACTCGTACTTGCACTTCAGGCCCCATGTCGTCGCACTGAGCACGATGACCGAAAGCAATGGAAACGGGATGGCCCTTCTTCGGGCCATGAAGGACAAGAGACCCGTTACCACCGTTCTCGGCGGTGTTCATGTGACGAGTTGTCCGGTGGCTGCATTGAATCCCTGTGTGGATTTTGGTGTGGCGGGCGAGGGGGAGAAGGTTTTGCCCTCGCTTCTTGCGAAGCTAGAGAGAGGGGATCGGGATTATGCAACAATTCCCGGATTGATCTGGAAAGAAGACGGTGGTCTGCATAGGAATCTGCCTTTTCAGCGCATTGCCGGACTCGATGACCTCCCCTGGCCGGTCCGGGAGGATCTTCCCTATCGCTATTATAAAAACTATCAGGCTGCCTATCATGTTCGGATTTCGCGCCAGAGACTGGCGGCGGTCTCCTCCTCCAGGGGATGCCCCTTCGATTGCATCTTCTGCTCGAATCGGATCATCACGAATCGGGTTTTGCAGTCCCGTTCGGTGCCGGGTGTATTCGAGGAGATACAGGCCCTGATCAAGGACCGGGCGGTCAATTTCATCAATTTCCTGGACGAGGATTTCGGAATCAACCGTTCCTGGCTGAGGGAATACGTGGAGGAGAAACGGCGCAGGGGGATTGCCACTCCGTATTTTGCAAATGTCGGGATTTTGGACATGGATCATGAGAAAATCAAGCTCCTGAAGGATTCCGGTTGCGTGATGCTGAACATCGGTATCGAGACGCTCGATGACGAATTGTTGTTAAAAATCCAGAAGAAGATTGAATCAAGACAGAAGGCGCTGATGGTTTTAAAAGAGATCCGCGAAGCCGGACTTGCCGTGACGGCCAATTTCCTGATCGGTTTCCCATGGGAGGATCGAGGCACGGTTCGACAGAACATGGCAACGGTGCGCCGGCTTCAAGCGATGTGGTTCGGGCTCAATTTCGTGGTTCCCTTTCCCGGAACGAAATTGCTCGAAATGGCAAAGAACGAAGGGTATGAAGTGGATGAGAACTTAGATCACTATACGGGAAAGATTCCGATCGTGAGGAATCGAGACATGGACCAGGAAGAGATGATCCGGTATGCGGCTTCCTTGAACAGAGCGTTCTATCTGCGCCCGGGGTATCTGTGGCAATTGGTGCTTTTCTTTCTGAAGAGACCGTTCAGAGTTTTTCCCTATGTCGCATCCTTGTTCTATATTGGCGCAAAATGCCGGAGGATGAAACTCTTGTTCGGCGGATTGGGGGAGAACACGACGCCGAAGCCGTAAGGGATGATTTAAGATACTCGGATATAGCCAACAATCTCATATAGATTAACTTCTCGATCATAAAGTGAAAAAACCTGTAACGGAATCTCAGTCTAGCCCTCAATCAAGCGCAGATAGAGCTGGAGGGGGTTGAATAAAAAAAGAAAAGCTCCTAATTTCAAGGGAATGGAGCCTTCAACTCAATTCCTTGAAACCAAAGAAAGGAGCTTTTCAGATGAAGAGAACAATACGACGAAAGATCGAAAAAAGCAAGAGAGAAATTCTTCGACGATTGGAAAAGGCCGTTAAGAAAAAGCACTGTCAAGCACCAATGATTACCGCGACAAACATACAGTATGAGATCGCGGAGCGAAATAGAGCCATCATCAATGGCGGCATTGGCATTATGCATCAAATAGCACGCAAGACAGGACTGATCGATCGAATTGATGAGCGAGTTGAGTTGTTGAAGATCCACAAACCGTATCATGAAAGTGATCATGTCCTGAACATTGCGTACAACGCCCTTTGTGGAGGGATGGTTCTGGAGGACATAGAGCTCAGGCGCAATGACAGCGTATATCTCGATGCGCTGGGTGCCGAAAGTATCCCGGATCCGACGACGGCAGGAGACTTCTGCCGGAGGTTCGAGGATGAAGATACTATCTGGACCCTGATGGAAGTCATCAACGATACCCGCAAGGAGGTCTGGAAGCAGCAGCCTGAGGAATTTTTCGAGGTGGCGCGGATTGATGCCGACGGGACCATGGTGGAAACCACGGGAGAATGTAAGTGTGGCATGGACATTTCTCATGATGGCAAGTGGGGATACAATGCATTGTTGGTCTCGCTGGCCAACACGAACGAGCCATTATACATACAGAACCGAAGCGGGAATCGGCCGTCCCATGAAGGGGGAGCTCCTCTTTATGACAAGGCGATCGAGCATTGCCGGGAAGCGGGATTCAAAAAGATCATGTTGAGAGGGGATACGGATTTTTCGCTGACAGAGAACTTCGATCGTTGGGATAAGGATGGGATTACGTTTGTATTCGGGTATGACGCGAAGCGGAATCTTGTAAGCAAGGCGGATACAATGGCTGCTCAGGAGTACCACGAGCTGATTCGTCGAGCCGAACGTGTAATCAAGACGGAGCCTCGCGAACGGCCCGAAAATATCAAAGAGAAGGTCGTGCGAGAGCGAGAATTCGAGAACATCCGGCTCAACTCGGAAGATTGGGCGGAGTTTGAGTATCGGCCGACAAAATGCAAGAAGACCTATCGAGTCGTAGTCGTGCGTAAGAATCTTTCTACAGAAATGGGAGAGGATGTTCTGTTCGACCACTATCGCTATTTCTTCTACATCACGAATGACTGGAGCATGACGGCCCCCGAGGTGGTTCTCGAAGCGATGAAGCGATGCAATCAAGAGAATCTGATAGAGCAGTTAAAAAACGGAGTCCGAGCTCTCCATGCACCGGTAAACAACTTGAATGCAAACTGGGCCTACATGGTCATGGCCGCCTTGGCGTGGAATCTGAAGGCATGGGCGGCCCTTCTGTATCCAGTAAACCCGCGATGGAAGGACAAACACACCCGAGAAAAGAATCAACTGTTGCGTATGGAATTCAGGGGCTTTCTGAACGCTTTAATTAATATTCCATGTCAGATTGTGAAGACAGGCCGATGCATCCTCTATCGAATGTTGTCTTGGAATCCTTGGCAGCACCTATTTTTTCGACTTTACGATTCTTTACGGGCCTGACCTTGACTACTATGAAGCCAGAGCAAAGATGTCTCTGGTATGGCAATGAACCCATAGACTAAGAAAGAGGCGCGAAATAAAAGACGAAATTGTAAATGTAGTAGGCCGGTAACAATCCGGAGAGGCGGAGGTCTGCGTTTATAATTTTCGGCTCTCGAGTCAGCAACGATCGAGTGAAACTGCGCTTATTTTGGGTCTAGCCATGGGCCTGTAACAAACCGCGGCCCACAGCAACCAACGGTGAGTCGTATACTCAAAAATTTTTCGGTCAATAAAAATAGATAAAAAGTAGAGAGATTCCAATTCTTTTGCTTTTCGCTTGCTGATCCAGGGAAGCCGAGACCGATCCCACCCATATTCAGCCCAGTCATCAATGGATTTTGGAGGGACAAAACCTAGTTCAAGAGACTTTCCGAAAAGTTTATTTCCCGGATAGGGAGTATAGCAATAGAGGGGAGAGATCAATGCCTTCTTGTTTTCTTGTAATATGCGGGTCATAAGCTCAACGGTATGATATAGATCCTCCTCTTTTTCTTGGGGAAAGCCGCTCATCACATTGAACCATGGCTCAATGTTGTTCGCCTTGAGTTTACGATTCACTTCCTCGACGTCCTCAGGACATATTCCTTTTTCAATATCCCTCAGGACTCTCTCGGAGCCAGACTCAACACCCATATCCAGCCTGACGCAGCCACTCGTGCGAAGCAGTGCCAGATCTTCCGTAGAGAGTTTTTTTACAATTTGGATGTTGGTTCCTTGCACCTGGAAAGTGAGGTTGATCTTTTTTTCTATCATGAGCCTGCAGATTTCTCTGACTCGGTCCAGATCCACAAAGTAATTATCGTCTACGATGGAAAGGTGACCCACTTCGGGGAATGCGTGAAGAATCTCCTCAATAGATTCGATAACTCTGCTGGGCATGCTAGACCGCCACTTCCGGTTCCCAATGGAAGAGTTATAACAAAAGGCACATCGATAAGGGCATCCTCGGGAAGTCTCCAAATACATGGAAGGCTTTCCCTTTCTCAAAAACAGGTATTTCCCCCTGACAAGGTGATAGGGAATAGGGGGAAGTAGATTCAAATCAACAAAATCTCGTTTAATGTTATGAAGGATTCTTCCGTTTTTGCAGAAGGAAATGCCGGGAATCTGTTCCAGTTTCTTGCAACTGGCAAGTTGTTGTGCAAGATGCAAGAAGGTTTCCTCGCCTTCGCCTCGAACCACAATATCTATGGAGGGTTCTTCCAGGGAGTTTTCCGATAACATTGTGACATGTACCCCTCCCCACACGATGGGAACATCCTGGTTGTGTTCTTTTACGAAACGGCTGATCTGAAGCGCATGGAGAAGTTGACTTCCCGTAAAAGAAGTAATCCCTACACAAAGTGGATTGCGTCCAAGTTCGTTTCGTAGTTTCTCTTTCCAATCGCTTTCGACTCTCTGGTCAAAAAAGGCAACCTGGAAATCTTTCGATAGCGTCCGTACTGCACTGAGAAGAGAAAGAGGAAAAGAAGGGCTTGACTTGATTTCCGAGAACACACCGGTTTTTGGTTGAATAAGGAGTATCTGTGGGATGTCCTTCATTCTTTTACCCTGCAACGAGAGGAATTATGGCTCAAGGGTTTCTCTTTGCCAATCCCATGATAGAGGGAACGTATAAACCGAAGATCTTTGGGACGAATTCTTTGTGCATGCGATAGTAGCGGATGCGATGCAAATCCCTTGGGTGGCGAATCATCAAATGGAGCAATATCCACAAAACGGTCGGCGCTATGCGAGGAGGAAACAACCGATACAAACGGTGCCGGCAGATAAATTCGAAGCGTTTTTCCGACACCATCAACATCAGGGCGAGCAGCGCGTGCATGCGCAGCAACTCCTTGCTGCCGGTCATGGTCTTCCCGCCTGTATATCCGGCCATCCATTCGCCTTTATCGATGGCCTGAATATCCTGCTCCTTGAGGACCCCTTTCTTCAAAGCCAGACGTGAAAGATCTGACTTTGGGTAATAATCGAGCCAGAGGATATTAACTTTTGTGGGTCGATGCCGGCTAAAAAACTTACCGGCTGCAATTGCATCGTCTTGCCCCTCGCCCGGAAGACCGAAAATCAAATCTACAATCGTGCGTATTCCCGCTTTTTGAAGTCTGTCGACTGCATCCCGGACGACATCAAGGCTTTCGAATCTGCCGATTTCATGGCGTGTTTTTGGGTTCACGGTCTGAACACCGACCTCGATTTCGAAACACCCTGACTTGCGTAAAAGTTCAACGGCATCCGGTGTAAGGCTACTCGGATTGGTGATCGCATGATAGGGCACGAAAATGCGTTCGGCGTATCCATCCGCGAATTCGGTCAACCATGCAATGTCTTCTGCGATATCATTGTCGTAAAAACGAACAGATTCGATCTGATATTTGGAAACGGCATGCTCCAATTCGCTCAAGGTTTTGGCCGCGCTGCGCCGGCGTCGGAGCCATTGGGCGTAATAAAGCTTCTTTAGGACGTTGTAAAAGCAGAAGCTACATCCTCGAAGACAAATCCTCGAGGTCGTCATTACATAACCGTACAGATGCTTCATGCGACTATAAAAAAGGTCCTTGTCCGGAAAGGGCAGGTCATCCAATTCATAACTCGGGGGTTGGACTTGTCCTTTGACGACAGATCCACTATATCGATGCCATGTATTAGGAATTGGGTTTTCCAGATCCCCGATTTCCATTCGCCTCAGGATTTCCAGTAATGGCTCCTCTCCCTCTCCTTGAACGAGGAAGTCCACTGCGGGGTCTTTCATCAGAAGATCCGGGCATATCCAGGCATGTGTACCACCAAATACAACCTTTGCACTGGTACGTTCCTTTACAGCAATCGCAACGTCAAGGGACCACGGCAGGTCATAACCCGTCACGGAAAACGCGACCACGTCAGGGTTCGATTCCTGGATCTGCTCAAGCATCCGCTTACGGTAACTGAAGAACCTGCCCCATGTCGGGCGTTGGAAAAATACGTTGCTGCAAATTTGCGGGTCAAAGGCAAGATCGGTTTCGTGACCATGCATCTTAAGATAGGCGGACAGGCATTCCATCCCTATATTTTCAAATGCAGGACATGCGAACAACACCTTCACCTTGACCTACCCCTCCGTTTCGTACTACTCGCCTAGATAGTTTTCCAATGGATTACCAATTTCTAGTCTTTTTAAAAATATTGTTATAAATATCAAAGGGAACGTAACCATTTCGTGTGCTTTCGAGTCCTTTTCTGATGAATCCTATAGAATATCAATTCTTCCGCCTCGAACCACGATCTTTTTCGCTGAATGAACCGATTCTCCTTTCCCGTCACGTCCCTCCGTATAAATCGTAACCACAACCGTATCCCACAAGGAACGATTCTCCCTGTCCATGGGATCCCCGGAATCCGAATAATGGAATGTGTCATAGTTTGGATATTCTATTCCAAAGTCCGGAGCGTAGAACGGAACGGCAAATCGGCCGTTCACTACGGAAACTTCGCCTTCATCCATAACGACGCCGGGCATCACGATGGTGTAGACCACACGGCCGTCCCGCAGGGGTACACGAATACGGCCCCTGAATAGAAAAGGACGATCCGGGGGAACCGTCACCCTATTATCCACTTCCATCTGGATCAGGTCCTCTGCACCCACCTCCACGGCGTATACGTTATAGACCCCATCGCCAGATCCCAGGACATCGCCCCTTTTTCCGTTGAACCGTCCCACGGGGCGGACACGATGGACACCGGGTTTTGCAAATGTATAGATACCACCGCTATAGATCCCGAGCTTGCTGCCTGACCCGGAAAATACGGTCTCAAGACCGTCGGGATCTTCAATCACAACTCGAACCTCGGCGGGTACGCTCGGAAATATCAGGCTCCCGGTTCCGGTCCTCTGTCCCACTTCATAGATATTTCCAGCCGAGGGAGCTCCAGCGAGAAAAATGAAATGCTCTCTGCCGTTGATCTCCAACAACGGCTCGTTCCCGGGGGCAACCACCCTGTTTGCATGATGGCCTTTGGGAAGGATCACACACATAGAGGAATAAGCGGCGTATCGATTCGTTCCTTTTTTCAGATCGCGGACGACCACTCCCCCTGTATACCAATAGGTATCTGTAGGAAGATCCCCGTTCAGCTCGAGACTTCCATACTGGCCTCCTCCCGGAAAGGGACCCGTGATCCAGTATGCGTGCGGAAAGGCGGATTCGGAAACCGCGGTATTCACCAGGAAGCCGGGGCGAATCGCGGTCGCGTAGAAATATCTAAGCCTTGTAATGTACTCGGGAAAGTTGTGCGGAACATAGCCATTGCTCGTATCAGACTCCAATCGCATGGCCTGTGGATCCCGGCGAGTATTGAAAATCGACTCACCAAGCCAATGGTGATAAAAAACACGGCGGAAAGTGCGCGCAAAGAACTTCCCGGCACCCCCTTCGGGGAATTCCTCCGGCTGCGGCTGTGGAATTCCGAGGATTGCCGACTGCGTGGTATCCGGACGGATCTTTCCGCTTCGGTCCTCTACGGTAAGCGTCAATCCTACCTGGTTGCTGCTTGCATATTCACCATTGTAGAAGCTATTCGTCGCCAGATACAGAATATCGCCCGTCAGGAAGGGAAATCCGGATATATGCATGACCGGGTCGTTGTGCATGGCATACACTGTCGATTTTCCGAATGCCCACCCGCTCCCCTCCCTCATACTGTCGTACCGAGCGGCGAACCGGTCCGGATTCTGAGCGGACGGCGCTTTCAATCCGTGGGCCACGAGCGAAGAATCCGGCAGAGCGACAACGCCTCCGCTTCTTTCGCTCCCGATCCAGAGTTCTCCGTTTGCATCGACATATCGGGCATAGAGGTCCGATATGTACTCTCCGGGCGTATCGAAGTGCATAGAAGGCTGATCGCCATCGGGTACGAAGTAGCCATACCGGCTCGCTTTATCGGAAAGCGATATCACTCGCTTCTTGGTCGGGTCCGAATCGGGGAAATAAGTTATTTCGAGCGTTACATCTGCAGGACATGAAGGATTCACGGTCACCGAGGCAGGGTACGTTCCCCCTACCAGGAACGGTGTTCCCGGCTTGACGCTCGTGGCAAAAGACAGACGTTTCGCAACCCAAAGATCATAGGTACCCCCGCCGTGATGTCGATTTCCCCAAACATCCTCTATCCACCCACTCATGGTAATTTGATGGTGCCCCCACGTATCAAATGTATATTTGAATTGATCAGTTCCAGTCCTGGCGCCATGACCACCGCGGCGCGAAAAGGGAGCCGATCCGAGGTCAACGATCTTCCCCTCCGGCCCTTTTACACGAACAGAAAGCATGCCGGAATCATAGTTCAGGGGAAACTCTTCGTGGAAAGCGGTTGCCTGAAAACCGATACCGGGCAACCTGTACGGGGCCACCGTCGGAAAATCGGGTTCGAGTGATGCAACAGTACCCTTCGGCAATATAAAGCGGGATTGAAAGTTGATTCGCGAGTTGAACGCAAAGTGGTCACGGTCCTCCTCGGAAACGATCCCCTGTGTGCCAAAACTGAAGCGACCCGAAAACAGCGTCCATATCATTTTCGGCGGCTCTGGATCCTTTACCCTCACCAACGGTAGAGACAAGATGTCCCGCCATACGAACCCATATCGGTGAAGCTCGAAGGGAGCCTTCTTCTCTCCGGCCGCCCACAGACCGGGAGCCACAAAAAACGGGATCGTCTCGTCCCCCGTCTCAAGGAAGAACTGGACCTGAAAGCGATAAAAGCCGGCAGGAAACTCATCATGCACCAATCCCGTCAAGATAAAATCAGCCTGGAAAATATCGTCATCCAAGCGTGTCTGAGGATTCTCAACGAATGCGATCGCATCCAGAGGCGTCCTGAAAGCGGCCCCGGCAATGGATGACGGAAATGGGGTGGGACCGCTTTCGATCGGGAGGCCGGTGGGGGTCAGGACCGTAGACATCAGTTCATCGGCCTGCTGCCGGTAGATCCCGTCGGCATCGTACATTCTGTATGCGACCATGGCCGCGACGATCCGATCCGCTCGGGCAAGCACGGGTTCGATCTGCCTTGAAAAGAGAGTGAGGTTTATGTCCGCCCGTACCGTATCTCCCTCTCCAAAGGCGCTTTTGTTCAAGGTCCCGGCAACCTGATACCAACCGTTATAGAAATCGTAGACGGCACCTTTTTTTTCAAAGGAGAATGTTCCATCGGTGTTCAGAGAGGCGGTCGGGGGTGGATATTCCTCCTGACGTCCACCCTCAAGGATCGAAGCAAGTAAGCCCTCTTCCGTTTGTCGCCCAATGTTCTTTCTGTTGAGGAGTGTGCCTGTCCGGTGACAATTCGCCAGGCAGTTATAATCTTTGCCGAGATAGTCACCATACGCCTCATGAATCATGTCCACGCCCGCATCCTTCTCCGGCATCGCCGCAAGCGCCCATACGACGGCCGCAAGGAATGACAACACCGACCACGCCACATACACCCAAGTCTCTCTGCGTCCTCTCTTCTTCATTTGCATCCTGACTTGCCTACGGCTCCGCGAAGCCACGCTCCCTTCTCTTGATCCAGTCGAGGACCTCCCTCTCCTCTTCCGGTCGGATCCAGCCTGGAGATTTGGATGCCATCCGCTCGATCACCGCCTTCCATTCCTCCACACTGTTCGTTTCATATAGAGTTTTTCTAGTATGGCAAACATAGCATTTCCCAACGCCGGATCGAAACGCCTCCTCCGCAAATCCGGCATAGCGTAGCCGATTGCAGCTCGTTTTCCCTTCCGAGATTTCCTTATTCTTCAGATGGCATGTAACGCAGGAGAACAGGTCTCTCGGAGAGAACATCCTGCTGTGAACGTAATCCATCACTTCTTCGGCTTCATCGATTCCCAGCCAAAAGGGATCCAATTTGCGACAGAGTTCGATATGTTGCAGCCAGTCAGAAAATGATCGTCTCCTGTTCACTCGTTTCTCGAAGTGGCACCGTGTACACTTGTCTTGGAACAGGACCTTCCCATCCAGCGTGCGTATGGATCGCAGGTATCTTCGGATGCGAGAAATTCCCTTTTCCATACCGGGGGAATTTGCTTTTGAGGCCATTCGGTCAATCGTCAGGCACCATCCGACCTCTGTCTTACGTACCTGAATTGCACGCATAGCGGAATGACATCTTGAGCACTGGTCCATGAATTCGGAGCGGGCACGGCGCAGCATACCTTTCCTGGCTATTCCTCCCCCTATGAACAGGAAACATGCGGCGAGGATCAGAATAGAGAGCCCTTTGATGAATGACCGCTTAGCCCTAATCACTCTCGAGGATGGCAATGGTTTCGATCTCCACGAGGAGCTCTTCCCTGCACAGCTGAGCTTGTACGCATGTGCTTGCAGGATACTCTTCGACGCCGACTTCCTGGAAGAAGTCCATGCGTATTTTGGAAAGTTTTTCGTATTCCTTCATATCTTTCAGGAAAATTGTCGTTCTCACCACGTCGTTCCACGTGGCACCTTCCGCAGCAAGGAGCTCTGAAATGTTGAAAAAGGTCCTTCGCGCCTGTGCTTCGAGATCTCCAGGATGAAGGGTCTCTCCCTTTTCATTCACGCTTGCCGTTCCCGACATCAAAAGGATCGTGATTCCCTTGATATCGATCCTTGTACCGCGGGAAAACGGAACCGGCTTGTCATAGTCATATGCCTCACACAACACATGGGGTGCACGAATGGGACGTTTTTTCATGATACCTCTCCTGTTATCATCATATTGGATGAATGGAACTGTCCGGCCTTTCAACGCTATTTTTTGTTTTTCCCTGAATATTGTCTCTGACGGGAATGGAGTCCCTCAGAGGAATCGCTTCATAAATAGAGAAACATAAACATCCCCGTGTATTCTTTTGTGGAAGGTGGTAATCCGCATATTCGAGCTGCCAAAAAGACTTGCTTATTTTCTTCCTGAATACCACGAGAAAACGGGATTGAAGAGCTTTCATCGTTTTTTGTTCGATGTCAATAAGATAGACTCTTTTCCCGTTTTGCAGCCATTCTTCGATTGCCCTGACAATGGAGGACATATCGGAAACGTCATGGATCCCGTATGCTGTGCGACCATAGACGAATTTCAGGGGAACACCTATCTGCTTGGCCGTCCACCCAAATCCTTCGGTACCAAAGAGTGCAACATCATCACCAACGAATTCGTCAATTGTATTCAGTTGAGATCTCATATCACCGTGGTGAACCGTTTGGAAAAATGGACGATCGATCCAGAGGCTGTATGCGATCAGAGCGGCGCCGAGAATCGCCGGCACTCCTCTCCGGATGATAGCATGATCGAAAGAGTACCGGCCCCCCTTGATCACATTTCCACGGTTCCGCCCCCCGGATCTCGGGATGAGGATTTCAAGGGACAGGGCTGCGATTCGGAATATTGCGTGCGAGATGAAGAGGATCGTGACCGGAACCACGACCAATAGGTCATAGCGATAGAAATACGGCAAATTGCTGAAAGGGCTCCTTATTCCGAAGATGAGATAGAATAGGTAGCTCTCTACATAGACCCAGCCGAGAAAGAGCACCATGGTTTTGCGATGTCTGCCCAGAACGGCTTCACAGAATCCGACGGTACCAACGAAAATGAACGGTCCTCCGAAGATCCAGCTCACCCGATACATCTGAAGGCCGAACTCCTCCCAGACATTGAGAAACCGGGCATCGGAAAGCCTATCCGGGCTGGGGAGAAAGGGCGGGGCGAATCTCCCTTTGCAGTATCCCAATAGGATAATTGCCGCAAAGAGCATGACGGTTCCCCTGTACGCTGTTGTATGGTGACGCCTCCAGATGCGGCTCAAGGTTCTGCCTGGACCTGTTTGCCTGGCGGCCCTTGCCAGGGATACGATCCGCTCTGAATTGAAATACAACAAAGCAAGACTTCCCGCTGCAACGAAGAAAACAAAAAACGTATTCGGATCGTTTCGAAGGCCCGGGATGAAATCGATGAGCATGAGATTCTGGAAGATCGCTCGCCAATAACCCAATGTCATGGTGTAGAGGTACGTAACAAACAGCCCCCCCACGACCAGCAATCCATTCGCGAAAAAGCGATGGGCGCCGTCAAAATGAGCGGCAGGCCGGCTCACGATCAGATAGAGCACTATAATGAAGACAACGAGATTGAAATCCAATTTAACCGTGAGGGTCATGCCTATTCCAAGAAGCGCGATGATCCCGTCAAGGATGCTTCGCCGCTCATAGAACCGGGTGAGGGCGAGAATCCCTGTCCACGCAAATGTCTGACCAATGAGATCTATCCCCTCCTCTCGAATCACATAAAACTGAATGTAGTTGACGGAGAGCAAAAGCGCCGAGAGGATTCCCACGCCCCTGCCGAAGAGACGCTTACCAATAAAAAAAATCGCAATCAAGGTGAGAAGGTGGAAAAATTGGAGGGTCCAGGAGGGCGGCACGCGGCCGACGAAGACATCGGTGATGGCGAAGAAAATGCAGTTCATGTTCGCATGGTAGGGGAGTATACGCCCGGCATCCATATCGACTACATTAAAGCCGTAAAACAAGGTCTCCGCACGGGGCTCGAGAAAGTCGGCGCCAATGAACGGGGCCCGTTGCACAGAATCCTTCTCCCGGATCCACTCATCCGTGTAGAAGAGGGAACCGGTCCGGGAGACCATGAGCCCCCCATTGTAAGCCCTGCCGATCTCACCCTCGCCCGTGACCCATTCAGACAGAGGAAAGAGACTCAACAATAGAATGGAAGCCGCGAGCAGGAAGATGATAAAAAAACTCTCGGTGTCCCTCCGGGGGCTAGGCAGAGAAGCTAGAGAGAGTGGAATTCGGAGTGCTGTTTTCAGTACCGATACAACGATCAGGACAACGATGAGCAAGGAGAGGAGGGAAAAATGCCCTGCTATGGATAGCAGGTAAGCAACTATGGCCACGATGGCAATGCTTGTCACGACCCGGAACAAGAGGCTTTCGACAAAGCTCAGATCCTTCGGAGGATCTCGATGAAAGGCGCAGAGAAGCAGATGCCCCGGAAGAAAGGACAACAGAAGGGCTGCCGGGAACGAGAAAAACAGGCTCACCGCATGACTCATCTGCTCTCTCATCCCCTGGGTCTGAAGGCGATCTTGACAACACCTTCGAGGGGTGACGGATGGATTTTCAGAGGTGATGATGATAGTTTCAACATAGTACTTTTATTGTTTATTTTATAGGTTATCCCGGGAATCGGCAAGTCCCCCTTTCTGGCGAGTCGCCGTCGTGCTTTGACCGTCGCCAATCAATTGAGTTACTGAATGAACGGGAAACGGGCGTCCTGTGGAGTCCAGGCCGTCGGCTCCAAAAAGATAGGGGTTGAAAACATTCCGCTCGAGTTCCGTACGATGTTCCTCAATATATTCGAGGACGACATTATTCGCTCCACGATCCGCTCCAGCCTCCATCAATATGTAGCCGTCGATAAACTCCAGAACTCCATACCGCTTCGACCTTACATAGGCCGCAATGCTATCAAGACAGGAATCCCGTGTCTCATGCGCAGTGTAGCTGAACAGATCGAACAGGACGTATCGGTGAGAAATCGGATTACATGGCTCTTTATAATCGATGCGCTGGGCCATGTTTGCGCGATTGTACAGATCTCGGTGGGTGAGCGTCTCGGAAAAGATGACGGACGCTCCCTCCGGGATCCGCTCGATTAGCCTGTGGCCGATGCGCGCATGGTCCGTAACGGTGTAGTAGTTCCAGTTGAACTCTCTGGACCAGGGCACGGGCCCGGTGATAGGGGTTGTAAACCAATAATGAAAAAGTATCGACCCTGCTGCAATGGTCACGGCCAGGGCCGGACGAATCCATTCCTCCTTTCCTTTCAATCGGGTTCCGAGCCAAGTTGTCAACGAATGCGCTCCCTCGATTGCAGCGAGAATTACAAGGGGCATTAGAATGCAGAAGCCGCTGTTGTAGGGAAGGTGGAAAGCTCCATTGAAAAGGGAGCGGAAGTTGACGAAATCCTGCCTCTCAATGAGCCCTTTCGTGCTTAAAGCCACATAGACGACCTCCAATGCGAGAGGCAGCAACCATCGAGGGGACAGAAGGGGCAGGAAACAGACAGGGGCCAAAAAGAGAAGATTCTTTACGTTCTCCAAAATGAATATATTTATTAACAACACGTCGGTATGGAAGAAAATATTCTTCACTATATCGCCGAGACTGTCGCCTAAGGCCCCGAGGCGAAAGGTATTCGACGCTTCTACGAACAGATCTCCCTGGCTAAAAAATGCTCCGATGAGAAATGCCGCTACCCAAATCAGCGTGATCCTAACTAGAGCCAGCCCGAAGCGACGATCTCTCTCCATTCGCCAGAGATAGATCCCGAGCAGGAAATGGAGCGCCACAAAATCCGGTCGCTGGGCACAGGCGAGCAGGACGGCGAAGATAAAAGGCACCATTCGCCTCAGTCGAAGGAAGAGGAGGGCTGTGAGCCCAAAGAAGGTTCCAAGAGCAAAGAGGGGATTCCCCAACATTGAATAATAGTTCGCCCATGGGTTCAAGCCAAAGGAGAGGGCCAACGCCGCAGGGAGGAGGAATCCATTTAACTTCTGTCGTGCCAATGCAAATACGACTAGGATACTAAGTGCAATCGCCCATGCTTCCAGCGCGAGGATTAGACGGGGCTCGGGAAAAACGGCATAGAGGCCACTCAGCAAAATGAGCGTTGGATGGAGCAGAGCCATGTTGGATGAAAAATTGGGCATGGAATTGCCAGAATAGTCAAGAAAGTTGCCTTCAGCCGTGTTCCAGTACATATTGAATGCTATCGGATCGAAGAGCGTTGGATCGAAATTATCGTATCTCTGGAAGTTGAGGCAGGAGAATAATAGGCCATAATAAATGACCATTAGAAATACTGCTGTGATACCAATGGAATTCAGTGTCCGTGACAAGGTCGAATCTCTCTTCGGGTAACTCTGCACCGGTTGGCAGGTTACGACATGATCAGTAAGTGCCATGATCGAGCAGGAAATACACTCACATCGTCTCGGATACTCTGATCACACATCTGTTCCCCGCTCCAAAGAATCACTGTCGCCTGACATTGCCCTGCGCATTTGTATCCTGCGAAGCCATGCCAGGACCAGCCTTCCGACCAGCTCCTCTGCGGCCCAGCTGAGCCGGAGGCGACCCAGGCGCCATCGGGCGATCGGGCGATAGAGCCGAGCCGCCAAGCGAATGAGCGGGGAGGGCGAAATATCGTTTATCTTACCATCGATGAACATACTCAGGAAGAAAAGTACCTTCATTTTTCGTCTCTGCTTCGCGTCGAGCCAGGGCTGAAGAGGATTCAGAGTGTCGAACCTCGACCACGCTTCCAGGGTTTCGGGCTCGGGCATGCCTTGCTCCCGCGCCAGCCTGTAACCGGGCGTTCGGGCAAAGGGCGTAAAAGTAAAGGCCGCGATGATCTTTGCATTCGGATTGTCTTTCAGTAGATCGATCATCAACCGGGTGGATTGGGCTAAATCCTCCCTCCTCTCCCCGGGCGTACCACAGATGAAATAATAGGAGGGAGTAATTTCGAACCTCTTCAGCCGGGTATTGGATCTTCGTATCTGGTCTGACGTAATCCCTTTGGCCAGAGCCTCCAGTATCCTGTCCGATCCCGATTCCGCCCCCAGCTGAATAGTCTCGCAGCCGCTCTCCTTGAGCAATTCAAGATCCTGGTCCGGCATTTCGAGGATAGGGGCCACTTTCCCGCCATTGATCAGATACCGGATTCCGAAGCCGCGGCGGATCATGCCCCTTGCAATGTCCCCCACCCTCGGGATGTCCTCAAAGTAACTGTCATCCACGATGTCTAAAGCGGTTGCACCGAATCCCTTGATGAGCACCTCCATACGGGCCAGAGTACGTTCGGCGTTCTGGGCTCTCCAGCTCCGGTTATAGAAGTAGGGGTTGTAACAGAAGATACAGCCGCTGGTGCATCCCCGGCTCGTCTCGATCTGAAGCTTAAGACCTTTCCTTCGGTTATCTCCCGCGCTCCAGTTATACGAGGCGACGTCGAGTAGTTCATAGGGCAAATCGGGCAGTTCGTTCAGATCCATTCTTTGGGGTGGGTCATTTTGGACTACGCTTCCTGCATCTCTGTAAGCCAGGCCCTGCAGGCTCCTCACGGACCGCTTCTCTCTGAGAGCGACCGCGAACTCCCGAAAGGACGCCTCCCCTTCTCCGCAGAAGGCAAAGTCCACCGATTCCTCCGACAGGACCGCCTCCGGGACGAGGGAGGGAAAGGCCCCGCCCCACAATACGGGCGCGTCCGTCAGGGCCTTGATCCGCCTGGACAGGGTCAGCGCGGTCCGGATCTGCGGTCCCCCCATGACGTGCAATCCAACGCACAGGGGTTTGTTTCGCAGCTCCTCCCCGAGAAGGCGGGAAAAGTCTCTGTTCATCCGCTGGTCCAGAATCCGGACGGCAAAGGAATCGACCAGCATGGAGCCGACGCCGAGAAGCCCCAGCGGGAGGGGACGGCTCGCCCGCGTGAACTCGTAGTCATCGCCCACGAAGGGATTTATCAGAAGAACCCGGTTCTTTTCCGTCGAGTGCAACAGACCCGCTCCCTCAATAGTGAGTCTTGCCCGTCATCCATTTCTTCAGGCGCAGGACCCTGGGATCCAGCAGCGTATGAAAGACCGCGCTGATGATCACATCGATTTTCCGGGGCGCCACGCGCCATATGCCGAACAATCTCCGCCGGCTCAGATAGAATCGACGGAAGGCTCGTTTGATCGTGCGGTGAAGCTCTTCTGTGGATACCTTCGACAGGTTTACAGTCGAGGATTTGAAAAAGAGCTCCTCCATTCGAATCTCCTTGTCCCCCATGCGCTCTTTGAGGAGATCGAAGAGGCCGGTTCCCGGGTACGGTGCGACCGTATGAAAGGCAGCCGTCACCAGATTGGCCGAAAGAGCGACCTTCACGGTGGCGGCCATCTCTTCCCGCGTCTCGGTGGGAAATCCGAACATGAAGAACCCATGGGTCGCGATCCCTGCCTTCCGGGCGTAATCGATCATGGCGATCACTTTTGGAATGTCTATGTTCTTCTTCACCAACTTCTGCACGCGATCCGACGCCGATTCAATACCAAAGGATATCTGGTACGTCCCCGCCGCGGCCAGGCGATCGATGATCTCCTCGGTCAGAATGTCCCCGCGCAGCCCGGAGGCAAAGGCTATGCGGTAGTCCCTCCCCTCCCCCACGATCCGATCGCACAGGTCGGATACTCTTTGCGGATGTAGGTTGAAGACATCGTCGGCGATATGGAATTCTCGTATTCCGTATCGATCCTCCAACTCCAGCATCTCCTGATAGACGTTCCGGGCCGAGCGCGCCCTGTACCGGGTCCCGAAAATGTTATGACAGAATATGCACGGGTACGGGCAGGCCCGCGATGTATGTAGGGTCGTGAACCGCTTGTGGTGTCTGGATATGCTGGGATTGATGACCCGCCAGTGACAGTAATCCAGAATAGGCACAAGGTCCCGGGCAGGAAATGGAATTTCATCCAGGTCCTCGATCGGTTCGACCGGAGCGTTGATCACGATTTCGCCGTTTTTTCGATAGGCAAGTCCCGGCAGATCCCTGACATCCTGTCCGCGGCTGAGTCGATCCACCACGGCCAGGGCTGTTTTCTCTCCCTCCCCCAGGC
>CAZFWM010000107.1:0-20438 GCA_964522545.1 uncultured Thermodesulfobacteriota bacterium
TCTGAGGCCGAAGGCCGAGTTGTCGATTCGAGTGGACCGTAGCCAAAGACGGGTCCCCAAAAATGCCGTCTAGTGAGTGAAGGCTCCCCCCCATCCCCACCCGTTCAGAGCGGCTGCGTCAAGCGGCCCCTTCAATCGCAGTCCGGTCCGTCGTCGGCGAAGGGGTGCTCCAAGAGTCGCTCGCCGTGGTTGGCGAAGAAGCAGGCCACCTTGTTTTGGTAGTACGGCGTGTGGATCCGGACGTTCGGATCCGGGTTGCTCGCGTCGAAGTAGCCGAAGAACTCGTGGATCCCGGCAAAGGGGAACCGGACCGCGGCCACGCCGGCGCCATCCACGTTGACCGGGCGCACCGGGCCGATGGCCGCGCAATGATCGCAGTAGCCGGGCCGGACCGCCTCGCAATCGTCACAGTTGTCCCCGTCCGGATCCTCGAAGGCGAAATCGTCCACATCGTATAGCGGGTCCACGGCGGACGTGTCCACCCCGAGCATCACCTTTCGCTCGATCAGCTTCAGGTTCATGCAGTCGCAATCCCCGTACCGATAGTGATCCGGATCGCCCCCCGGAGGGACCGAAATCGATTCACACTCGGAGAGGTCCGCGGGATAACCGTCGCACGGGGCCGGCACGTGCAGCAGTCCGCCCCCGGGCTCCAGCCACTTCGGCCCGAGGAGCCCTCCCGCCCGTGCCAGGGCGACCTGGTTGTTGATCGGCAAGGTGTAGTCGCCCGGAACCGAGACCTGGAGGATACGCTTCGGCGGAACCCCGGGCAGGGGATCCAGGAACCAGTGGGGTGCATAATTGACCGGGTCGGCGGGATCGAGGGTGATCTGGGAGATCCCGAAGAACTCGCGATAGCGCTTCGTGTTCCGGTCGATCCCGAAGCCCTTGTAGGTCGCCTCCGCGGTCAAGCTGTACACGGGGCGCCCGAGGCCGTCGTAGCTGGTGATCTCGATCGGGTCCCCTGCGTCGGCCGGTACCCCGGCCGTGAAGCGCCGCAGCCCGGTGACCGGATCCGGGATCAGGATGGCCCACTTCTCCTCCCCATTGACCGGATTGAAGAGGCGGAGTGAACCGTCACTGGGGATCAGTATCAGGCCCAGGTCCCTCTCCATCTCCTCGAACTTGGCGATCATGCGCAGAGAGAATAGGCCCGTCGAGGCATCCTCCTCTCCGGCGATGAGGGGGCCGGTGATCTGATAGTAGACGCGGTCCATCACCGACTTGAGGGTGCTCCGGAGCATGACGTCCGAGTATCCTCCCCCGGGCACCACGGGCGCGCCCACCACGATGTCCTTGTCGACCCCCATGAGAACGGAGGAGACGATCCCCCCCATGGAGATGCCGGTCTGGTAGTAGGTCACGTCGGGCCCGCCCACGTCGAGGATCCCGTCGGCGTTGAAGTCGCCCGCGGCCATGCTGGGCAGTAGCTCTTCGGGACTCGCTTTTTCCGGATTCGCGACCGCGGGGGGCACGGCCGAGGGGTCGAAGTTCTGGAGAATCTTCTTGAGCTGCATGAGATCGATCACGGTCTGGCGCAGCACATCGCGGGTGCGAAGCGTGTCGGCCGTGAAGAAGATCTCTCCGTTGTCGGGCCACCCGTCTCCGCTCACGTCCACGGACCGGCCGTCCACGAGGATAGCCTCGATGAAGCCGACGGAGAGGAGGTGATCCAGGATCTCGTCCCGGTCCATGGAGGCTACCCCCTGGCCGACACCGAGGAGCCGGGCGAGCAGGCGGAACAGCAGGGTCTGGAGGGGGGCCGGAAGGCCGAGGCCGTCGAGCTCCTTGAGGATCTCCCCCTCGCTGATGATCGGCCCGTGCCCCACGGCGTCGATGGCCGCCGTGGCGATGCCGTGTCGGGCCAGGGCGTTGGCTATGCTGATCCCTTCGAATCGCACACTCTCATTGCCGTGACAGTAGAGGCTCACCGGGAAGGGGTGCTCGGCCGGATCGCAGGTGCGCGGCACGAACAGGACGAAGGGGACCTCTTCGCGGCCCAGCTCGGCCCGGCCCGTGAGCCAGTCCGCCTGGATGATCTCGTCCTCGGTGGCCCGGAAGTTGGGCGTCTCGAAGTTCCCGATCACGAGGTAGTCCACGTACTTCAGGCTCAGGTAATCGAGCCCCTCCCCGGGCACGAAGTAGGAGCCGACGAGCTGAATGATGGACTCGAGAAAGGCCCCCTGGAGGATGAAGACGTTGTCCCGGACCTCGGGGTGCACGATGGAGACCAGGTCCCCGTCCAGGGTGATGTCGAGGTTCTTGATCTCCGAAAAGAGGGGAGGATAGGCATAGGGCAGATACCCGAAGGGGCCCTCGCCGCTCAATCCGTCGCGGACCGCCTCGAGGAGCCGGGTCGTGGACTGGGTGGTGAATATCCAGGCGAAGGCGACCTCCTCCAGGGACCTCCCCATGGCGTGGAGGATCGGCGTGATCGGCCGGAGCCTCTTGGTCTGCGCGGCGTGGTTCACGTAGGGGAAGGGAGAGCGGACCGGCTCCCCGTCGCCGCCTCCCATGACTCCGTCCGGGCCGAGGCCGGTGAGATCGGAGGTGATCACCACGGCGTAGGCGGTCTCCTGCTCCAGGGGCACCACGGGCCTGACGATCAGGGTGTTCGATTCCACCTCGTAGTGGGTCGTGAACTCGCACGGCAGGAGGGTCCCGTCGCGGTCGACATCCTCGCCCGGATCGATGATCCGGTTGCAGTTGAAGTCCTCGCCGCAGTCGAGGATCCCGTTTCCGTTCCAGTCGATCCGGTTTCCCAGGTCGAGCTCGCCGTCCAGATCGTAGTCCGGCTCGCCCGGGTCGAGGACGCCGTTCCCCTCGGTCCCTCCCGGGTTCAACAGCGGATGATAGTTGTCCCGGCTCGGATCGCTCGAGCCCGTGGGGAGCCACCCGGGCTCGAGGTCGTTCTCGATTCCGTCGGAGCCGGTATCCTCGAAAAAGGGATTGAAGAGGAGGTTGTAGGCGTCCCGGTATCGGTCATGGACGGGAAAGCGCCAGGGACGCTCCAGGAAGACTGGGTAATTCCCGCTCCCGAAGTCGAGGGGAACCAGGCGGCCGAACCGATCGGAATCCGGGTTCAGGTTGATGAGCATGACGGTCCCGGGCCCGGCGGTCGAGAGGTCGATGGGGCGGTCGAAGGCTATCGTGATGGGGCTGAAAGTGCCGAATCCGTCGATCTCGTCGAGGTGCCGGCGCACGTCTCTCTCGAACTGGGTCGGGGCGAAAGACCGTATGTTCAGGCGCCTTCCGGTGGGATAGGCGCTGTCCATCACGGTGGCAATATCGTTGGGCAGGGGAATATCAGGCGTCGGTTCGGCAAGGGGGTCGAAGACGATCCGGGGGCCGTTGCCTTCGAGTGACCTCCTGAGCCCGGCCGGCGAATCTCCTCCATCCGAACAGCCGAAGAAGAGGATGGCGGAAAGGCATAATAAACATACGGGAAGAGAAGGGCGCCAGTGATGTCTCGTCATCTTTGGGTCTCCATAGGATTTCGCACGGGATTCACATGTAAGTTTTTTCACAATATATGCACAGCACATAAAAGTCAGGAGACTATAGCGGATCAGTGCCGCAGGGTCAATTTGCAACAATACTCACGGCATGCTTCAGCACGCAGGTTAACGCAATTGTGTCGTACCCACTGACAGAAGGGCCTTTTCACTCTCGGGACGTAATTTTTGACCCGTCTTTGGCTGCGGTCCACTCGAATCGACAACTCGGCCTTCGGCCTCAAACATGTCGATTCGCCCCTTCGGGGGCGTTCCCCTTCGCCAAGGCGGGTCCCCAAAAATTCCGTCTGATGTTCGCGAAAAGGCCCTTCTGTCAGTGGGTACGACCTCGAGATGCATAGTAAGGGGAGAGAGGGGGGATCGATTCGCGATTTGTACTACGGCTGAATGGCAGGCTGATAGGGGATGCTGTCTATGATCTTCAGGCTCCATACATCGCCTATCACGGCGGTCCCCTCCTTGCCTTCTGCCTGGAGCGTACAACTATTGGCGCTGGCGTCCACGATCGAGTAAGAATAGCGGGAACCAAGGGGCTGGGTGTAGCCGATGTTGCTGGTCGATACGGAAAATACGGAATACTCGGCTCTGTATAATTCCATCATGGTCCGAAGGTTGCCAAGGTTGTGTTTCGCCTCGGCCGACATGGCTTGGACCTTCATGTTTTGCCATCCGCCAAGAGCCACAACAGCCAGTATTCCGACTGTGGCCATAGTGATCATCAGCTCTATGAGCGTAAAGCCGTCTCTTCGCGGAAATGGGGAACTGGTAATAAAGGCCATCAGATCCTCTCGAGAATACAGATGTCCGAAGTTATATTTCTGCTGTAAGGTAAAAAAGCAAACCTTATGCCACATACTACCGAGTGAGGATGGAACGGTTAGAGCCCGAAGAAGACTTGATTTTTCGAAATAATAAAAAGAAAGGAGATAGGAGTGTGTGACAAATTTTGTCAGTCAATCTGATCTGATTTATCGTCTGCCTTTACAGGAATTCGTGAAAATAATAAAACATATCGGCAAGTGTGCGAAACATATTGTCAAATCGACGCACTGAAATAGGGGGGCTGCTTGCCGCGCCCTTGTGGGCGGGACAGGCCCCACCCCTCTGATTCCAGGGCCTGGTCAATCAAGTGGCCTGGAATGTGCAAAATAGTCGACTCATTGGTTAGCACAAAGGAAACGGCCTACATTGGGGCTTTTTGAAAGGTGATCCGTGTCTGATCCCATCCACCTGGACAATCCAGGATTCAAGGCATTTCTTCTAGGAAACGAGGCCATTGTTCGTGGAGCAATGGAGGCGGGCCTGACCCATGCCACCACGTACCCTGGAACCCCGGCCTCCGAGATCGGCGACACCTTCTACCAGCATCGCAACAGTTATCCCATGTATTTCGAGTACTCGGTCAACGAGAAGGTGGCTCTGGAGGTGGCGGCCGCCGCCGCGGTCTCCGGGTTCAGGGCCATGGTGAGCATGAAGCACGTTGGAGTGAACGTGGCCGCCGACACCCTTCTCACCATGGCGTATCTGGGAGTGGTCGGGGGGCTGGTGATCGTGAGTGCCGATGATCCTTCCTGCCACTCCAGTCAGAACGAACAGGACAACAGGTACTATGCAAAGCTGGGGAACCTCCCCATGCTCGAGCCCTCCAGCCCGCAGGAATCCAAGGAGATGATGACCCTGGCCTTCGAGCTCTCAGAGCGTTTGGAGCTCCCCGTGCTCTTGCGGACAACCACGCGGGTAAGCCATATGCGCGGGCCGGTGACGTACGGGGAGATGAAGCCCCAGGACCGTCGCAGAGAATTTCAAAAGGATCCGCAGCGGTGGATGTCCGTGCCTTTGAATGCGCGTGTCCGGCATGGGGTGCTGATCGAAAAAATGGCCGAGGCGCTGGATTGCTCCGAGACGACGCCGCTGAACCGGATCGAGGGCGCCGGGACGCTGGGCGTCATCACCTCGGGAGCGGGGTATAACTACGTGGTCGATCTCGTGAATGAGCTGGGCCTTGTTGAACGGGTATCGATACTCAAGCTCGGTTTCACGCACCCTCTGCCAAGACGCAAGATGCAGGATTTCCTGGCCGAAAAAGAAGCGGTCCTCGTAGTCGAGGAGCTGGAGCCCTTCCTGGAGGAGCACCTCAAGGCCTACGCCTACGACCGCAGGATCGATGTGCCGATCTACGGAAAAGAGTCCGGCCACTTCGAGAGAGTGCTGGAGTATAATCCGGATACGGTTCGCCGGGCCTTTATGGACCTGAAAGAGCTCGAGGGCGACATCTCCCCCATTCATCGAGCCCGGGCCTCGGCCGTCCGTGAGCTGCCGGCCATGGAGCCGGCGGAGATGACCCTTCGCCCTCCCGTTCTCTGTTCCGGGTGCCCCCACACGGCCACATACTATGCAGTCAAGATCGCCACCGGCGGGGACGCGATATTCCCGTCCGACATCGGGTGCTACACTCTGGGGTACCTGCCCCCGATCAGCTCGGCCGATTTCAATGTGAGCATGGGGGCGAGCGTGGGGGTGGCCGGCGGATTTGCAACGGTCTCGAAGAAGACGGTGGTCGCCTTTATAGGAGACTCCACCTTCTTCCACGCAGGGCTGCCCGGGCTCGTGAACGCGGTGCACCACAAAATCGACTTCACCCTGGTGATCCTAGACAACCGGGCCACGGCCATGACCGGAAATCAGCCTCACCCTGGAGCCTGTCGTGAAGAGGCCGGAGCGAACGAGCTCGTGGAGATCAGCATCGAGCGCATCGTCCGAGGGCTCGGTGTGGACGATGTGCGCACGGTGGACCCCTACGATGTGAACACCACGGCCCAGGCTGTTCGCGACGCGGTCGGGCGCACCGGCGTGTCGGTGATCATCTCACGCCACACGTGCAGCCTCATGGAGATCAAGCTGCGGCAGGAGCCGGCCGGCAAGTTCCAGGTCGAAACGGACCGGTGCCGGGTCTGCGGTCTCCTCGATTCTCGTGAAGGATGCTCCTCGCAAAAGCATCCCCTCCAGGAGCTCCATCGCTCAAGGGGACGGCTGGAGCACATGCCGCCCAATCCGATGGAGGGCCTAGCCGATAAGAGCTTATCCATTCCCAAGCACTGGACGGCTCCGTGCACGCTCAGCTGTCCCGCCGACATCTGCGTTCCAGGGTACATGGCCCTCACCTATGCCGGCCGCTACAGCGAGGCCCTTGATCTGATCCGGGAGCGAATCCCCATTCCCGCCTCCGTGGGGCGCCTCTGTCACCGTCCCTGCGAGACGGAGTGCAGCCGGGGCGGGGTAGACGAGCCGGTGGCGATAAACAGGATCAAGAGGTTCCTGGCCGACGCCGTCCTGACGGATAAGGAGGTGGGCGGTCGCGCCGAGAAGCTCATGCGCAGGCGCCTCGAGCAGGTGGTACCGAAGCGCGGAAAGGTCGCCGTGGTCGGATCCGGACCGGCGGGCCTGGCCGCTGCCTACGATCTCCGTTTCCGGGGCTACGAGGTGACAATATTCGAGGCAGAGGAGAGGGTAGGGGGGATGCTCGGCCTCGCCGTACCTGAGTGCCGGCTGCCGTATGATGTGATACGGGCCGAGGTTAGCCTGCTCTAGTCGGCCGCCATCCGCATTTACACGGGGCGGTTGGTGGGGCGGGATATCGAGCTCGCCGAGCTCGAAGCGGCAGGGTTCGATGCCTTTTTCATCGGAGTCGGGTCGCGATTCGGCCTCCCCCTCGGAATGCCGGGCGAGGACCTTCCGGAGATCATGGATGCACTGGAGTTCCTCAAGTCGGCCAAGCGGGGCGATTCTTTGGACGTCGGAAAAAAAGTCATGGTGGTCGGGGGAGGGGACACCGCGGTGGACGCGGCACGGGTTGCAAGGCGCCTTGGCGCCGAGTCAGTGACGATCCTCTACCGGCGGTCCCGCGACGAGATGCCGGCGGGTGAAGACGAGCTGACCCAGGCCGAGGCCGAGGGCGTCGAGATCGAGACGCTCGCCGTCCCGGCGCGCCTGGCCGAGGGTACGGATGGGGGCGTCGAGGTGGTCTGCATGCGAACAGCTCTGCACGAACCGGACGAGTCGGGTCGGCCCCGCCCGGTGCCGATTTCGGGAAGCGAGTTTTCGGTGGAGGCGGATCGGGTTATCGTGGCGATCGGGCAGCAGGTGGACGCCGCCTTCCTCAGCGGGGCCTATCGCCCGGAGTTCAACCGGGACGGCACGATCCGCGTCGACCCGGAGACCGGGGTCACGTCGGTCCCGAACCTCTATGCAGGCGGCGACGTGGTTACCGGGCCCTTATCCGTCATCGAAGCCATTGCAGGCGGAAAACGGGCGGCTTACGGCATCGACCGCTTTCTCTCGGGGCAGGGGGAAGCCGTGGCGCCGCACAACCACAGCGGGTTCACGGAGGGGGCGGCCGAGGTGGCGATCCCGACTCCCCATGTCCCGGCGCGCCGCCGCACTCCCCCGAGGCGGATTCCCGTGGAAGAGCGGGGAGGATTCACCGAGGTCGATTCAGGTTACGACGAGCAAGATGCAAGAGCCGAGGTGGAGCGCTGCCTTGCCTGCGGGCTGTGTGCCAAATGTTCCGTGTGTATTGACAACTTTTTCTGTCCTGCCATATGTGAGGAGGACGGTCTCGTGCGCATAGACGAGGAGATGTGCATCGGGTGCAGTGTTTGCGCCCAGATCTGCCCGAACAACGCCATCGTCGCGGCCCGTTAGAGCGTTTCATCTAGACTTCTACGCAGCTTGTTCAGATGTTGGCTCAATGTCAATGGGCCAAGTGAGTCGACAGTCGACAGTCGAGAGTCGAGAGTGAGAAACAGGTAACTCTCGACTCTGAACTGTTGACTGTCGACTTAGGACTAGATTTCGTATTTGTTATGCCATGTTTAGATGAGTTGGCTACGGCTGTGCCGTATTAGGAATTAGGCATGAGTAAGATCACAAGGATCTACACCGTGGGAGTCGGAGGCCAGGGGACCATCCGGGCCGCACGCATCCTCGCCGATGCGGCGATCCGGGAAGGGATCGAAGTCCTGATGAACGAGATTCACGGCATGGCCCAGCGCGGGGGGATCGTGGAGACCTCCCTGGCCATGGGCCCGGCCGCAAGCGCCTTGATCGGCGAAGGGGATGCGGACATATTTCTCGCCTTCGAGCCCCTCGAGGCGATGCGCGCGATTCGGTACAGCTCCGGAAAGACGCTGGCCATCGTCAACACGCATCAGATCATTCCGCCCGGCGTTCACGCGGAGGGGAAGCGATACATCGACCTGCGCAAGGCCTTTACAACTCTCCAGCGGCGCTGCCAGAGGCTTGTGCTCCTGGACGGGACCGTCATGGCGGTCAAGGCCGGTTCGGTCCGGACGATGAACACCGCCCTTCTCGGCAGCCTTGCAGAGAGCGGCACCCTTCCCTTCTCTTCGGAGAGGCTCCTCGAGGCGGTACTCGGGGCGGTGCCGGCCCGATACAAGGAGGCCAATCGCCGCGCATTTGCCTTGGGCCGGGAGAGATACATCGAGATGTACAGGATGGCGTCCTGAGCCGGGCGCGGCCGCTGTCACCCGATCGGATCCTCGCCTTTGCGGGGGGAAAGGAGAGACTCGATGAAAAAGTGTCGCGAGTGCGAGGAAGGCAAGATGGTGGACGCCAAGCTGATGAGCACCATGTCCACCATCTTCATGAGACCACGCGACATGAAGCACATGACGCTGTACATGGGGGCTCCGTTCCAGGCCAAGGTGTGCGAAAAGTGCGGCTTCATTGATTTCTATGTGGATGTGGATATCTTCAATTCGTTGCGCAGGACGAAGACGACGACGAACGCTTCCTGATCGCCGAACCCCATAAGCTGTATTCGATCCGGCTCATGAGCGGGCCCAGAGTGCTCTTGTCCAGAGCGGAGATCGAGAAGGCCCCGTAAAGGCGACTTAGGTTGCCGGCTATGAGATCTCCCACGTTGTCGGCTTTATTGAAGACGAGCAGCCGTGGAATGGAGCTCAGGTCCAGGCCCGCCAGGATCTTCTCCACGGCCGCGATGTGACGTTCGAGGTAGGGGCTGGAAATATCGACGAGGTGGAGCAGGAGATCGGCGTCCTCGAGCTCTTCGAGGGTGGCGCGGAAGGCGGCCACCAGGTCATCGGGCAGGTCCTTAATAAATCCCACCGTATCCGTAATGATCACGTCCCTCTCCCTGGGAAAACGAAGACGACGCGACACAGGGTCGAGTGTCGCAAAGGGGCGGTCCTCCACGAAGACATCACTCCCCGTAAGAGTGTTGAGGAGCGTTGACTTCCCTGCATTGGTGTACCCGATGATGGATATGATCGGAAGCTGCTCGCGCCGGCGCTTTTGACGGCGCTGGGTCCGTCCGCGACGAAGTGTGCGGAGCTCCCTTTCGAGCCGCGCAATGCGGTCCCTGGCGCGGCGCCGCCCGATCTCGAGCTTTGTCTCGCCCGGCCCCCGCCCGCCGATCCCCCCCGTGAGCCTCGACATGGCCGTGTTTTTGGTGATGAGCCGTGGAAGCAGGTAGCGGAGCTGGGCGAGCTCCACCTGGATCTTTCCGTCCCGGCTGCGCGCCCGCTGTGCAAAGATATCCAGTATGAGCTGGGTCCGGTCGATGATCTTGAGATCGGTGGAGTCGGAGATCGAGCGAACCTGGGCGGGGGTGAGATCGCGGTCGAATACCATCATGTCGGTACCCAGTTGAAGGGCCCGGATTATGATCTCTTCCAGCTTGCCCCGGCCCACGACGAACTTGTGATCGATCTTGGGCCTGTGCTGCAGGATCTGGTCGACCACGGCCAGGCCGCAGGACTCGGCAAGCACCTGAAGCTCTTCCATCGACTCTTTGAGTTCATCTCCTCTCTCTGTGGTTATCCCGATGAGGATCGCCTTTTCCCGCCGATCGACGGACCTCTGCGGGCCCCGGGCCCCGGTGAACTCCCGCTCCAGATCCTGAATCATCTGCCGGCAGTCGATCCTAAGCAGCTCGGGGAGGGTGGATTCCATCTGGGTCCACGGCCCTTCGCCCGAGCCGGGGGGGAGGAGGTGCGCCAGGTGGACGCGGGCCGGGCGGCCGTCGGGTCCGACGCCGATCGCACCGATCAGGTCCAGGCGCAACAGGGCAAGGTCGGTGAGGTCGTCGTGGGAGAGAGGTTCTGCCTTGAGGTGGGTGTGGAGGCAGCGCAGGCCGCGGAAGCGCTCTCGCGATGTCCGAACGCGCTTGAAGTCGGGCAGGAAGATCCGCCCTGCGTCGCCCACGATCACATAGTCGATTTTGCCTTTCCGGTCGACCAGCACGGCGATCTGGCGGCCGATCTCCCGGGAGGCCTCGGTCATGTAGCGGGCGAGCTCGGCCGATATGATCCGATCCCGTGGAACTCGCCTGCGGTAGATGCGCTCTATACGCCTAAGCTCATTCGGCTTGAGGCCCTGAACATTTCCGTAGAGCTTCGGAATCGGCTGTCTCCTCCTTTGGCTTCCTCTTCGTCTTCGTCGTGCATTATATATAATTATTCAAAACAGATTCAACTCATGTTCTGGAATGCACCGCCCCGATTTTCTCCGCCTGGCCAAGGCGGTAGAAGCCGCGCACCTCCCGCAGCAGGCCGGCTACGTCGGGTGGATCGAGGAACCGGTCCTCGAGGAACCGGCAGTACGACCGTCCGAGACGACTCGCGACCGTGTAGCGAATCACCTGCTCCGGATCGAGTCTGTCGGCCAGGAAAAAATTCTCGAACAGCGCTGTTATGAGCCGCCCCTTGATGAAGCAGCGGCGCTGCTGGAAGAGCAGGAAGGCGCAGGCGAGGTACTTGTCCACTTCGGCCTGGAGCTCGAGCTCGAGCTGGCTGATCGGTCTGCCGCGGCCCGTGTTCCACACGATGTAGATGAAGTGGCTTATCTCTTCGACTGCAGAGCAGAAGCTCTCCAGATTGTCCGAGGCCAGGGCCACTCGGGGGTCCCGCCTGCGCAGGTCGGCCATGGTCGATTCATCGAGGTACACGCCAAGGTCCAGTGCCTCCGGGCTCTCGACCAGGACGACCTGGTCGATGTGGGCCCTGCTCCGGAGCGAGATCCCGGCGGCGCGCTCCATGGCTTCGAGGGTCTCCCGATCGATAAGGAAATCCTCGACGGCGATAGGAACCTGGATCTTATAGAGCTTTTCGAGGTAGGCCTGGATCGCCGCCGGCCCGAATTCCTCTTCGGTCTCTCGTCGGGTGGGAACAGGGTTCTGATGGTGGGGGAGAACCCCGCCTTCCGAAGAGGCGCCGGAGGCCGGCGATCTATTGTAAGAAGCGGTTGTTGGCATTTGCACTCGGAAGGATGCCCTGCTCTGTGAGCAGGCTCTTGTTCCAACTGGATCCCGTGCGAACCCATTTTTCATAGATCCTCAGGATATCCTTGTTGGTGTGAGTGAAACAGCGGTCGCTCACCTCGCCGAGGAGATCGACGAAGACTGGGAAATTGGATCCCAGATCGGCAAAAAGTTCATAGTAGGACTCACCCTGAGGGCGGGCCTGGAACAGGCGTGCGAGCCTGTTATAGGCGTCTCCTCCTATCGTGATGTAATAATCTATGTCCACGATCTTGCCCGAAAGGCTGTCCGAGAAGAAGCCGGACATGTACAGGGTATAATCTCCAAGCCTCTTGTAGATCTTGATCCGCTCCTCCTGGATCGATTCCATGGCCTTGATGAGGAGAAGAGCCATGGCCTCCTCCTCCGCCTTCCCTTCCGATGTGCCGTAGAGATGATCGGTATTGGCGAATTTTATCAATAAATTCACCAGGTAATACTCGGCGGACTCATTCACCTCGGCCCCCTGGTTGGCAATGGCCTCTCGCAGGGAGTCCCAAAAAAACTCGGTGAGGTTCTGATCGACCACGATGCTTCCCGTTTCATCTGCGCCGGACATATCAGTAGTCTCCTTTTCCAAGAAAACGGGGCTGTGCGCCCTGAATCTGACGAGACGTTGAGCTCGCCTGCCCGTGCAGGACCGGCCGATTCCATGGAGAACGGGTGCCGTAAAGAGGAGGCCTCCGGCACGGGCGCTGGAAAATCGAACGCTCTTGTTTTAAAAATTGTGCAATCTCCATACCATTTATATCGGCTCATGGGTGTTGGTACTTTATAGCCGGTGGTTGAACCCGCTTATTGCGCGAAGATGAAACTTGGTACATAATTCTGTCTTTACTTGGGAGTGAGATCACAATGAACAAGGAGGAGTGAGGGAATGGACTGGTTGAGTATAGGGGAGAGCCTGAATGTCAACGCCCGAAAATATCCGGAGAAGGTCGCACTCAAAGATGCAAGGTGCACGCGGACGTTCCCGGAGCTCGAAGAGAGGACCAATAAGCTGGCCAACGGCCTGATCGGGCTGGGGCTGGAAAAGGGAGACAAGGTGGCGGTCCTCTCGAACAACTGCGTCGAGTTCATGGAGATCTATCTGGCCGCGGCCAAGGCGGGGCTGGTCATCGTTCCGATCAACTTCCGGCTGACCGGAAGCGATATGCTCTACATCATCGACAACTCCGAGGCCCGGGCCGCCATCGTCCTGGAGACCTACTGCGAGACCATCGACTCGATCCGGCCCGACCTCCACAGGATCGCCTCGGACCGGTACATCTGCATTGGAGCTCCGACGGCCGAGGGATATCGCCCCTACGAGGATCTCCTCGAGGCGGGTTCGCCGGAGTCGCCCGGGGTGAAGGTCGCCCCGGCGGACACGTGGGTCCTCATGTACACATCGGGCACCACGGGCAGGCCCAAGGGGGTCATACGGTCCCACCGATCCTACATCGCCTTTTTCCTGATCAATCAGGTGGAGTTCGGGTACAGGGACGATGATTACGGGATGATCATCATGCCCCTGTCCCACGTGAACTCCACATTCTACTCTTTCGTGTTCACCTACCTGGGGGCGGGCGTCTATGTGCACCGGGAGTTCAACTTCGATCCGAAGGAGCTCCTCGGGCTGATCCACAAGGAGCGCATCACCTTCACTTCTTTGATCCCCACCCACTACGCCCTGATCCTCGACCTCCCCGAGGAGGTCAAGAAGCGCTACGATGTGAGCTCCATCCGCTCGCTCCTCTGCTCGTCCGCGCCCGTACGAAAACAGACGAAGCTCGACATCATGGCCTTCTTCCCGGACGTGCGTCTCTTCGAGGCCTACGGCTCCACCGAGGCCGGGACGGTCACGGTCCTCAAGCCCGAAGAGCAGCTCACCCACCTCGGATCGATCGGCCGGGAGTGCGCCGGCACGGACCGGATCAAGGTCCTCGACGAGGAGGGGAATGAGGTGCCGGTGGGGGAGGTGGGCGAGCTCTATTCCCGGGGACCCATGATGTTCGACGGATACTACAAGATGCCGGAGAAGACCGCCCAGGCCTTCCGGGGCGAGTGGTTCAGCGCGGGCGACATGGTGCGCAGGGACGGGGACGGCTACTACACCATCGTGGACCGAAAGGACAACATGATCATCACCGGGGGCGAGCACGCCTACCCCTCGGAGGTGGAGGAGGTGATCAGCCGGCACCCGAGCGTCTTCGATGTGGCCGTGATCGGCGTGCCCCACCACGTCTGGGGCGAGGCGGTCATGGCCGTGGTGATCCTGAAGGAGGGAGCAAGCTGCACGGCCGAAGAGATGAAGGCCTTCTGCGCCGGCAGCCTGGCGGGCTTCAAGAAGCCCAAGATCGTCGAGTTCATCCCGGCCGACGAGATGCCGAGGACCGCCACGGGCAAGATCCTGCACCGCAAGCTCAGGGAGCGCTTCCGAGGAGAGCACAAGTAGGGGCGACCGGCGGTCGCTCCTGCCGCATACTTCGTGTCACTACATTGGCTGTAGGGGTTTGATTCATCAAACCCTGGGCGCGATGAATCGCGCCCCTACTGCGAACATAGTACGCATTGCCGTAACCAATACAAATAGGAGGAGAAGATGGAACAGCACGGAGAAGTCTGTTGGGTCGACTTTGATACTCTGGAGAACTTCATCGTCGACGCTTTCAAAGCCATCGGCGTGCCGGACGAGGACGCCCGGACCTGTGCCGATGTCCTCATCCTATCGGACAAGAGGGGCATCGACTCCCACGGCATCGGCCGGTTCAAGACCATTTACTACGACCGCATCAATGCGGGCATCCAGTTCCCGGTCACGGAGTTCGAGATCGTCAAGGAGAGCCCGACCACGGCGGTGGTGGACGGCCACCACGGCATGGGCATGGTGGTCTCCAAGCGCTCCATGCAGATGGCCATCGATAAGGCCAGGGAGTACGGCCTCGGCATGGTGGCGGTTCGCAACTCAACGCACTACGGATTCTGCGCCTACTACACACTCATGGCGGAGAAGGCGGGAATGATCGGCATCACCGGCACCAACGCCCGGCCCTCCATCGCCCCCACCTTCGGCGTGGAGAACATGCTCGGCACCAATCCCCTGGTCTTCACCTTTCCCACGGACGAGGACTTCCCCTTCTGCCTCGACTGCGCCACCTCCGTCTCCCAGCGCGGCAAGATCGAGGTCTACGACCGGGCCGACAAGGAGATCCCCGAGGGGTGGGTCATCGACCGGACCGGACAGTACCGGACCGACACCAAGGAGATCCTCAAGGACCTCGTGAAAGGGACGGCGGCCCTCGTGCCGATCGGCGGCATGAGCGAGGATACGGCGGGCTACAAGGGGTACGGCTTCGCCACGGTGGTGGAGCTCTTCTCGGCCGCCCTCCAGGACGGATCGTATATGAAGCAGCTCCTCGGATTCGACGAGGAGGGGAACAAGCGGCCCTACTGTCTCGGCCACTTCTTCATCGCCATCAACGTAGAGGCCTTCGTCGAACTCGACCGATTCAAGACGATCACGGGAAACATCTGCCGCGCCCTCAGAGGCTCGGACAAGGCCCCGGGCGCAGAGCGGATCTACACGGCCGGCGAAAAAGAGCACCTGGCATGGCTGGAGCGGAAAGAAAAAGGCGCCCCGGTCAACGCGGCCCTGCAGAAGCAGCTCATCACCGTGCGGGACGAGACGGGTCTCACCCAGTACCGCTTTCCCTTTGAGGGGTAGTCAGGACAATGTTTATAGGGCGGCCCGTGGCCGCCGGTATGCTTGCATTTCGTAAGTGTCGGCGGGCATGGCCCGCCCTATGCTATGGAACTGAGCGAAGCGAAGAATCCGTTCCGAAAGATTTCTCCCTGCGGTCGAAATAACACGAATTTTTTTCGGCCCCGCACCCGAAAGTGCGGGGCCGAAAAAATTTAGAAGGTAATGACAGAGCGGAAGGTCTTCTCGTCCCCTTCGCGCAGCAGGTCGAAGGCGGCGTTGATCTCGTCGAGGGGGAAGCTCTGGGTGACCAATTCCTTCACGCGGATGCGGCCGAGGCGGACCAGCTCGATGAGCTTGGGGTAGTCCACGGGCCGGCAGCCCAGGGAGCCTCGCACTTCCATCTCCCGGTACATGATCCTTCCCGCGTTCAGCGCCACATCCTTGTGGGTGTAGCCCACGACCACGAGACGCCCGCCGGTCTTCACGCACCCGAAGGCGGTCTCGATCGTCTTGGGGTTGCCGATGGCTTCGACGGCGATGTCCACGCCGCCGCCGCTCATCTTCCGGATCGTCTTGCCCAGGTTCTCCACTGAGCCGGCGTTGATGACCTCGGCCGCTCCGAGCTGTTTGGCCATCTCGAGCTTGGCGTCGATCAGGTCCACGGCGATCACGACGCCGCCGAAGGCGGCCGCCACCTGGACCAGGTTAATGCCGACCCCGCCGCACCCGAACACGACCACCGTATCGCCCGGCTTTACCTCGGCGCGGTTCTTCACGGCGTGGAAGGGGGTGGAGATGGCGTCGGCGATGATGCACCCCTCCTCCAGGGGGATCTCCTCGGGCAGGTGAAAGGCGTCCTTGGCCGGGACCGTGATGTACTCGGCATAGGCCCCGTCCACGTTGTTGCCGAGCATGACGTTATTGATGCAGATGTTCTCTCTGCCCAGGCGGCAGTAGTCGCAGACTCCGCAGGTGAGCACGGCGGGCAGGAGGACCCGGTCCCCCTCCTTGAACTTGCTCACGCCTTCGCCGAGGGCGCTCACCGTCCCGGAGGGCTCATGCCCCAGAATGAGCGGGGGCTCCTTGAAGGTCGGCACCCCGTGGTCGATGTAGTGGAGGTCGGTGTGGCAGACCCCGCAGGCCGCGATCTTGACCTGGATCTCGCCGGGCTTCGGCTCCGGGGTGGGCTGGTCCTCGATCTTGAGGGGCTGGTTCGGTCCGTGGAAGACTGCGGCTTTCATGGCTTATTCTCCTTTCTGTAAATGATAGGGCGGCCCGTGGCCGCCGTAATAATTGTGTTCCGTAAGAGCCGGCGGGCGTGACCCGCCCTATCCATCAAGCGTCCCTCCGGCCGGCCCGCAGCATCTCGATGAAAGCCTCGATGCGTGTCCGGGCCTGGGCCTCATTAAACATGCTCAGGTCGTTGAGGTCCCCGTCTATTACGAGAGAGGGGATGTGGTGCGCCTCCTTGAGACGCGCCGGCATGCCGTGACGGCTGTTGGAGTTGTACGGGCAGGTCTTGGAGTTGTGGAACAGTATGCCGTCGGCCCCGAAAGACTTGACCCGATCCACGATGTAGGACTCTTTGATCGTCTCGGACCGGCAGATGAAGATCCGCGAGTAGGTCTCGGCCATGCTCTCGAAGGAGCGGGCCGGGTCGAGGGTGTCGAGGATCCAGCTGTTGCAATAGGTGGAGGCGACCACGCTGGCCCCCAGGCGCATGAACAGGAGCGCCATGGGGCGGAGCTTGCCCCACACGGGCATCCCGTCCCAGTAGACTCTGACCTGCTCGCCCTCCACGGCGGCCACGCCGCCGGCGATGCGCTCCTCGATCTCGGCCTTCAGTACCTCGTAATGCCGGACCGCCTCCTCGGTCCCCCGCATCACCACGATGGGCGCCATCTGGATCACCATGTCGAAGAAGGTGATCGGGGCCGGTTTTGCTGCAGCCAGCTCGAGGACCTCCCGCCAGAGCTTGGCCGCCCTGTGGGAGAGCTCCACCACCTCGGCCAGGCGCTCGTCCGATAAGACATTGCCGCTGTTCTCTTCGAGAAGGGGGACCAGGGAGCGGAACTGGAGAGCCACGGCCTCGACCTCCTCGCCGCTCACGTCGACCAGGCTCCTGGGGGTGTGAACGCCGGCCACGGGCACGTCGAAGGTACGGGCGTAGTAGTGAAACCAGTCCTGCACCTCGCGGCACTGGTTGGTGTTGTAGAGAAGGATGTCCGGCTTGGGCACAGAGCGGATCTCCGGATAGGCGTCGGAGAGGGGCGTCTCGCCGGCCAGAAAGGCCCCCACGTCGCTGGTCATGTAGGAGCAGACCTCGGGGGAGTAGCCGATGGCGTTGGCCAGGGGGATGTACTTGGAAGCCCGCCTCGTGGCGCCGATCATGGCCCCGTGGTTCTCCGGAAAGAAGACCTCGTAGCCGAAGGCGCGCAGCAGCTCGGCCGGGCCGACGCTTGTGCACCAGGCGACCTTCCTGCCGGGATCGCGGGCCGCCTCGTCCAGCCTCTGGAAGTGCCGGGCCATGAGATCCCTGAGCGCACCGGCCGATCGAAGCTTCTTGATCGTCACTTCGCTTTCAGGCATACCTTTACCCCCAGACATCCCCTTAGCCCTCCTCCCGGCCGGAAGAAGCCTCACTGGGAGAGGTGATCCCTTTGCTCAGCTCGAGGCCCCGGATCAGGTTGGTCAGGGCGAGGTTGAAGGGGGTCTCCACACCGTGCTCATTTCCATACTCGCATATCTTTTCGTTGAGAAAGCCGATCTCCGTTGGCCGGCCGCTCTCGAGGTCTACGAGCATCGAAGTCTTGTGATGGCCCGCTTTTTCCAGGTATTGGATGGAGTCCCTTTGGTAGGTCTCGCTGATTCCGATGCCCAGGGCCCGGGCCACGGCGATCCCCTCGGCCAGGGCCTTTTCCACCAGCAGGCGCACCGCCGGCGTGTCCATCACGGTCTTCATCGTTAAACCCGTAACGGCGGTGACCGGGGACATGGCCGCGTTCATGATCGATTTTTCCCAGATGTGAGGCCGTAGGTCCTCGGCGAAGGTTGTTTCCAGGTCGGCCGCCGTGAGCATATCGGCCAGGGCGCGGCAGTCCGGGAAGATCTCGGGCACCAGGCCGCCGACCCAGTTCGAGCCGGTGAAGAAGCCCATGTGGATCTTTCCGGGGCCGGTGAGGCCCCCCGCGTAATTGACCACCACCCGCATGACCTTCTCGGGGCCGAGGAAGGAGGCGAAGTACTCTTCGTTGCCGATGCCGTTCTGGAAGGCGATTACTTTGGTGCCGGGGCGGACGATCCTCTTGAGGGGCTCCACCATCTTGTGGAGGACCGAGACCTTCAGGGCGATGAACACGAGATCGAGGTCCCTGTTCTCGAGGGCGGAGATGTCGGTGAAGGCGTGGGGGATTTCGGCGCGCACCTCCCTGAGCCCGGCTATCTCGATCCCGGAGCTCCGGATCGCCTCGATGTGATCCTCCATGATGTCCACGGCGAACACCTCATGGCCAGCCAAGGCCAGGTGGGCCGCCAGGATGCCCCCTACCGGGCCGATTCCAACGATTGCAATCTTGCAGTGGTCCATGGTCATTTCATCCCCTGTTTAAAAGTTATTGTCGGTTTGACAGAAAGAATTTTGCAAACCGTAGGGGTTTGATTCATCAAACCCTCATCTTGAGCCTTGTGTGAAAAGCCTTTTCAACCACTGTGGTGAATCTGTATCTTTTACACAGTAATCAATCTTATCCCTACCGGTTCTTCCACTCCGGTTTGCGCTTCTCCATGAATGCGTTGAGCCCTTCGGCGCAGTCCTCGGTCTTGATCAGCTCGCCGAGGAAAACCTGGGAGATCTCTTCCAGGGCACTGCCGAAAGGCTTACCCATTGCGCGGTCGACGAGGGTCTTGCTGTAGCGGAGGATCAGGGGGCTCATGGAGGTGATATTCTTGATGAGCTTGGCCAGGCCCTCCTCGAACTCCTCCTCGGGCAGGCACCGGTTCACGAGCCCCATACGATCCGCCTCGGCCGCGGAGATGATGCGCCCGGTGCAGAGGAGCTCGATCGCCCGGTTTCTTCCGATCAGATGGGGAAGGACGATTTCGGCCAGGGGAGCGAAGAAGCCGACCCGGATCTCGGGCTGGCCGAAGCTCGCCTTCTCGGAGGCGAGCACCATATCGCAGAACATGGCCACTTCGCACCCGCCCCCGAGGCAGGCCCCCCGAACGGCCGCCAGCGTGGGACACTCGAATCTTTCGAGGAGGAGGAAGATCCCGTTAAAGACCTCGATCATCTCCTCGGCCATGTCCGGTGCGTGCTCGGCCACCTCGACGCCGGCAGAGAAGGCCTTGCCGTCGTGGTCGAAGACCAGGAGCTTGAGGTCCCGGTCCTCCAGGAGGCCGGACAGGGCCTGGTTGATCTCCCGGATCATCTCTATGTTCAGGACGTTCAGCGGCGGGCGGCGGAACAGGATGCGCGCCACGTCCCCCTCGCGCTCCAGCCCGATGTGCTTGAAGGTCTCGCTGCCGGATGGTTCATTCATCTTCAAATCTCCTATAGAGGTGCCGCATAAAATATGCGGCGCCTCTATTAAGCACATGAATACTTTCATGTTTCAAGGGTTTTCGGAAATTTTTCATGATAGGACTGCACGAATACTGGCGGACAATTTTGTAAAATGTCGTTCAGAAATTTTCAAGATTTGTAGATTTGCGTCCAATTCAGCCTCTATGTGATCCGCAAGCGGGGTCATTTTGCAAAAGTTCATACTCCAAATTCCAGGCTGCAACATGAAAGCATTCATGTGCCGTATAGAACTGGCGCATGAATTTTTAATTTATGCGCCAGTTCTATTACTACAGCGACATTTCAATTTTAAGATTCTCCAATAATTCGAGGCGTTTT
>CAZFWM010000108.1:0-20435 GCA_964522545.1 uncultured Thermodesulfobacteriota bacterium
CCACCCCTCATCTCCCTCCCCCTCCTAACCGCTCCACCGAGGCGACAACTACCCTGACACAGGGGGCAACTACCCTGACACAGGGGGGAAGTATATCGAGATATAGTATTTAGAGGAGCGCGATAGCAATGACGACTTCACTATCGGTCCGCAAGCCGCCTTCAGGCGGCACGGGTTTCAAGCTACCGGCTTCAGCCGGTAGTAGTTGACTCAAATTCCGAGCGAGGGAGTCCAGATTGCCGGATAATCGAAAGCAATGTTCCCCTGCGAAGTTCTTTGTGATCCGGTACCGGCACTGTTACAGTTTTTCCCGATATTCTTCGCTGCATTGCGATGTGGCTCCCACGTCGCCTCACTTCGACAAAACCATGATTTTCGAGGATCTGACAAACCTCTTTTCCGGAAAGGATGAGTAGCTTACCCAACGGCTACCTCCACATTAGTAACGTAGACCTCGTCATGTAGTCGGGTGTCAATTTCTTCAGAGGAAGCAGTTTCAAAGAACAGCTCTAAAGCCTCTTTAAGGTTCTTTCTGGCTCCGTCGACCGTGTCGCCCTGGCTTGCGATATCCAACTCTGGACACAGGGCCACATAACCGTCGCCTTCCCTCTCAATGATTGCGGTAAGTTTCTTGGTCATAATAAGCCTCTCATGTTCGATTTCGATTGTACGCATAACTTGAAAAGATAGGACATTTGTTTTTCAGCAAGATAATGAAAGCATACCGGAATTCGGAAAATCAAGCAAGAAAAGACCAAAAATCCTCTGAAAGGGACCGATTGACAGGGAACGCAGAAAGGGGAGGAGAGCAGAGGGGAGAAAAGGGACCCATGTATGGGGAATGGCCTCGAATCTGAAGGAATCCGGACGGACCTGTCCCCGCAGATCCGGGCCGGCTCCTTGCCCGGCCGACCTGCCTGCGCCGCGAGCACCTGCCCGTGCCGGCACGGCAGGCAGTCTGCGGTAAGATAGAGGTTGTGCCGGCATGGCGCTTCCTGCTCAACCTGTCGGAGCCTTGAGGCTATCCTAATCGGGGGACATCATAAAAAGCTGGAAACAGAGCTCAAGGATATCCGCCATCTTGCTTCCAAAGATATTTGGCGTCCACCAAGTAAGCTGTCCTCCCTGGTAAATTCGGAGAAACACATCGAGTTGATATCGTTCATCGACGAAGCTTTGAAAAGAAATCCTAACAACATGCTATTTAAGATTGCCAAGATGAACACGTAACGGGTGACTCATGCGGAAGCTTCCATCGCATGCTCAACCGCACGGGCGATGAGGGGGGCCTTTTTGTGTAAGCCCTCAAGTTTCAATTCGCCATCCTGATACATCCGATACCACTCACGCCGCTGGCGAATGACACGCTCGTCATCCCGCAGATGAAGGCGCTGAAGCACGAATTCGGCACGGTCGCGTTGAGCGGCCGGCAATTTATCTGACACAAGAAGCTGAAGCGAAGGTAGGATGATCTCGAACCAACCGTCCTGAACCTGGAAGGGGTCGAGGATCTTGTTTGAAGGCAGGTTTTGCGACTTCTTCGAAGTGGATCATCCCTCTGCCTCTTGCTTCTCGACCCACACAATCCAGCGGGGCCAGAACGGATCGTGACCCGCAAGCACCCGCTCCAACTCCTTATGGATCAACTTCCTGGAACCAAGATCCGTCGGGAGATCACTTCGATCACCACGCATCCAGGCTTCGGCGGCTTCAATGGCCTGTTCGGCTTCCAGCGAGCGGGCTTGCTGGAGCCCGAAAACTTCCGATACAAGCCATGCCACCGCATCCCCCTGCTTTGCCCAGCCGACGGTATCGAGACGGACCTCCTGCCGGCGGAGAGCAAGATGGTGGACGGCATCCTGCTTTTCATGGAATAGAGGCTCGATCGAAGCCATGATCAACGGCGAATGTGTTGCTGCAATTAGCTGCACCTCCACCTCCTGCTTCCCGGTGAGCGCCCCCATCACATCGAGAAGCGCAGGCACAATGCGGCGTTGCCACTGGGGGTGAAGGTGGGCCTCGATCTCGTCGATAAGGAAAATGATTTCCGTCGTTGGTTTACTTCCTCTGAGCTTGCATGCTTCTAGATGCTCTTGCCAAGTCCACACCAGCAGGTAGGCCAGGGCGATCACGCGCTTCATGCCTGCCGACGCGTGCACAACCGCCACGTCATGTCCATATGGCATCTTCAGGGTCGGATAGCGGAGCGGATCGTCCAGGGTGAGCTTCCGAAGCTCACCGGGTTCGAGTTGCTCCACTGGTGACGGAGACAACGCATGAAGAACCTTCTTGAGCTCGTTGTAGGCCGCGCCACCTTCGCGTTGCCATGACGCCCAGTCTCGGATCAACCCCTCGCATAACGAGTTGCCATTCCAGACCTCCTCGGGAGCGAAGAGGTACGAGTTCGGTCTATCAGGCTCCTCTTTTTTCCAATAGTTGCGGGCGGGATCCCACACGGAGAAGCCACCATCGACTTGCGCGTACAGGACGAGCCCGGGAATCGATGGCCGGCCCTGGCTGGCGGACCACTCTTCGGTCTCTCGATTGAATGTGCTCTTGTAGCTGTAAGAACCGGGAGTGATCTTGGTATAGCGATAGGTGATCTCGGGTTTCGAGGGCGGGAGGTGCGGCACGACAAGACGCCGTGCCCATGTCCGCGTAAGTGCCCACCAAGCCACGTCCAGGAAGAATGTCTTGCCAAGCCCATTGTCGCCAACCAGGAGATTCAGGCGGCGCCCGAATTCAATGGAGAGAGACGGGGCTGGTCCGACGGTTTTGAGATCAAGGGACTCAAGCATGCTTGTCTCCTATGTAATGACGCTTACCGCGTCTTTGCCCCGCACTGCTGCGTTGACGCGATCCACCGTAGGAAGTTGTATCCGAAAGCAGAAAGATAAAGATAGAACATTTGTTCTTCAACAAGATAAAGAAAGGATATCAAAACACGAAAAATCAAGCAAGAAAAGACCGAAAATCCTCTCTGAAAGAATCCGGACGGCGGACCTGTCCCCGCAGATCCGGGCCGGCTCCTTGCCCGGCGACCTGCTTGCGCGACTGCCTGTGCGTCGCACGCAGACAGGCAACTCGCAGGCAGGTTTGTTCCGGAGTGTTTCAATCGACGTACTCGATGGTCCGGGCCTTGTCAAAAACGAGCTGAGACCAGTCGAATTCGACGACGGGTTCAGTTGGAGGAAGCCGGGGCGGAGGCTGCCGAATTGGGGCGTCCCAGAGATTGAGGTGAACGAGAATCTTGCGGATCGGATCGGCCTCGGTTATGAAGGCAATGATTTCCATCCGGGCGCCGCACTTGGAACAGATTAGAGGGTTCACCTCGTAAACGCGTCTTACTTGCCAACTCCGCCCATTTTCGTCTGTATGCTCTGGTAGAAAGCCGGGGCTCTTCGATCGCTGTGATGGCGGAGTCGGGAGGTAATTGAGCTCGGGCCTGGCGGTTGCTAGATCCCCGGTGAGCGTTCGAGTAGATCCCGTACATCCTGTTTGCCCTTGTCCGGGATGTGCACGCAGAGCTCTGCGATTTTGTTTAGGCGTCGCCGTAGCGTAAGGGCACGGCATGCCGTGCCCCTACCAGTCGGAATTGAGGGTGCCGCCGGTACAGCGACGGCTGGTCCGGTGGCGGCACAAAGGCAGGCCACGGTTTCACCACCTCCCGGGCGCCTGGAGGACCTCCGAGACATAGTGGCGCAGGTCGGGGCTGCAGGCCTTGCAGCGTGCGGGCGGGTCGAAGTCGGCCATCCTGCGCCGGAAGGCCGCGAATTCTTCGCTCTGCCAGGCGCCCTGGATACCCCGGTCCAGAGCGTCGCAGACGAGATCATCCCCGTCCCCCCATTTGATCCCGACCTGAGAGTCGAAGAAGTTACAGCAGGGGCTTGCGACACCGGTGGCGAATACTACCATCTCGTAAAAGGGGATGGCGCAGAGGATCGGTCTGGCCTCGTCGGACGGGTGGGTCGAGCCAAGGCCCTCGTCTTGGCGATTCGTATTCTCGTCCCCGGAGGTTTCCCCAGAATCTTCCCTAGAAGTGGGGGCCGGCGAAGGGGATATATCGGGCGAAGGCGGCGCATCGGTTGGGGAGGGGGCGACACCCAGGGCGCGGGCCAACTCGTCAGGGTCAAACTCGAGCTTGAGGTCGATTCGGGCGTTTTGGCTGTAAGCTTGCGCCTCACGAACCTGGGCGATGAGGTCCGGAACCTGCTCGGGCCGGACCGAGAGGTCGCCGCGGAAGTCGTGGTCCCCCTCGTTGACCACGCGGTAGTAGATCTCGGCCACCTCCAGGGAGTCGGCGAGCCGGGTCATGGCGAATATGTCATGGGCATTGAGCCGGGTGAGGATCACCTTGAAGACGAGCTTGGGCTTGTCTGTCCCCAGGCGCCTCTTCCAGTCGTTGATGCGCCGGATCCCCTCGAGGGTGCGCTCCAGGGCGCCGGCCCGGTTGCGCACGGCCGAGTCGACCTCGGGGCTGCTCCCCTGGACGCTCACGTGGATGTCGTCCCAGCCGAGCCGCGCGAGCCGCTCGGCCAGGGCCTCGGAGATCACGGTGGCGTTGGTGATGAGCACGCCCGAGGTTTCGGAGCCGCCCGGGCGCTCCTTGACCGAGGCGACCATGCGCTCCACCAGGGCGGGCCGGACCAGCGGCTCGCCCCCGCCGGAGATGGTCACCTGGCGGACCCCCATCTCCATGGCCTCGCCGAGGAGGTCGAGGACGGTCTGGTCCGGGATCTCGGGGAAGTCGACCGGGTTGTTGTGGACCCAGCAGAACAGGCAGTCCACATTGCACCGGTTGGAGGGGTGGAACTGGATGTTCCGCAGGGGCGGGACCACTCCGGGATCGGGCGGGGCTAGTTTATTTGATGAGTCGTCCATGTGCATACGATTAAAGGGCCTATGTGCTCAACGTAGAATCTTAAGTTACCTCTGAGGAACCCAGGAACCCAGGAAGGAAGAAATAAAAAAACTTGGCGACCCTGAGTTACCGTCTCTATTTCCTGGCTTCCTGGGTTCCTCAGAGATTATTCCCTGACGAGAATTGTATGAATTGATATTACCTATACTTGTTCTCAGTCCCATCGATCAAACCGCTTCTCCCATTTCCTTCATGACCTCGCGCAACCACCGCCTCTGCGTGGTGTGGCTCGGGTTGCACTGGGCGCAGTAGGAGGGGATCTCCTTGCTCCGCAGGCCCGCCCGGTGGCGCTCGAAGTAGGGGCCGTACCAGATGTCGCGGAGACTGCGCTCCCGTATACTGTCCCCCTCGTCGGTGGCCACGTCGCACGAGATCACCCGGCCGTCGGCCTTGACGGTCATGTGGAACCAGGGATCGTAGCAGGGGATCGAGAGGAAGCTGTCCGGCTCGTGGCCGCGCATGTCCTCCTCGACCACCTCGTGCATGGCGCTCGACTTCTCGATGAGCTCCTCCTGGAGGTTGCCCTGGATGGCGGCGAAGTTCGAGTCGATCCCCCACTTCCGGGCCAGCCGGATCGCCTCCTCCAAGTGCGGGGTGAACTCGCGGCGGTCCTGTTCGGTGAGCTTGATCGATTCGCCCACGGGGGAGTAGATGATCAGGGGCTCGACGAACATGTAGGCCATGTCGAGGGAGCGCGCCAGCCGCACGAAATCCGGAAGCCTCCGGAAGTTCGGCCTGGAGAGCACCGTGTTCATATTGAGCATGGGCGTCTCGGACCGGCGCTTGCGCCGCAGCTTGCCGAGGGCGCGGATGGCGCCGACGGTCTTGTCGAAGGCGCCCGGGATTTGGCGCAGGTAGTCGTGGGTGGCTGCGTCCGGGCCGTCCACGCTGAAGTGGATCCGGTCCCAGCCCATCTCCACGATCTGCTCCAGCCGACGGGCGTTCAGGTTCGTGCCGTTGGTGGTGAGGATCCCGTACATGCCGTGCTTCTTGATCCTCTCGAGCATCGGGAAGGTGACGGCCGGCAGGTAGGGGGGGTCGCCGCCCCCGGCCACGTGCCATTCGCGCACGCCCAGGGCCGCGGCCTCGTCCGCGATGGCGAGCCACCTCTCCACCGGCATCTCGATGGTGCGGGAGAACTCGTTGATGTGGGAGTACTTCTCGTCGGCCCGGCGCGAGCAGCTCAGGCAGCGCAGGTTGCAGCGCCGGTGGATCTCGATGTCGATCTTGAAGGGCCCCCGGGGCTTGCCCCGGGACCAGTCCAGGAGCCTCGAGGTCTTTTCCTTCTCTAATTCATCCATAAGGATCTCTCTCTTTACCAGCCGAGTCGCAACCGAAAGAGAATATTGAATATCGAACAAGGAATTTCGAACAGCAGAAGTAAAGAGAGTAAGAGGCAATATTATTCACTTCGATATTCTGCGGTTCCTTGTTCTGCGGTTCGATATTTGTTGACTTTTTAAACACACATCTACGCCTGCCGCGAAGATGCTCCAATGAAGCCTAAAGATAGTTCCTGAGCGCCGCCCGGATGCGCCGGTTGCCCGCGACCTGGCTGGGGTTGCACTGGGAGCAGAACAGGGGGAGCTGGCCCTGCATGAGCTGGTCCCGGATGGACTGGAAGTACTCGCCGTACCAGATCTCCTCCAGGGAGCGGTCGTGGGCGTACTCGCCCGAGTAGTCGAACATGCAGCAGGGTCCGGTGCGGCCGTTGGGCCGGATGATCATGTTGTACCAGGGCTCGAAGCAGGGGGTCGGTATGCCGTCGTCCGCCTCGGCGTCCTTGGCGATCACCTCGTCCATCCGGTTGGCCCCCTCGATGAGCTCCGGCTCCAGGAGGCTCTCGAAGTTGTTCTCGATCCCGTGCCGGCCGCACAGATCGAGGCCCTTGCGGATGAAGCGCTGGGCCTCGCGCTTCTGGGCCTCGCTCAGGCGGAGCTTCTCCCCCGCGTCGTCCTCGAAGGCGACCACCACGAGGGGCTCGATGAAGATGTTGGAGCAGCCGAGGCCGGCAGAGAAGTCCACGAACTCCGGGATGTGGGCGTAGTTCTCGTTGCAGAGGACGAAATGGAAACAGATCTTGGGCCGGCCCTTGCCTGAGGCGTCGCGCAGCTCTGCCAGCAGGCGCGCCGCGGTGACCGTCTTCTCGAAGGCGCCCTCCCGGGAGCGCAGGTAGTCGTGCGTCTCGGCCCGGTGGGAGTCGAGGCTGATGATCAGCTCGTCCCAGCCCGCCTCCGCGATACGCCGGGCTTCGCCCTCGCCCAGGAGGGTTCCGTTGGTGATCATGGACCCGGTCATGCCGCGGGACTTGATGCTCTCCATGAGCGAGAGGGTCAGCTCCTTGCGGACCATGGGCTCCCCGCCGCCGGTGATGGTGACGGATTGGACCCCGAGGCGGCCGGCCTCCTCGACGAGCTCGCGGTAGCGATCATCCGAGACCTGGTTGGAGTAGTCGACCCGCGAGGTGTCGCGGAGCCAGCAGAACCGGCACAGCAGGTTGCACCGGTCCGTGGGGTTGAACTGGAGCTGCACCGGGCCGTGGCGCTCGCCCCGGAGCCAGCCGGCTATGCGCTTAACGGTCTCGTCCATCCGTGCCGGCCTCGATGTGGCTCTTCAGCCCTTCCCGGATCAGGTTGTTCTCGAAGACCTCGTTGGCGTTGCAGTGGCGGCAGAAGTCGGGCATGTCGTTCTCCATGATCCGCCGCCGGGACCGCTCGAAGTACTCGCCGTGCCAGACCTCGGCCATGGTGCGGCCGTGCAGGGGCGTTCCCTCGTCCCCGAAGAGGCGGCAGGAGCCGACGATGCCGTTGGCCCGCAGCGTGAAGAGGTACCACGGCTCATAGCAGTGGGCGTTGGCGAAGCCGGTGCTCTCGGTCTCGAGCACCTTGTCCATCTGCCCGAGCAGGTTCGAGGTGCTCATCATGTGCTCGTCGTGGAGGTAGGCGTCCAGGTTGGTGTGGATGTTCCACTTCTTTGCAAGCTGGAGCATCTCCTTGGCGTAAGTCTTGAACTCCTTCTGCTCCTCGTCGTTCAGGGTGTAGGGCTTCTCCTTGTCGTCGTAAAGGATGATCGTCTGGGTGTTGATGATGACGCCGCCCAGGTCGTGAAGGAGCCGGATGATGTCCGGGAACTTGCGGAAGGCGCGGCTGTTGATCACCGTGTTGAAGCCGATGTCCGGCTTGTCGGACCCGAGCTTCTCCTTGTAGTGCTTGATGAGCCGGATGTTCCGGACCGCGTCCTCGAAGGCCCCGGGACGGCCGACCAGGCCGTCGTGCAGGGAGGCCTCCGATCCGTTGAGGCTCACCCGGAACCGGTCCCACCCGATCTCCACCAGGCGCCGGGCCCAGTCCTCGTCCAGCAGGGTGCCGTTGGTGATGATGTCCCCGAACATGCCGTACTCTTTGATCCTCTCCATGACCTGCCGGCAGAGGTCGGTGCGGACCGTGGGCTCCCCGCCGCCGGAGATGAGCCAGTCCATCACCCCCATCTCGGCGGCCTCGCGCACGAAGTCGAGGAGCTGTTCGTCGGAGAGCTCGTTCTCCAGGTCGAGGAGCCCGATACGCTCGTGGCTCCGCTGCCAGCAGAACAGACAGCGCTGGTTGCACCGGTTCGTGAGATCGATGTGGATACTGATCGGCCCGGGCTTTTCGCCCTTGTAGAACTGGATCAGCCTTTCGTTGCGCTCGTGGTCGAACAACGTTCCTCTCCTCGTGGGGCCGCCGGGTCGGGGGCCGCGTGCCGGGCCTTGGTGAAGTCCCTCGCCTGCAGAGTCTCGGCGATCATTCCGAAGAAGGCCGCGGCCGACTTCTTGACTTCCTGAAGGGACCGCACACGCGTCAAAGCCTTCAGGATGTACTGGGGCCTGGCGTAGAAGCGCAGGTAGGCCTTCCGGACAAAAGCCTGGATATCGTCCTCGCTCAGGTCGGTCCCGATGCGGGGCATGTAGATGTCCTTGGACTCGTCCAGGACGTACTCGCTCCAGAAGTCGCGGCCCTTCTCGGCCATGATCATCTCGTAGAGGGCCGTGGCGGGCATGGGGGTGACCTTGGAGTACTGGGCGTAGGTCAGCCCGAGCTTGAGTGAAAAGCTGATCGTTCGGTCGATGGTCTCCGGCGTCTCGCCGGGCGAGCCGAACATGAAGTACCCGAAAGTGTCTATGCCGGCCTTCCGGGTCAGCTTGATGGTCTGTTCAATCTTGGCCAGGTTGGTCTCTTTACGCAGGGTCTTGAGAATCGTCGAGTCGCCCGACTCGATACCGTAGTAGATCCGCATGCACCCGGTCCCGCGCAGGGCCTTGAGCATCCGCTCGGTCACCAGGTCGACCCGGGAGCGGAAGGCCCAGTAAGACTTGATCTTCCTCTCCTTGATCCCCTCACAGATCTGCAGGACCCGCTTCTCCTGGCTCGTGAAGGAGGAGTCGAAGAAGTCGAACTCCCGGACCCCGAAGGTGCCGACGCACTCCTCCATCTCTTCGAGCACGTTCTCCGGCGAGCGCGGCCGAAAGGGCTTGCTCCCCTGCTCGCAGAAGATGCAGCGGAAGGGGCAGCCCCGGCTGGTGATCATGGGGGTGAAATTCTTGTGCCGGGAGATGAAAGAGTAATAGAGGGTGTTGTCCACCAGGTGGCGTGCAGGGAAAGGGGCCCGGTTCACGTCCTTGAGGAGATGGGAGTTCGAGTTGATCGTGACCTCTCCGTTCTCGCGAAAGCAGAGCCCCGGCACATCGCGGAGCGAGCCCTTTCCATTCATTGCCTCGAAGAAGGGGGGGAGCGCCTCCTCGGCCTCGGCGGTGACGCCGTAATCGATTACGTCGTGGGTCATGGTCTCACGGGGATAGATCCCCATGTGCACCCCGCCGAGCATGGTCGGCGCGTGGACCCTCTCTTTGATCCGCCGGACCCAGTCGAGGGTTTGGTAGAAGAGGTAGGTGGTGATGGTGTAGCCGATCAGGTCGGGCCGGAACTCCTCGAGCCGCCCTGCGGTCTCTTCGATGCTCAGGTTGTGGGCGTTGGCATCGATGAACTGGACCTCCACGCCGAGCTGCTCGAGCACGCCCGCCACATAGAGGAGACTCAGGGAGGGAAACACCCCGTAGTGCTCCTTCACCGTCTTCACACCGGGCTCGTTCTTCGAGACCCCATAGGGGGGGTAGACGAGGGAGACCCGCCGGATCGGACGGGCCTCGTGCCGGGAATCACTCATCATTCCTGCCGATTCTCCAAGATAATGAAAAGGTCGAATTTGTCCTATTGAAAGCCACAGTCAACAATAACATCAATCCACAGGGCCGTAAAGACGGTCCGGGTACGGGCGGGCCAGCCGCAAGGGCGGATCATACTGGACAAGGATGTAAAAAAGATCTACTATTTACATGTATTTTCGATAGCCGAAACAAAGAAAGCCGCCCCTCTGTAAGGCCAGACAATGCAACTTCGCACAGAATCCGATTTTCTGCCTGCATCGCTTTTGAAAAGCCTGCCCCGGCCCTTCAAGCTCACCCTGGCCCTCACCTACCAGTGCAACTCCCGGTGCGAGATGTGCCGCATCTGGGAGCGGACGGAACAGGCCGATGACCTCACACCGGAGGAGATCGGGCTTTTTTTCGAGAAGAACAGCCAGTTCCTCTGGATCGACATCACCGGGGGCGAGATCTTCCTACGGAGCGACCTCCTCGACATCGCCGCCCGGATCGCCGAGAAGTGCCCCGGCCTCCAGGTGCTCCACTTCCCGACCAACGGGCTCCTCACCGATGAGATCGTGAGCGCGGCCCGGGAGATGCGACGCATGGGGTTCCCCCACCTGGTCGTCACGGTGAGCCTGGACGGCACCCGCGGCCTCAACGACAAGCTCAGGGGGATCGAGGGGAGCTGGGAGCGGAGCCTGGAGACCTTTTCGCGGCTGCGCGAGATCGAGGGGATCGAGACTTATATCGGGATGACCCTTTCCCACGGTAACAAGGGCGATATCTTTCCCGCGATCCGCCAGGCCCAGGAGGAGCTGGCCCTGGGGGACGACGATCTCTTCCACCTCAACCTGGCGCACTTCTCCGGTCATTATTTTCACAATCTCGACCTGCGGGAGACGTACGGGCCGGAGGCCCTCTCCGTGGTCGACCAATTCCTCGCCTCCCGGGACCGGGACCGCTCCTTCGGCGCCCGGATGGAGGGCATCTATCTCGATTTCCTGAAACAGTACATGGAGACCGGCCAACGGCCGCTCCCCTGCCGGGCCCTGGAGTCATCCTGCTTCGTCGACCCCAGCGGCCGGGCCTTCCCGTGCATCATCTACGGTGAGCCGCTGGGGAGCCTCCGGGACGTCTCCTTCGATCTGAAGGTCCTGTGGGACACGGACCGGCGAAGAGAGCTGCGCCAACAGATCCAAAGGGGCGACTGCCCCCACTGCTGGACGCCATGCGAGGCCTACATCAGCATCCTGGAGAGCGAGAGGCACCTGGGCTCGCTCCTCGAGACGGTCGACCTGGAAGAGGTCCTGACGGAAAGATTCGATCCGTTGCCGGTGCCCAATTCATGAGGATCCCCCCTCTTCTCGATCTCCCTTCCACTCTCTATGTCGCCCGCACCCACCTGGCAAGCTACAAGGTCTTTCGCCCCTATTTCCGCGCCGCCCGGGTGATGCCGGAGCTGGCCCGGTTTCCCTTCCGCTACCTCCTGGGCCGGGGACGTAGCTCCCCGTTTCCGCTGATCGCGAACTACCTGATCACATCCCGCTGCAACCTGAGCTGCGGGGTCTGCTTCAATCAGGACAACCCGCTCCCGGCCGGCCAAGAGCTCGGTTACGATGAGGTGGTCGAGCTCCTAAAGACGCTGGCCGGCGGAAAGTGCGGCCTCTTCCTTTCAGGGGGCGAGCCGCTCCTGCGCGACGACATCGTCGAGATCGTGGAGGAGGGGAAGCGGCTGGGCCTGACCATGGGCATGGTGACCAACGGCCTCCTCCTGGACGAGTCGCGGATCGGGCGCCTGGTGCGGGCCGGGATCGACGTGCTGATATTCTCCTTTCACGGCCTGGGGACGACCCACGACCGGCTCGTCGGGGAAGAAGGGGCCTTCGAGCAGGCCTTCGACAACCTGGAGAGGATCGCCAGAGCAAGAAGCGACAGCGTACTGATGGTCAACTACATCCTGTCACCCGGGGCCGCGGAGGATGCCCGGGGATTCATCCGGCGGGCCGCAGAGCTGCGCATCGACCTGGTGCGGCTCGAAAACCTCAACTTCGTCACGCCCGCCGAGTGCGAGGCCCACCGCGCGGAGACGGAGAGGCTCTTTCCGGGAGAGGAGGTCGGGCATTGCGTCTACCGGCGCGAGCTCTGGCCGGAGTGGAACGCCTCTGTCCCGGAGCTGCTCGCGGAGCGGCACCCGGTTCCGGTCAGGGGCCACCCGGTCCTGAGCGATGAGGAGATGCGCGCCTGGTACACAGAGCCCTTCCGAACGCACAGGAAGTGCTACTTCATATGGCACTCCTTCTTCCTCAATCCAGACGGGGAGATCTTCCCCTGCCAGTTCATGCACTACAGGCTGGGCAATATCCGAAGAGACGGCCTGCGCGACGTCTGGAACTCGGACCGCTTTGCGCGCTTCAGGCGCGTTCTGAGGCAGGGGCTCCTGCCCGGGTGCTCCCGCTGCTGCAAGCTATGAACCCTAACATTGCATAAAGGCGCAGGCGAAAACGCGTCAGCGGTTTTCGCCTGCGCCTTTATGCAATGTTAGGATTGACCTTTGCGTTCTTTTCACCTTTGAGGGAAAATAAAACTTCGCTGTTTGATTCGTGGCTGAAATTCTCCTGCCGTGTCAGTGCGGAGGCGCTCTGTTGAAAAGACAGGTCGCATTTGAAACCCTCTACCTCCTGGTCCTGATCATCGCATCCAGCCTGGTCCGGTACTGGGCCTGCCAGACCTCCCCCTATGAGACCACTTTCTATAAACATCTCTATATCCCGGCCCGAGACCTGATTCATAACGGGATAATTCCTATCCGCTATTCTTCTGCCGTACCTTTTATCGGCTCATACGGACCCGCCCTGATCTACTTGTATGCCCCATTTTTCCTTGTGATCAATGGCCTAAAATCACTTGTCTTTTTTTCCATCTTCCTCGAAGGAGCCTCGATTTATCTGCTCTATCGCATCGGGAGAGATTTTTATTCCAGATCGGTAGGTTTTTTTATGACCATCCTCTATGCACTCTCCTTTTTTGTGATCTCAAGCGCAGGCAACTATATCAATGGCTACTTAATGAGGCCCTTCTTTTTGCTTTTTCTATATTTTCTGTTCAAGGTAAAAGTCGAAGGGAGGACCGCCTATTTTGTGGCCTTGTTTCTTTCAGCGTCGGTTCTACTCCAGACTCACTGGTCCGCTTTTATCATTGTTCCCATTCTGTTGATCCTACTTTTTCAAAGAGCGGGGCCGGGGGCTTTTTGTAAATGGATCGGAATTTTCGGATTCATCCTTGTACTTTTTCCCGTTGTCCTGAATGTTCTTCTGGCTTTTAATCCCAGGGTGTTCGGTGTCGGTCTGGGTGATAAAATTTGTGCCTCTGCAGTTGGTCAAAGGATTCGTGATCACGGGGGACCGGATGATTTTTTTGGATCGTTTGAGGATGTCATTCCTGAAGAAAACGAGATGGATCGTGCTGGGCTGACGTCTGAAGGGTGTCGTGGGAAGATTGTCGATCTCTGGAATGTCTATCGTTATGATGTATACTTTTTTACCTACATGCATGAGACATTTGGATCGGCTGGATCGGCGGGCATCATTTTCTTCTTATGTCTGAATGCTTTTGGTGTAGGGTTTGGGATATTCCGCGCTTATGGCGTTTTGCGGGAGTTGAAAAAGACCAGCTGGAACAGAGAGCTGATTTGGACCGCCCTGTTTTTCGGTGAGCTCCTTTTGCTCCTGATCGATCCTCACCCGCAAAACTATCACTTCTCTGCGATCCACATAATCACCATCGCCTTGGTGAGCGTGATGCTCGGCCAGATCTGGGAAGGTGGCCCTGACGGCCAGCCCAATCTACACAGGGCCGCTAGCAGAGTAGCAGTTATTTTTATTGTCACTCTTGTTTGTGCACTGAATCTGCATGCTTCTTATGATGAGATAATGGTACGCCAAGTCAGGACGTTTTTTTGAAAAGATCACTACACATTGAGAGCCTCTGGATTATTTTCCTGATCGCCGCGTCCGGCCTGGTCCGGTATTATATGAGCATGATTACCCCCTGGGACGCGCACTTCTACAAGCTCTACGAACCCGCCTACGACTTGATCCATTCCGGCATGCTCCCGGTCCGCCTCAGTGAGATGGGCCCGATCAATTTTCCCTATGGGCCGGCCCTCATCTACCTGCTCGCCCCCTTCCGGCTGATCGCGCAGGGGCCGGAGGCGCTGATCCACTTCTCCATCGTCTGCGAGGGGGCGGCGATCTATCTCTTCTACCGCCTCGGGAGGGACTTCTACTCGGGCCCGGTGGGCCTCATGGCCGGCCTCCTCTACGGGGTCTCAGCTTTCGCCCTCTCGAGCGCGGGCGATTTCTCCAGCCCCTACTTCGCAAGCCCCTTCTTCCTGCTCTTCCTCTACTCCCTCTTTCAGGTCAAGATCGCCGGCAGGCCGGGCTTTCTCCCGGTCTTTTTCGTCGCCTCGGCCGTCCTGCTCCAGACTCACCTCTCCGCCTTCATCATCATCCCCCTGGTCCTGATCGTTCTGTTTCAAAGAAGAAAGAGCGAAGCCCTGTACAAGTGGATCGGCCTATCGGTCATTGCAGTGATCTTCGCCCCCTATGTGATCCACTGCGTACGGACCTACTCCGGCGAGGCGGGGATGTCCCTGCGCGCTTTCGCCAACCTTGCGGAGGGGGCCGGCCGGCATGGCTACGGCCTGGGCGAGCAGGCGGGCCGACTCTGGACCGGTACCATGGACTTCGTCTTCGGCTTCCTCGCGGCCGAGAGTCCGATCCGGATGGCCGCACTCTGCACCCTGCTGGGGATGAACGCCGCGGGCCTCGTCTGGGGAGTCGTCGGCACCCTGCGGGACTTGGGCAGGCAGCGGGCGGTCCGCTGGAGCAAGGCCCTCATCTGGACGTTCCTTTTCATCGAGGCGGCCGGGATTGCCCTGGTGACTCCCATTTTGCAGCCCTACCATTTCACCATCATGAACATCCTCCTGACAGGCTTGGTGTGCATCGCCCTCGGTCGGGTCTGGGAGTGGAGTGAAGCAGGGGGGGAAGGGAAGGGCCGGGCCCTCGGCAAGGCGGCGGTGATCATCCTCGTCATCCTGGCGGCGGCGGTCAACGTGAAGGGCGCGGTGGACCGTGCCCGGCGGCTCGAAGGGGAGAGGCCCTTCTCCTTCGCCTTCCAGAAGAGGGTGGCCGGGGAGCTCGTCGAGATGGGCAGGGCCGCGGACGGCCCCGGCGTGCCTGAAGGAGATGCGCAGCTCTCCTTGCTGGAGACGAACGTATTCTTTGTCAGCGGGGACGAGATTGTTCCCAATGCCTTTGTCACCAGCCTCAGCGCGATACTCAGGGAATACCTCGACGGAGGGGCGGGACGCAGGATCCTGTCGGCCCGAAATGAGCACATGCTCGTCTTCGATCGTCCGGAGAAGGCCCGGGGCATTCTGCATGCCGGGAAGAGGGAGGGGGAGGGGCTCACGATCCTTCGGTGCCGGTCAAGGATCGATCCGAAGACGTCCAGGGTGAGCTACGGCTTTGAAGAGGGCTGGACCGAGCCCGGATTCAATGATGATCACTGGAAAGGTCGGTCCCTGCCCTTCAGAGTGCCGGATAAGGGCTCCATGTACCACCCGTGCCTGGGCGATCTCGATAGAGTCGAGTACGGGGAGGAGCTGGACCTGATCGCCCGGCGCAGGGACGACATGATCGAACGGAGCGTGAAAGGAATCGACCGGAAATTGATCCCCGAGGTCTACGCCAGGCTGCGCCTGATCAATGACCGTCCGGCAGGGTGCGCCGCCCTTTACATCCTCTCCCTCCTGCAGCCGGTTGGCCAGCTGGCGACCGAGAATCTAGAGTCGCTCGAGCTCTGGATCAACGGCCGGGCCGTCGACAGGGAGTCGATCTCCGTACGAGCCCCGGGCAAGATACGAATCGATCATCTGGAGGCCCGGCTCGAGCCGGGCGAAAACCTGATCGCTCTGCGGTTCGGGGACTACCAGCTTTTCGACGCCCTGGTCGTGCTGGATCTGTACCGGGACGGGGAGTGCCCCCCTTGAGGAGACTTCTCACCTTCGAGAGCCTCGCCATTGCCGCCCTGATCGTCGTTGCAAGTCTCATCCGCTATCACATGAATCAGGTTTGCATCTGGGACGCCCACTTCTATCACCTGTACAGTGCGGCCGGCAAGCTGATCCATTTTAAAAGTGTTCCCTTGTACTTTCAGGAGATAGGCCCCCTCTATATCCCCTATGGCCCCTGCCTGGTCTATCTGTATGCCCCGTTCCTCTTGATCTTCAGGGGCCTGCGATCCCTGATCTGGTTTTCGATCTTCCTCGAGGGATTATCGATATATTTCTTCTATCGGATCGGCAGGGATTTTTATTCGAGAGCAGCCGGGATGATTGCCGCCCTCCTGTATGCCTGTTCCTACTTCGTGATCTCCAGCGCCGGCGATTTCTCGAACGGATATTTTTCGAGCCTCTTTTTCCTGCTCTTCGTCTACTCCATCCTTCAGGTCGAGATCGCGGAAAGGCCCCGCTACCTGGTCGCTCTTTTCCTCTCCTCGGCGATTCTCCTCCAGATTCATCTCTCCGCATATGTCATTATCCCCCTGCTCACTATTTTCATGGTAAAGAAAACAAGAAACGGGGCACCATACAAGCGGGCAGGTCTGTTCCTGTTTCTACTGGCCTTTGCACCGCTCCTGCTTCACTTCATCCTCCATGGATCCGAGCTCTTCGAAGAGATATCCGGCTCGATCATGCTTCTCTCCTCAGGGGGCGGACAAAGCGAGCTCACCAGCGGCGGGCCGATAAGGAAGATATGGGATTCCTATCAGCAGGCTATCTTGTTCTGCAACTTCATCTATGACAAAACCATTCGGCCCGTCCGCCTCTTTTCCGCCGACATCGAGCTCTCCCGGGGTGAGTGGTTTCTGCTGGGCCTCAATATCATTTGTACTCTTTCGGTCATCATCTCTGCAGCGAGAAACCTTGTCCGGAACATCCGCGGTCGGAGGACCTTGCTCGGGGACAGGGAGATCCTGTGGGCCTCATTCCTCCCGTGCATTCTCCTTTTGTTCCTGGCTTCGCCTTACTTCCAGGACTATCACTTCACGCTCCTCAACATCGTCACTATTGGCATGATCAGCGTGACCTTGGGCCGGATGTGGGGACTAGGCGCGCCGGGGAGGGCGAAGGTCTATTCGATGTTGAGACGGGGCGCCGTGCTTTTTCTGGTCCTTCTCGTCTGCGCCCTGAATGGGAGAGCCGCGGTCAAGAAGGGCCAGCGGTGGGACAGGGAGAGGATGTTCTCTTTCGGCGCCCAGGAGAAGATCGCCGAGACGATCATCCAGATGAGCCCGGGGCGCATGACCGGAGGATCCGGTGAAGGCGGAAAGGCCGGCGTGGCGAGGATATTTTCGATCGCCTCCAATATCTTCTATGGCAAGGACCGGCAGCTTCATTTCAATTGGCCTGAAACATGCCTGGGGGCGATACTCGAGACCTATCTTCAGGGCGATCCGGGCCGCCGGATCTTCTCGGCCCGGAGCGAGTTCCTGCTCATCTTCGATCGTCCCGAGGAGGCCCGGGGGATCCTGCACGCCGGGAAGAGGGAGCGCGAGGGCTTCACGATCCTGAGGTGCCGGTCCAGGATCGACCCGGAGAGGTCCAGGGTGAGTTACGGTTTTGAGGAGGGCTGGACCGGGTCCGGATTCGACGATGACCACTGGAAGATGAAGTCGCTGCCCTTCAGGATTCCGGAGAGTGATACCTTGTTTCATCCGCATCTGGAAGACCTCGATGAAGTCGTGGACCGTGAAGAGCTGGACTTCATCACTCCGGGCGCGGACGGGACGATCGGGCCGGACTCGAAGTGGATCGACAGGCTTCTGATCCCGGAGGTCTACGCCAGGCTGCGTCTGATCCATGACCGGCCAGCAGAGTGCGCCGCCCTGTACATCCTCTCCCTGCAACAGCCGGGCAGCGGGCCGGCGGAAGGGACACTCGAGTCGCTGGAGCTCTGGATCAACGGCCGGGCGGTCGAGAGAAGCTCCATGTCCGTGCTCGATCCGGGGACGATTCGAATCGATCGCATGGAGGCCCGGCTCGAGCCGGGCGAGAACCTGATCGCTCTACGGCTCGAAGACTACCAGCTCTTCGACGCCTTGGTCGCATTGGATCTATACTGGGATACGGAGTGCCCCCCTTGAGGAGATTGTTCACTTTCGGAAACCTCGTCCCGGCCGTGACTATCGTCGAAGATCTCCAACCATGGCTGATGGAAGGACCCAACCTCATGGCCCTCGAGTTGAGAACCTTCCGAACCGATGATACCCTGTTGATATTGGATCTGGACGAGTCGACATTAACGAACTGACGTGGTTTCGCCATGACCGACGAAGAGATAAGAAAGCGGATCCAGGAGCTGCAGCCCTTCTGGCACAACATCGACCTCGGAGACGGCCTGCGCACCAAGGTGTCGGTTTCGAACATGAACGAGGATCAGGCCCACCCGGCGAGCAAGTGGGAGAGGTTCAGGGAGGCGGTGCCGACGGATCTGACCGGGGCCCGCATCCTGGACGTGGGCTGCGCCGAGGGCTTTTTCACCGTCGAGATGTTGAAGCGAAACGCGGAATCGGTGACCGCTCTGGACGAGGGCTCCATCTACATCGACCGCATGGACTTCGTCCTGGACGTGCTGCATGAAAAAGAGATCGTCGACCGCACGCGGGTCAACCTCCTCTGCCGTTCCTTCTACGATTTTCCCTTTGACCGCCCCCGGGGGACCCTCCTCTTCCCCCACTGGCACAGCGGGGATCCGGTGGACATACGGTACGACTTCGTCCTGTTCCTGGGCGTGCTCTATCATCTGCGCTACCCCATGCTGGCCATGGACATGCTCTCGGCCATGACCGACACGGTCTACCTGGAGACCGCCACCACGCGATCCATCGATAGGGAGACCGACGAATCTCTGGCCTACTTCCCGGCCCCGGACGCCGCCGGCTGGGTCGCATCGCCGGCCTGTCTAGAGTATATGGCCCGCCAGGCGGGGTTTACCGGGATACGCGTGATGCCCCCCGAGGATCATGGCCGGGCCGTGTGGGTCCTGACCAAGTGAGGCCGATTTTTTCCGTGGAGGAATTTTAACGCAGAGGCGCAGAGAGAAGGAAATTTTAAGATTTCTCCCTGCGGTCGAAATGACATATCCGACTTGTGATAAAATCAACAATTGTAAAGCTTATAGGTTTGGATTGATTTTAAAAAAATCCTCTGCGTCTCTGCGTTAAAATTTCCACGTACCGGAGGAGCGGCGTGCCCGGACGATCCCGAGCACGCAGACGCCGAGCAGGGAGAGGGCACTGATCGCTGCGCCTGTGGGCACGCTCGTCGGTAGGTAGGAAAAGGCAACGCAGGTCTCTCCCGGCCCGACGGGCGCCGCGATCAGCCCGCCCGACGAGGTGATGCCCAGGCGCTCACCGGTCCGGGCCTCCACGGCCCTCCACCCCGGCGAATAGGCCTGGTTCAGGACCAGGAGGCCGGGCCCGACCGGAGAGATGTCCACGTCGACCCGGTTCGGGGTGAACCTCCGGATGCGGGCATCCCCCTCCGCGCGGACCAGGAAGGCCTCGCCCCGGTACTCCTGACTATCCATCGCAACAGCCCGGCCTGCGTTTCGCAGCGGCATGGACGAGAAGCCGTTGATCAGGCCGCGGTTGGTGCGCACCGCATCGACCATGGCTAGGCGGGGATCGTGGATCTGGTGAAAGGCCTGCTCGGAGCGGGCCAGACCAGGCTTGGCCCGGAGGGTGATAGAGCCGAAGTAGCCTTTGGTCAGACCGAAGAGATCCGCAGTGATCCAGACCGCAGCGAGGAGAGCGGCGCCGGCCCCGGCCGGCAGGGCCCGGCCGCCGATGCGGAACCGTGCGCCCGCGATTCGGTCCAGGCCGATGCCCGCCAGCAGTGAGGCTGCAAAGACCGCACCGAGGAAATACCGGACCGGCACCATGTGGGCCATGAGCCCCAGGCCCGGGGCGACCCCGAGGCTGAAGGCGAGGAGGAGGAGCAGCAAAGGGATCAGGGCGCGCCGGGACGTGCCCTTTGCCGCGGCGCATCCGAGAATCAGGAGCAGGACCGGGCCGATCCCGAGGTACGTGTGGTACTCGGGGGATCCTGTGGAGCCGGACTTGAGCACCAGGTTCCCCGGGAATCCCCATTGGTCGAACCGCGTCTGCTCGAGGTCGACGATGAAGGGCCGCCAAGAGAACATATCGGATTCCCGGGTGAACCGTGGCGAGTCCCCCATGGCGGCGAGGGATGGGATGATCTTTGCC
>CAZFWM010000109.1:0-20294 GCA_964522545.1 uncultured Thermodesulfobacteriota bacterium
ACCCACTACATACAAGATGTTGTACCATGCTGAGTCAACCGGATAGGCAGTACCGGTCTTCTTCCCTCAAACTCGTATAGCGCCATTTTTCAGTCCTTCCGCTAACGTATGCCGGCGTTCGTTGTTTGTTGCCCTGCTCAAGAAATTTCCACTCTTACACACCACAACATGCCAGAATCATAGAAGCATAAATCTCATCGCTGTCGGCTCCGCGAGATATGTCAAAGACAGGCTTATTTGCCCCTCCCGAAACAATAGCCAGACCTTTGAATCCACTTATTCTCTGAAATGCTTTATAGACAAGATTCGAGGTGCTTAAATCAGGCAATACTATCCCAGTATAGCCTCCTTCAAGTGCTTCATTTATTCCCATTGGCCCATCGACAATACCATTTCCATCTAAAGCCTCTTTTGTCTTTTTTATTGCCAACCGCATTTTTTCAATTTTTTTGTTTTTCTCAAAAATAAAGGCTACTTTGGCATTTTGAGGACCGATATAGAAACGGATATCCTGGGCAGTATTTATGGCGATATCGGCCAGTTGATCAGCATCCGGACATACTTCAGAAGCCATATCGGAGACAAATATCTTGCCGTCCTTCCCAACTTTTGGATGACACATTAAATAGTCGCCGGATATGGTTCTGACATTTTCTTTTGTACCGATGAGCATCTTTGCGGCGAGAAATATATCTTTTGAATTGTACTCTTTTCCTGCCGCCAGGCAGCGAGCTTCATCCCCTTTTGCAACCATCGCCGTGCCAAAGAAAAGATCGCGGACGTTTTTGTTTCTAAAGCACATACTCAATACGGACCTGGCTGTTTTCATATTGCTCCGCGTTTTATCACGCCCCTGGGCTTTGCAGTAGAATGTGTCATAAGTATTTAATGCCTCTTTCCTTATGCCTCCACGGGAATCAAACAGGCAATCTTCCGGATCTATGACCTCGGCGCCTTGAATATCTAAAATTTTCGCTTTTGCAATCGAAATGATCTTTTCTTTTTTTCCCAGGAGCACAACGCTCCCTAATTTGTTATTCAAGAATTTTTCCACGGCTTTTAGAACAACCGGATTCGAAGCTTCCGGCATTACGATTCGAGCATCTTTCGTGCGAACAATTCTTTCCAAATTCTTCAAATATTCATTTGCAACACCTTCGGTTTCGTCTCCTTGTTTGCCATGCTCTCTGGCAAAACGTACGATGCCCATAATTGTCTCAAGGGAGGTCTTGGTTGGAAATATGAAAATATTGGGTGGATATGTATCAGAAAATATCTTAGAGTTTACCTTGCTTTCATATATTTCCGGTATCAATGCCGCATCGAGTTGAAGACTACCGTTTCCTGAGAATTGTATGTCAGGATATCGCTTTTGTGCGACATTGAATGCATGTTCCACTATGTTTTCATAAGGTGCACCATTTAAATTATCTCTCTCTTTTGATGTTCGATATGAAAGCATGGCTACAATGGGAGGCCTTCCTGCTGTATTCTCTGTTTTGTATATTTGCGTCGCATTAAAAATCGTTTTTACAATATTATCCACTATCTTTTCGTATATCTCTCTGTCATAGAGTTCGATACAGTCGATCCATGTCTCACATGATGCAAAAAGAATATTTTCCTTCGGACCACAAGCGGCATTATCCGGCATCGAAAACAGATACCCACTTATACCGGAATTCGTGAACTCGATAATTTCCTGCAATGGTTGTGCATCCATAGTGAAATCTCTTTGGCTTCAATTAAAATCGGGAGTAATCGGGATCACCTTTTGGTGCATGCAAATATTTTAGAGCGGCCTGTGTCGGCAAGGGTCTTCTCGACCTGTGGAAATACCTGCAGGAGGGTTTCTCGTTCGTGCCGCAGTATCTCCAAGGCTTTCGCCGAGCCCATCGAAAGGATTCGGAGATAAAAGAGCATTCGAGTTATCAAGTACTTTGGCACCTCGTGCTCCATCATCAGGAATCGCTTGCCTGGCTTCAATACTCTGTATATCTCTCGCAGAAACTTGTTCGCTTCATCTCCCTTCAGTTCGTAAAAGGCGTGGGAGCATGTGGCTCCGTCGAATGAATTGTCCCGAAAGGGAAGGTCAGTCACGTCAGCATTGACCAAATCCACGTTTGAGGACCCATCCACTCTCCTCCGTGCTTGGGCAAGCATCCCTGAAGAGAAGTCCACGCCGATGATCCGGCCTTCCTCGCCTACCTGTCCCAAAAGAGGAGGCAATAGCGAGCCGGTGCCTGTGCAAAGGTCGAGGACCTTGTCGCCTGGCTGCAATCCTACTGCACAGGCCAACTCTTCCCGTAAGGTACCACCCCGATCACACGAATGTAGGGAGATGAAGCGGTCGTAGATCTTCGAGAAGAGGTTGTAGTAGACAATTCTGATGCGTTGTCGTTGTGCAGCCATTCGAAGGTCCCGACGTAGATGACGAACCGTCATCTCTGATACGTTCCTAACGCTTGAAACAGCCACCTCTTCCGCGACGGCCTCGGCCTCTCCCTCTCACGCGATCCAAAATACCTCCACTGCTACCTTTACCGGCCCCCCCACCATTTTCTCGCCTGCCAGCTTGACCACGGCCCATCCCTATGTTGCCTCGTCCGAATCCCACTTGGGTGTTTGAGTGAACAGGAGGAAATTGGGCAGGCTCTGTACTTCTGTGTTCCTCTTCCATCGAGAGTGCGCCGTTCGGGCATTCGTCCACGCAGGCACAACACACTATACAAGTATCGATATCGATGTGCGCGATTTCGTCTACTGTGATCGCCTCCACCGGGCAGACATCCACACACATTGCACACCCTGTGCATTTCTCTTCATCAATTTTTATCGACACGACTACTTCTCCTTTCGCTCCAGTTCTTCTATTCGCTTCATCATTTTTTGCAACTGTTGTTGGATCACTCCAGCCTGTTCTTTAAGTGAGGCTCCGCTCGCTGTTACAGCTATTCTCATTGTACTTACTCCTTAGTATTAACTATCTTTTGGATTGGAATCTGGTCTGGCTGAACATTCTTAAAAAAACGAAGCCTGGCCACTACCGAATCTCCCTTAGCGCATCCGATGTCTCTCGCTACAAGGTCGCATTTCACCAGCAGCAGGAAAAAGATATCCTTGTCTCGGGCGTGACAGAGAGTTTCAAAATTGCCCATCCCCTTGGAGATCACGAGGTCTGCCTTATCGAATATCCGGCGAAATTCCTCAGAGCAGTCATCCAGGATCGTTCCAGGTGCATCGGAACCGTTTGAGAGTATGGCGGCCACTCTGTCCAGCCCCGCAGCAACGGCGTCCTCCCTAGTCGCATCGTTGATAACCGGGCCTCCACGCACTGCGTAAATGACCTCTGTTTTCTCGGGAAACTCCTCGATCAACACCCGGTCCATCACGGTTTCCCCTGCATTATCCCCGAGATAGAGGATGAGCTCTGCCTTGCACACGGCCTTCTTGAGATCCTCAATGTGGTCAATCGAAGGATTGGCGTTAAGAACCTGATCGATGGTCCGCAACAGCCGTATCTCGCTGTTCGCGCCGAAGTCTATGACATTGCCGGCAAGGGCGATCTTGACCGCCGCCCTGAATCCGTCCTCAGATCTCTCGACCATGAGCTTCAGATATGGATAGATCTCTTTTGCCAGGTTATTGAAATACTCCTTGATCTCACGGTAAGGGTCCGGGTTCCCTGCAATTTTTCTTATGATCCTCTGAACCTTCTGGCCCTGATAGGGAGGAGGATTATGCATTCCACTCTCAGTCAGGGCATTCAATGCGGCGTGCATTATACGTTCGCGGAGCTCCGCATCCTCTGTGATATCTTCAGACACCTTGCGCACCTGCCTTGTAATGCAGGGGATACAGTCGCCGTATGTATTCATGGCTACTTGCTCCAGGGCCGCCTTCTCCCCATTGCCGAGGCCGCAGGTTGGATGCCCTGTATCCTCAGTGGTCACAGAGGTTCGCTCCCGTCTCGAGTGAGCCGCTGAGGTAGGCAGTGACGATCTCCTCGGGCGGGAGAGTGGCGGCCCCAATGATAACCTCGATTCCGTACTGGGTAAAGAAGTCCTGGGCCCGCATGCCCATTCCGCCGGCGATGATCATGCTGGCCCCCTGCTCGTTCAGCCATCGGGGAAGCAAGCCCGGCTCGTGCGGCGGGGGCGTGACCATCGTGGTTTTTGCAATTTTGCCGTCCTCAACATCAACCAGCGCGAACTGCTCGCAATGTCCAAAGTGGGCGCACAGAAGCCCGTCCGCGGTCGGAATAGCTATTTTCATGGCACCATTTCCTCCTTTCTCTTCGATTGGGTTCTCATCCTCCGAGACAGCAGGTGGTTCTGCGGCCTCGTCCTCTCCACTGCCGGAACTTTTTATGATTCTGTCTGCGATTTCATCGATCATCTTGCCGGCGCTGCTTTGGCCTGCCAGGGCGACGAAGGGACGTCCTTCATCCCCGGAAATCACGATCTGCGGATCGATGGGAATTTTTCCCAGAAAGGGGACTCCCGTCTGACGCGCCGTCCTCTCCCCTCCCCCGGAGCGGAAGAGATCGATGTGGCCGCCGCAGTGAGGGCAGTCCAGACCGCTCATGTTCTCGATGAGACCCAGCACGGGAAGATTGACCTGCATGCAAAAGTCTATCGACTTGCGCACATCCGCAAGGGAGATCTCCTGCGGCGTGGTCACGATGACAGCCCGTGCCTCGGGAATGGTCTGGGCCACGGTGAGCGGCTCGTCCCCGGTCCCGGGCGGGGAGTCGATGATCAGATAGTCGAGCTCTCCCCAGATCACATCGGACAGGAACTGCCGAATCGCACTGATTTTTAAGGGCCCCCGCCAGATCACGGCTTTGTCTTTGTCGGGGAGGAGGGTTTCCATGGAGACAACCTTGAGGAACGCCGAATACTGGATCGGCATGATATGGCCCCCCTCGAACGCCGCCAGCTGTCCCGACAGGCCAAGGAGCCTCGGAATGCTGGGCCCGTGCAGGTCAACATCCATGAGTCCCGTCCGGTACCCCCGGCCGGCCATGGCGGTGGCGATGTAGGCGGCTATACTGCTCTTTCCTACGCCGCCCTTTCCGCTCATTACGAGGATCTTATTTTTGACCCGCTTGAGAGTGATCCGTATCTCTGTATCCTGTAGCCTCATCTGTTCCGCCTTGTCCCGGCGTTCGATACGCTTGCTAGGTTGTCCCATCTCCTTTATCTCCTTGTGCATGTTGGTCCGTAGATCCGGTCCGGCCGGATCGTCCTACTTGCTCTGCTTTTTTGTTTTTACCCGGTATTCTGCCCTGTCTTTGACTAAACCCTCTTGTATCTGCCGCCGCATATCCCGGTAGTCGGCAACGGCAGCATGAAGTGCATGGATACCTATGAGAGAACAGTGGCGCTTATGGTCCGGCAGACCGCCCAGGACTACTATGACATCGTCGTCGCAGAGGCGAAGCGCCTCTTCAATGGTCCTTCCCTTTGCGAGCTCCGTCATGGCGCTGCTCGTGGCCACGGCCCCGGCGCAACCGTAAACCAGGAAGCGGATATCCGTGATCCTATCGGTGGTCTCATCTACCCGAATAGTCACCAGCAGGTTGTCCCCGCAGTCCGGGTCCCCAGCGACTCCGATCCCGTCGGGCTCATCGATCCTCCCCACATTTCTGGGATTATAGAAGTGATCGAGAACCTCTTGGGTGTACTCAAAGACCGGGACCGGCTCGGACTCTTTATTCCGGTAAAGGTCCTTCCAGTCGTCCTTATCGCGGATCGTCACGGGTCTCCTCTCCCAAGGCCATGACCTCCGAGATTGCCCCACAATTCGGACACCTGTACTCATAGATCGGCATGATCTTGGTCTCCTATGTAGTAAAGCTTGCTTTCGTAGAGCTGGACCTTCACATGCTTGTTTCGGCTCAGGGAGTCGAGGCATTTAATGACCTCGGCCGGGTGCCTGTCCAGCTGTCTGGCAATGTCCTCGCTGGTCAGTGGCCTTCTGCGGATGATATCGAGCACGGCTGCCTCGTCCCCGGACGTGGGAGAACCGCTCTTCCGCCCCGGGACCGTGAAGGCGATCACCTCGGCGTTCTTGCCGAAGTATTTCAAGGCCGACGTCATCTGATCGTCGTTCAGGGCATAGGCATAGTCCACGGTCGGCGGTCGTACTACTGTGTTGAGCTGGACCCGGTCGGGCGATATCCTCCCGATCGCCTCGGCGAGGGCCTCCAGGTCGCCGGAACCGTCGTTGAAGGCGCGGCACAGCAAAACCTCGATCCAGATCTCCCCGCGGAAGCAGCGTCGGAAGACTTCCATCCCCTGAATGATCTCTTCGATGTGCAGGGAGGCATGAGGACGGTTGATCAGGCTGAATGTCTCCTCCCGGGCCGCGTCAAGCGAAGGGATCACCAGATCGGCCTGCATCAGTTCATCCCGCACATCGGGCCGAGTGAGCAGGGACCCGTTCGTCAGTATCGCAACAGGGGCATTTGAGAGTTCCTTTATTCCACGGATCAATTCCTCAAGGCGGCTGTTAAGGGTGGGCTCTCCTGAGCCGGCCAGCGTGATGTAGTCCGGGTCTTCCTCTGTGCTGTTCAGATAGGTCTCCACCTCATCTAGGATCACGCCTGGAGGCACATATTCCATTCTGTCGATCGATTTGCAGGCAGTTCGACCCAGCTCACAGTAAATACAGTCGTAAGTGCATGTCTTGAAGGGGACCGGATCGACTCCCAGGGAGCGACCCAGCCGCCTTGAAAGTACCGGTCCAAAAGTATATTTCATCGATCCCGCCCCTTGTCTATGATCGCCCGAGAAACGGCGTCGGGAATCCGGCTGGACGACCAGGCGGGGGATGCGGGCCCTTTCTGTGGACCGCATCCCCCTGGTCTCACTTCTCCTCACCCCCCTGTGCGTTCAGCTCGTCGATCCGGTCCCGGATCGTCTGGAGCTGCTCTTCGAGGGCGCTCGCCTGGTCCCGCAGATAGGATGCCTCTGCCTCGGGTGATGGGGGTGCATATCCCCAACCGGGGTCCACAGGCGGGTAGTTCCCGGGCCCGGGGCCAGCGACCTGTGAAGGGTTGCCCCACCTGTGCCGGCCTCTCCCACCTCCCCCCTGATCGCCTCGACCTCCGCCTCCGCCCCGAACGCGACCACGGCCCCCGCCCCACGGTGCGAATCCTCGACCGGCTCCACGGGGGTAGTAGCCCGGCCCGTATGTCGGTCCGACTCCCGGGGAGCAGGTGCCGAAACCGCCTCCCGTCATCGGTCCCATGCCCATTGGGCCTGTTCCATCGAATCCTGGCATGTTGCTCACCTCCCTTCTTCTCTGAGATTGCTCCCTTGCCTGGCAAATCGATCCCACCCCTTCTGACTCATTCAATACGACCCCTCCATGGATTCCCTCTGCATCTGTGCCCCCGACCATATCCTTTCCCGGGATTCCTCCCTGCCTCTCCTTCATGCTCCATGAACAGGCTCTCATTACGCGGCAGGTCCCCGTTGAAAAACATCTCCATCAGCTCATCCACCTCTCCGACAAGGCCCGGAAACACTGTGATCCCGGCGTTTGCGAGTGCGAAGTAGTCACACCGGCGGATACCACCGCAGATAAGCACCTGAACGCCCTGCTGGAGGAGAAAGGTCAGTCTGTCGAAGATGGGACAGATGTCGAACGACACTTCACGGCTCGAATCCACCTTCTTGTCTCGAACGTCGATGATCAAAGCTCTCTGGGCAAAATCGAACCTGGGGGATACCCTTGTCCCGAACACGGGGATCGCAATCCTTTCAATTTTGTCCTTCATGATAATGGAGTCTCCAGGCCGAGCTCCGCCGAAATATCCTTCCATACTTGCCTGATGTCGCGGGCCACTTCGCTGTTGGTCCTTTCCACCACGCTCATCTTCTGTATCTGGGCCCTTGTCACGGCCGGGTCGTATCGTACCCGGCCGAGGACCCCGAGGTTCATCTCCCTGGCCAGGGTCTCTATGTCAGATGCCATCTCCGGATTGAGATCGTACTTGTTGACACAGATAGCAGTTGGAATCCGGAAATGGGCGGTGAGGGACGCCACCCTCTCCAGGTCGTGACGTCCGGACAGGGTCGGCTCTGTCACTATTAGCACCCGATCCGCTCCGGTCACCGATGCGATCACCGGGCACCCGATGCCCGGCGCTCCGTCGACGATCACGAGCCCCAGGCCGCGGTCCTGCGCCTCCTGTCGCGCTCGGCGGCGAACCAGACTCACCAGCTTGCCGGAGTTCTCCGCGGTAACTCCAAGCCGGGCGTGCACCATGGGCCCGTGCCGGGTCTCCGAGACGAACCACTCGCCGCTCACCGGCTCGTCGAGTACGATGGCCTCGTCCAGGCAGAAGTAGGCGCACACGCCGCACCCCTCGCACGCAATCGGATCGATGCGAAACTCCTTTGCCTCTATGCCCCCGTCCGACATCTCGAGGACGGCATCAAAACGACACAGCTCCTTGCACTGGCCACACCCGGTGCAGCGCTCGTCGGTGATCCTGGCTTTCTTGCCGCCACGGAACTCGCCTCGATCGATGATGCGAGGCTCCAGGAGGAGATGGAGGTCGGCGGCATCCACGTCGCAGTCCGCGACCACTTTGTCCGGGCAGAGCGCCGCGAAAGATGCCACCACGCTCGTCTTGCCGGTGCCTCCCTTTCCGCTTATCACCACCAGTTCCTTCACTTCCGCACCTCGTTTATGATCGACTGAAATAGTAAAGAGAAGTGCCGCAGGTACTCGGGGGCGGCCTGGACCGCCAGCTCTCCACGTGAATAGGCCTCGGCGATCCGGCGGTCGTCCGGGATCTCCAGCAGCACGGGGATCTCCTCGCGCTCGCAGTAATCGAGGACCCTGTCGTCCCCCACGTCCGAGCGGTTGATGATCACGCCGAAGGGTCGCTGCAATTCCCTTAGCATCTCCACGGCCAGGCCGAGGTCGTGAAGGCCGAAGGGAGTCGGCTCTGTGACTAGAAGGACGAAGTCGGCCCCCCTGACCGATTCGATGACCGGGCAGGATGTCCCCGGGGGTGCATCGAACAGGGCGATCCCCGCCTTGGGGGTCTTCTGTTTGACGGCCCGGATGAGGGGAGGGGACATGGCCTCGCCGACCCGGAGTCGTCCGTGCACGAAGTGAACGTCCCCGGCCCGGCCCTCCTCGACGACGCCGGTCTCACGGGGGACCTCGCGGATCGCCTTGTCCGGGCAGACCAGAGCGCACCCGCCGCAGCCGTGGCAGAGCTCGGGAAAGGTGAGGACCTTGTCCCCCACGAGGACGATTGCACTGTAATTGCAGATCTCCCCGCACAGCCCGCAGGCCGAGCACGCTTCCCGATCGACCTCGGGCACGGGCACCCCGACCGAGGCTGTCTTCTCTATCTCGGGCCTCAGGAAGATGTGCCCGTTCGGCTCTTCTACATCGCAGTCCAGGTAGGCGACCATCCGACCGTTGCCCGACAGAGTGAAGGCCAGGTTCGTGGCGATGGTGGTCTTGCCTGTGCCCCCCTTGCCGCTTGCCACCGCGATTTTCATCACAAGGCCTTCTCCCATGTCGACGATGCTTTCATTGTCAAATGCTCTATCCTGACGAAGCATTATGAGCATCTACCGTGCCAAACCCGACAACGAGAGGCTGAATCTTAATTTTTTACTGTGATTTCAGTGTGATAATTAGTTGGAACCAAGGTGGGTCGGTGATGTAGAGGCATAAAGAGATAGCAATAATGCCACCTTGGACTTCCTGTCTGATGGCGGTATTGCTACCTGTCACGGATATGTGATCCCCAGCTTCTTCATCTTCCGTATCAGTGTGGTCTTGTGAATGCCCAGGGCTTTTGCCGTCCTCTCCCTGTGCCCGTCATTTTGAGCCAGAGCCGTGCGGACGGCCTCGGCCTCGGCCACCTTCAGAGGGGAGATGTCCTGTTCGCCATGGCACTCTGTCCTGGGCGGGGAGTAGCCCACGGCATCCAGAATCTCTCTGGGCAGGCACTCCGGGCTGATCATGCCGCTCTTGCAGAGAATGAAGGCGTGCTCGATGACGTTCTCCAGCTCGCGCACGTTCCCCGGAAACTCGTAGCTCATGAGGATGGAGAGGACTCCATCCGAGATCCCCACGATGGCTTTCCCCTTGGCCGAGTTGAACCGCGTGATGAAGTGGTCCACCAGCAGCGGAATGTCCTCCCGCCGCTCCCTGAGAGTCGGGATCTCCAGCTTCACCACGTTGAGCCGGTAGTACAGGTCGTCCCGGAACCGCCCGAGTCCCATCTCCTCCCTGAGGTCTCGGTGGGTGGCGGTGACGATCCGCACGTCCGCCCTGACCGATTCAGTGGCACCCAGGGGCTCGTAGACCTTCTCCTGGAGGACGCGCAGAAGCTTGATCTGGAGCGCCGCCGAGATGTCGCCGATCTCGTCGAGAAAGAGGGTCCCACCCTCGGCCAGGGCGAACCGGCCGGGCTTGTCGCGGCGAGCGTCTGTGAAGGCCCCCTTCTTGTAGCCGAACAGTTCCGACTCCAGGAGGGTGTCGGGCAGGGCGCCGCAGTTCACCGAGATGAAGGCCCTCTCTTTTCGGTGGCTCAGGTTGTGGATCGCCCGGGCGAAGAGCTCCTTTCCGGATCCGCTGGGTCCTTGAATGAGCACGCTGCTGTCGCTCTCGGCGATATCCGGGAGGATACGGAAGAGCTCCTGCATCCGGTGATTCTTGCTGATGATGTCCTCGTAGACGTAGTTCTTTGTGAGCGCTTTGCGCAGGGTCTCGATCGCCGTGAGGTCCCGGAAGGTCTCTACGCCGCCGATCACTTTGCCGTCCGTATCCCTCAGGATCGCCGTGGAGACGCTGATCGGCTTTTCCCGACCCTTTTGGGTCAGTATAGTGATCGGCAAGTTGATAAGCTCCCTGCCGGTTTCTATCGTCCGCCTCAAGATGCAGTCCGACTGGCAGCAGTCAGCCCGGAAGATGTCGAAGCACTTCTTGCCGACTGCCTCTTTCCTGGAAAAACCGGTGATCTGTTCGGCTGCACGATTGAATGTCGTGATCCGCCACTCCCCGTCCACGGTGAAGACTCCGTCCGCGATGCTGTCGAGGATGACCCTCAGAGCAAACTCTTCCATTCTTTATCCTTTTTCACCACGGGCACTCTTTCTATGACATCAGCTAGAGGAGCTAGCCTTCAAAGCACGTTGCCAGGCTATATTACAAAAGGTCAACCGGCCCATCAACCGGGACGACGACGCTGCGCTGTCCCCTGACACCTTCAATTAACTTCGATGTGGGCCACGACTGCGAAGTGGTCGGAAGGATCTTTGCCCGGCACATCATAGGTGTACATATCCACGGTCCAGAGGTCACAGGCGACGATGCGGTTGGCTACGAAGATGTGGTCGATCCGCCCTGCTGGATCGAAGACCCGGGGGTCATCGTCCCTTGCAAGGGCTTCGTGGCGCAGTGCAAGATCATAGGTGTCCACAAGCCTGAATGGCTCCCCCCCATCCGGCCCTGGCAGCCCTTCGACGAGAATGAGGTAGGCCTCCCGTTCGGGCCTGGAGTTAAAATCTCCTGTGATTACAACGGGAAGCCGACCCGCCAGCTCCTCGGTGCGCTCGAGAAACAGGGGAGCGCTCATCTCCTGGCTCGGGCTAGTGTTGTCGAAGTGGGTGTTCACGAAGAGGACCTCGCGGCCCGTGGTCTTCTCGCGCAGCCGGACCCAGATGACCATCCTGGGGAAAAAGTTTCCGAATCCGATGGAGAAAGGAACGTCCGGAGTGGGGCTGAGCCAGTAGTGCCCTTCCTCCAGCTTTACGAACCGATCCGCCTTGTAAAGGATTGTCGAGTCAGGGAAGTAGTCGAGCAGTGCGCCGTCATAACCGGGACAGAGCTCGTACAGGTCCCACACCTGGTGAGGAAAAGGTTCCTGGAGGCCGATCAGGTCCGGATCATGACTCCTGATGACGGCGGCCACATGCTCCTTTCGCACGCTCCACGGGTCATATTCAGGATTGGGGAATGCGAAGAGGATGTTGTAGGTCATGACACAAAGTGCGATCGGCCCGCCGCTCCCTTCAGGGGTCGGGTCCTGACCGGAGTGGCAGCCGCCGAGCATGAGCAGCACAAGGGTGGTCAATACGGCCAGGCCCGCCACCCTCGATCTCCTGGCTTTCATCATTATGGACGCCATTTCAAATTCTCATAAAAAGGGGACCCGCCCGATTTCGAATAAATCGATGACCTCTCCTCCGACGATGATCGACTCCAATGTCAGATGGCTTCCGTCCACATGGACGAGACAGAACCCGAAGTGTCGCATATCGGCGTTCGGCTCGAAGTAGACGCTATGCGGGTTCTGGCACGGGACATCCAGAAACGAGGGCAGAGCACCACCGTTGCCGGTCGTAATGTATGTGACTCCATCCTTTACACTTCTTTCATAACAGTGCTCGTGGCCGTTGAAGACGATGTCCACCTCGTAATCCTCTGCGATCGGGACCAGGTATTGCCTGGCCAGCAGCTCCCCCTCATCCTCCCCACCCCATGGAAAGGCGGATGTATACGGCGGTCGGTGAAAGACCATAAAAGTAAAATCGATCTCGGGATTGCTTCTGGCTGCCTCTAGGTCGGCCCGTATCCATTCATTCTGGACCGACCAGTCCGAGAAATCCTCCTCTGTGGTGATCATGGTAAAATGGCAGTTCCCGTAATCAAAGCTGTAATAGGCCGCTCTTCCTGATGATTCGGTCGGATTCGAAAAGAGGGTCTCGAAGATCTCTCTTCCATCGATCCCAGCCATTAACCGGTCCTCATGATTCCCGATAGCGGGAAAAAAGGGGATCTGGTCGGAGATAGGCGCCGCAATGCCGAAGTAGATCTCCCAGAGGCGCACATCATAGCCATCGTGGACGATATCTCCGGAATGGACATAGAAATCGAAAACATGGCTGAGCATCTCTGTGACAACCTCCTTGTGGAATGGGCTCGCATGGCCTCTCCCCAGGGGATTTGACCTGGAATCGCCGTAGACGGCAAATGAAAAGGGTTCGCCAGGGTCGGGGGCCGTGAAGAATGTCCTGTCGTCGGTCTCTTCGGAATTCAGGATCACCTTATAGTGATATGGTGTGCCCGATTCAAGGTCTTCGAGGTGACCGCAATAGACATAGCGGACGTCCTCGTCATACCTTGGCAAAGGATATCCCTTGCCGAACAGGCCAACGACCTCCTGGGCCATCACCTCAATCTCCTGCCCGTACTCCTGGCTGGTTCCATACAAAACACGCGCCTCAAGTGCCTCTTCCGACTGGAAACAGATGTCAACAGAATGGCGGCTCATGCTCTGAAGATAGGGGAGCGCGGAGAAATAGGAGGATTGCTGACAGGCCGTTGACAATATTAATGGGATCGTAAGAAGTAAGATCTCCTTGAATCTAGACATGCTCATTTCCTCCTTTTGTTCCTTTCGCCTAAAAAAACGCCCAATCAGCGACCACCGGTAGAACCGGTGGATTGGCTTGGATTCATCTTCGAGACAATGCTATCGTAGTCCCATTTCGGTTGCAACGTTTATTGTATCATCGCATGTCTTGATCTTCATCATACTCAGCACCATAAAAATTTTGCTACCCAATGCAGGACGCATGGTTTCAAACATCTGCTTCGTCAGTTCAGCTTCGAATCGACATTTGCCTGACTCAATAACCGTTCGAACTGATCCGGGCAGTATGTTGATCTCTGATATCGAACCTTCGAAGGCGTTCACCTCGGTTGCTGGACGATGTGGAGAGATCGTGATGTCTCGCGGCAGGATGGCAATCTTTCGCGGCGAGCTGCCATTGTGAGAAACAATGATGTCCAATCCACCGCAACGTACCTCTGCCAATCCATGACCTAGTATGCGTGTGTGCTGGCATTCCAGGATGTTCGGAGTTCCAACGTATTCTGCCACTTTGGCGCTTCGAGGAAAGAAAAGGATCTCATCCAGGCGCCCTATCTGTTCGATCTGGCCCTCCTGCACGATGGCAACTCTGTCAGCAATGTCCTCGGCCTCCGCCAGGTCGTGGGTCACGAAGAGGGTAGTCATACCCAGGTCTTGTTGCAGTTGCTTCAGCTCGGCTCTCAGGTAGCTGCCGGTGCGCACATCCAGACTGTTGAACGGCTCGTCCAGAAGTAAAATATGAGGATGCGCAGCAAGGGCTCTCGCCAGGGCCACCCGCTGTTTCTCTCCACCGCTGAGTTTTGCCGGGTAGCGGGATGCGAGGTGGGGGATGCGCAGAAGCTCCAATAGCGCGGCCACGCGCTTCTCGACCCTCGACTCGGGCCATCCACTGGCGTGCAGGCCATAGGCTATATTTGAGACCACGTTCAGATGCGGGAACAGAACGAGGTCCTGGAACACGTAGCCAACATTTCTCTCGCGTGCCGGAAGTTCATTTGCCGCCAGGCCGTCGAAAAAGACGGCTCCCTGGTACTCGATCAAGCCGGCCACCACATTAAGTAAGGTGGTCTTGCCTGCGCCGTTGGGACCCAGAAGCACCAGGAATTCGCCGGGGTGCACATGCAGGTTCACTCCCCGACAGGCGAAATTTCGGATGTCCCGCAGCTCGATGCCGGGCATGCTACCTCCACTGCTCGGTGATCCTGCTTTCCAGTGAGAGAAAGATCCTCTCGAAACAGAAGCATGTGATGGAGAGTACCAGTAGGCACGCGACGATCGTATCCACCCGGATCAGACTCTCGGCCTTCATCAGCAACGCTCCGATTCCCGTCGGTATCGCCACCATCTCCGCTGCTATGATAACCCTCCAGGCCATGCCGGCCTCAAGCCTCAGCCCCGTGAAGATATCGGGAAGAGCCAGCGGAAAAACGACGGTAGCCAGGATCCGGAGGTCGGAAGCACCAAGGGACCTCGCTGCCTGCACATAGCGACGATCCACGCTCTTGATGCCCGTCGCCGTTGTGTAACAGATAGGAAAGAAGGAACAGATGAAGATGATGGCGATCGGTAAAAGCTCGTTAATACCGATCCACAACATTATCAATGGTAGCCACCCAAGGGCTGGGATCGGATAGAGGAGGCTGATGATCGGACCGAGGGCACTGTCCAGGTACTTCTTCCATCCCATCGCCGTGCCGGCCATGATGCCGGCCGCCGCCCCGGTAGCAAAGCCGATCAACACACGCAGCAGGCTTGCCAGGAAACTCTCCGCGAGCACGCCTGTTGCGATGAGATCAAGGAGCTCTTCGACCACAACGGAAAATGGCGGAAAGAATGTGTCCCCCGGTACGAAACCGAGGCGCGCCACCGCTTCCCACATAGCGAAGGCGATCGCGACGGGAATCGCCCCCCATAGTCGCCTGTGCTTCTTTTCATCCTTCATTTCAAGAACCGCATTTCCACGATCTCCTCGGCCCGGATTGGATTTTTGATGTAGCCGAGGCGGGCGACGTAATCGATCATCTCTTGAACGTCTTCCAAAGATCCGTTGAATACTCGAGTCTTTTCATGGAGCGCAGCAGCGTTTCGGGAGTAATTTCCAGCATTGCCGTAATCTGTGCCGCCTCCAGAGGAATGACAGCCTTGCCGGTGATGGAGAGCTGCCTTGCCATTCCCTTGGCCGATTCTTCGGGATGTCGGTTGATCCAGTTCGTCGCGGTCCGGGTCACGGCGACAAGCTTGCTCACGAGTTCGGGACGACTTAGGATGAGCTCTTCCTTGACCAGCAAGACGCTTCCCTGCATACCAGGCCATATATCTTGAGCCGACAGAATCATCTCGAAGCCGAGATCTTCGGCCATGGTGGCCCACTGCTCGGGCAGGAACGCTGCATCCAGCTGTCGGGCTCTTATCGCCAGCAACTGCTTCGGTGGATTCATCCGTCGGACCTTCCGGAGGACCTCATTGTGGTCCAGATCGTACTTCTTGATGGTGCGATTCAGCAGCACGTCAACAGCACCGCCTTCTCGGACGCACCCGATCCGAAGGCCCGGCTTAGTGAGATCCTGGGCCTTGGTTACCTTTTTTGGATCGGCGACCAACGCATATCCGTACTTGTGTGTGCCCGCGACGATTTTTATCGGGACCCGGGCGTTGGCATAGGCGTTGATAGCGGGCACCAGACATACATAGGCCACCTGGATATCTCTTCGGGCGAGGGCGGCGGCGAGTGCCATCCCGGTTATATAACTCTTGTGCCCGGAAAGTTTGAGACCTTGTTTTTTATACCAGCCCTTATCTTGAGCAATGTAAGCGGCGGCCGCATGGTCCATGAACTCTATGGCAACGCCTATTCTCCTCCCACGATCCGCTGTACCCTCAAAGGCAACGATGACGTAGGTGCCTAGCGCAAGGACCAAAATGATCGGAGCTACTGTACCGATTATTTTCGTTCTATCGGTGAGATTCAATCGATCCCTTGCACCTCGAAAGACATAGTGGGTCTTTCAAGAAGCTCCGGCATGCCGTTTCGCTAATCGTCCCGGCCGAAGGGGCAGATCCTTTCGATACCCAAGAGATGGCTCACGCCGGCGGCGGTCACCCCGTATAAGAGATACGGCTTTTGGGCCTTTTGGATCCGGCTCCGGATTTTGTCGAACGTACCATTGATGAGAGTTGTTCCGGTCGTCAGGACGATATCCGAGGCGTCGATCAGGTCGTCCAGCCTCTCATTGCCGTCCCACACCTCCACGCCGAAGCGCCGCCTGCCGATGTTGTCCACCGCGAGATCGGAGATACGAACGCGATCGGCCCCGAAGGTCTCGACGAGCCTTTCCGCGATTGCCGGGTTCAATCCGATGAGCCCGACATCATTCAGGCCGTACCTCTCGAGTAAATGCCGAGAGGTTTCCGATGCGCATTTTTCAGGATCGTCGTCCCTGCAATGCACCGTGGCCTTCGCCAGCTTGAGATGAGCGAATAGGGCATTAAGGGTAGCCACGTAGATGGCTCTAGCGGAATTGGTGGTCAGATCGAGGCGCAGAACATTCTCGACCACCCCCAGGAACTCGCGCGGTGAGTCCGTGAAGGCATGGCCCTTGGCGCCAAGCACATTGGACTCCACGACCCGCTCTTTGCCGGTGATGATCGGGAAATCCCTCCGGCCAGGGGAACCTATAGCCTCCTCGGGTGACAATGGCTTGGCCAGGACGGAGACGTTCGTGTTGAGCAGATGTTCTTTTTCGACGAGCTGCCTGAAGCGCACTCTGGTTTGCTCGAGAATAGACATTTGGAAGTCATTGCTCATGTTGTTCCCCCAGGGCGTAAGGAAGCTGAATGCCGCCGTTTGCTTTGTCGGCTTTCTCTGTGGCGAGAAGCGGCTGGAGTATTATTTTCCTTCGACGCACACGCCGGGCACAGGCCATAGACAACAAACTGCTTGCCCTTCACTTCCGCTCCCTCTTGTACGGAGATCCAGGGAAGGGCTTGCTCGGTTAAGCACGTCATCTTGCTGCAGTGAAGGCAGAGGAAGTGAGGGTGATTGCCTGGGCACCCGGCGTGATCGATACCATGGGCGCTGAAGCGCCAGATCCCGTCCACGCCCTGAACGCGGTGTGCCAAGCGGGCTTTTTGGAGGGTAGTGAGGGTTCTGTAGAGCGTCACGCGATCGAGACGATCCACCTCGGGTTGAATCGCAATCTCTTGGTGCGACAATGGTCGCATTGCCTCTAAGAGGAGATTTAGGACAGCCTCCCGTGCCTTGGTGCGACGAAGACCTGCCTTGCGCAGTATTTGATAAGTTGTCATTTCTTTTCACGCTCTCTGTTGTTAAATTGCTCTAGAAAAAGGCAACATACATTTTATGCAACTAAGTTGCAAGAGCAATATTTCCTAAGGGCCTGCGACATAAAAGTGGGTTTTTCAATTTGCCAAAAAAATTGTTATAATTTTATCCATCTTTCCGTATATAAATATATCCTAAAATGATGAGAAAGGAGAAAGGAGATGAAAACACTACTTCGAATGATTCTGGTACTTGCAGTATCCACTCTTGGATCATCGGCGTTTGCGGATGCGCCGCTGATCCACTGTGTGGGCGCCGGATGCGGCGGCATCGGCCCGACTGCCTATGCCTATGACATCGATTCGGCAAGTTACCCGATGATGGATTTTCGTATTGGAACAAACGATATGAATCCTGCGCATTACATGAATGTCCTGATCCCGCCAGGCTGGTCATTTGCCGTCGAGGAGAGACCTATGAGCCACCTTCACGGCGTCCATACGCCTCACGGCGAAGTTTCGCCCGGGCCGTGCTGGTGTCAGACGGCGGGCAGTGTTCACTGGTGGACCGAGAACCCGGAATTCGCCGTGGAGTTCTTTACGTTCGGCTATGACCACACCTGGAAGCCGGAGGACGTTGGCTGGTCCCTGTTGACCCGGCGGGAGGGCCCGCCGCCCTCCTATTACGAATTCCAGCCGTTTTGGGACGCCGCTGTGGGAATGGGGATGGGTCCTATGCATGCCCCTTACGAAGCGCCGGAATTTACACTCGAACTGGACGCCTCCTACTCGGCGGGCACGCTCAGCCTCAACTTTGCCCTGGGTACGCCTGAACCGGCCACGTGGATGACCTTCCTGATCTTGACCTACCCGACACCCCGGGTCATTCAGCTCTGGTCATACCCGCTGCCGATCATTCAGCCTCCCGTGCGTATACCCATCTCGTTCCCCTTTCCCAGCTTGAGGACAGTCGGGGTCTTTTCCGGCCTATTCACGGAAGGGACGACAGAGGTCTATGTTCTTGAATGGATCGATACAGGGCCGGGGCCGGAGGAGTGTTACAGCGATGATGACTGCACGTCATCCGGGACGGACAGGCTGTACTGCCACTATCCTGACGGTGCATGCGAGGGGCCCGGCGCGTGCGAGGAGCGCCCCGAGGTGTGCCCTTATTTATGGGATCCGGTCTGCGGGTGCGATGGTGAGACCTATGCCAATTCATGCATTGCCGCCGCGGCCGGTGTCTCGATCGACTACTATGGTGAGTGCAAGCATGAAGGGAATTTGAAAGGAGGGAATTGAAATGAAGAAAATCGCTCTTTGGTCTATCATCGGGGTCTTCTGCTTCGCTCTCCCCCACGTTGCGTTCTCGGACGCAGCCATAGACGATCAGACGACCACATCGAAAAGCCTGATCATCTGCCTCGATGAAGATAGCGATGGGCAGACGATCTTCCTGATGAGGGGCTGGTTCGTCCATGTAAATCTTATGTCCACTCCCTCAACAGGATATGAATGGTATCTCGAGGAGCTCAACGAAGATGTCGTAGATTTTTATTGCGAGACCTCCGTCGCGATCCCGCCGGTAATGCCTGGATCGCCGAGTGAGAGCAAGTGGTTCTTCGAAGCGATCGATACCGGTTTTACCCGCATGGTCCTGAAATACTATAGGGAGGGACCAGGCTCGGCAGTCCGCACACTTACCGTGCGCTTCATAGTTTTCTGAGCCAGCCATTAGCCCAGAGCATACGGGCCTGTCCAATATGCAGATATTCTATCGGCGGCCCACATTTCACGTTTAGGTCTGTTGCGATTCTGCTTCAACCCCTTTTTTGCATGAAAAATCATACTCGCCGAGAAGATTGAATTGCTGCTAGGAGCCTTTGCTGTCTGTTACTCGATTTTACAAAATATTGACCGATTGAGGACTTCTCAGCCTTTAATTTCTGTGGTATTATTATGATCTCGTAAAATTTGATCTGCTGATATCATGCATACCGAAAACAATATAAAAGCAAAACTCGCACGCGCGCTGAGTGTAATTCTCACTGCACTCATCCTGATATTCTCCGTTGTTCTTTGCTCCCACCACCACCTGGAGTACGGCACCAACCAACTCTATGACGAAGACTGCCCGGTATGCCTCCTGAGGCTCGCCTATGTCTTCGTCCTGCTGGCCGTCGTCATGGCGGTCAGCTGTGCACTGATCCGGAGAGGGGTCGCCGCCCGCCTTTTCGTCGGCCCTTGCTGCGATCAGATCTGCCTTCCGTCCCCGCGATCTCCCCCCTCCAACGCAATTTCCTAATTCGGTCTTTTCCAGAACGTCTGTAGTTACCAAGAGGACGCATCGGTCCGTGACCACTTTCACCGGCTGACCCGCTCTGCGGCGGTAGGCCGGCGGATCGAATCGCCCGGGAGAAAAAGGCCGTATTGTGTTGGGGGCCATCCGGCCCATCCTTGAAAATGATCGGAAAGAAAAGGGGAAAACACCATGATAACATCCTGGCGTCTACTAGTCCCGGTCGTCTGTTTCGTCCAGGGCCTCGGACAAAGTCCGGAGTGAGGGGCGGGGGAGGCTCTCGGGTGGAGG